>JAXJSP010000053.1:0-17889 GCA_036310005.1 Acutalibacteraceae bacterium | reverse complement strand
GGTTATCCCTGTTGTTCTGCATATAATCGGCAGACTTACTTGTCCGATTATGTGTTATTTCATAGCAGAAGGTTATCATTACACCAAAAATATAAATAAATACACTATGCGGTTATTTGCGTTTGCGTTTATATCGCATTTTGCCTACATATTTGCTTCTTCAAGTTTCGTTGATTGGAAATCCTTCATCCCGTTTTATTACGGTGATATTTTTAATCAGACAAGTGTTATGTGGTCTCTTGCATGGGGTTTGGTAATGCTCCGTGTTGTAAACAGCGAAAGAATAAAGGCGAGCATAAAAGTTATTCTTGTATTGCTTATTTGCGTTATTACTTTTCCGAGTGATTGGAGCTGCATTGCAAGTCTTTGTATTATGGCGATCGGTACGAACAGAGGAAATTTCAAAAAGCAAATGTTATGGATGATGTTTTATGTAGCCATTTATTCTGTTGTATATTTCTTTGCACTTGATAAGCTGTACGGAATTATACAAATGGGGGTTGTCTTTTCAATACCGGTTATTATGATGTATAACGGACAGAGAGGGCAAAGCCCAAAGATAAACAAAATTATGAAATGGCTTTTTTACATATACTATCCTCTGCACCTGTTTATTATTGGCTATATTCAATACGTTAGTTGACACACATAATCTTTCAACTGCTCTCCCCGTGAGGGCAGTTTTTCTTTGCCGTTTTGCCTCACTCTACTATGCTTTCCTTCCACCTGAAAACTAATTGGTGGGGGCAGTTATTATAATAATGATTGCAATATATATTTTCCTGTGATATACTGAAAACAATCAATAATTATCAGGGAGAACAGTATGAAAAATAAAAAGTATCTGATACCTGAAATTTCGGCACTCAGTATAATTTCAACCGCCCGCAAAACCGACGACGGATATGATTTCTGTTTTGATTCAACATCTATCCCGAATGAATATCGCACAGAAAATACTCTGCAGGATGACTGCCCGATTTTTCATCAGGCTATGTGTATCCTTTGCGGAGATGATTTTCGCAATAATGAGCTGATATGCGAGGCTCTTCATGATGTTTTTGTGTATGTTGATTTCACGGGTATATTCAACCGTATGCCTGTGGGCAGAATACTTGAATTGCAGGAGCTTGCTAAAGAAATGTTCAAGCCGAAGGGTATAAGGCTTAATTTCGGCAAAGAGGATATGACATATATCGCCTTTGAACGCTCTGCATCCATGAGCCGTGACAACAGACTTTCATTTGTACGCTCGGATATTTATGAGGCACTTAAGGAAAGAATGATGCTGGGTATGACTATCGGCAAATGTCAACTCAGTAAGCTTTACGCATATAACGCTCTGCTTTTCACAAGCGGTAAAAGATATAACGATGAAGATATCCTTTCCGAAAAGAGCATTATTGTTATTGATAATCCTGAATCAGTTGTAAAAGATGTTGATGTTATTACCGTAACCGATGACGGCACAAACAACCCTGTGCGTGTATATACAAGAGTACAGAAGAAAACAGATGTCAAGATAACAGAGTTTGACGGTGAGGGTCTGATTTCACCAAGGCTCGCAGGAAAGCTCGAAGAAGGACACCACTCATTTCAGATTCGTCTGCCGTATATAAAGGGTGTAGTTCACGAAGTAGATTTTGCTTCGCTTTTCAAAGAAATCGGTGTACCGTTTATCACGGATATTTTCGGTGTTAAGCATAATCCTGCCGATATTGATATTATCCTTACAAAAAGTATGTTCAAGGGCTTCGGGTGGATGACGGAAAACGGTCTTTCGTGGAAAGAGTATATGTACCGCTGCAGAAAGTACAAGCACGCCCTTTATATTTCAGGTAAGGACAGAGAATATACACCCGACACTATTGAGCTGAACTATCAGTTTCTCAATACTCTTGCCATAATGAATGAAGAATTCCGTCCTGCAGATTTACCCTTGGGATGGAAAGAAGCTCCGGAAACAGAAAAGCAAAATTGGATTACAAAAACAACAGAAAGTGCATATTTCAGCTTTATAGGTAACAGGGAAACACGCAAAAACTATCTTCTCGGAAAAGGTGATATTTATTCGGATATCATCCGTAAAAATTCTCTCTTTATGGGTGAGCCTATGTTTCAGTCAGAGCTTTCGGATAAGGCTGAAAGCATAGCTGACAAATACTCTATGGGCAAGCTTTTAGTGTACGGTGATAACCGTTATCTTTCAGATGACCTTATGAAGCTTCTTGCATATATAGTTCACTCCTCCGAAGGTAAAACAGATGCATATTATAGACTCGAAAAAGAACAGCTTCACGATATCGTGTATATCCTTCTGATTGATTTCATACCGAAATTAATTTCGGATTGCATACATTATTCTTCATTAAAAAAACAATTATCAACTGACTGATGAAAATGCATCCGATTCACTTATTTATAATACATCAAAAAAGTATTGACATTTCCCTTAGGGCATAGTTTATAATATGATTACAGTAAAAACTGGGGGTTAATCTGAAAGATGTTAATAAGCGAGGTTACAGCGCAAACCGGACTTTCAAAAAAGCGATTCGTTTTTACGAAGAAAAGGGACTAATAAAGGTTGCAAGAAAGCAAAACGGATACCGTGAATACTCGAAAGATGATGTGCTTATAATCAATAAAATTAAATTTTTGCGTATGTGCGGCATCTGTGTTTCGGATATTAAACTTTTGTTTGAAAATATGGTAACACTTGACGATTTACTGCAAAAGAGAAAAAAGGAAATCGAAAGCCAACACGATTTGCATTTTAGTCAATTTGATAATATATCCCAGATGATTGATTCATATAAAAACAATCGCTTTGATTTGGCTGACTCCTTTGTCGAAACCTCAGTTACAGGTACAGAATTATCCGATAAGTTGGCAGTTGGTATAGATCTTGGCAGCACTACAATCAGTGCAACTGTTATTGATTTAGTAAATCATACTCAGGTTGAAAGTTACACAATAAGCAACGGTGCTGAAATCAGATTGAAAAACTCCTGTTTTCATGAGCAGGATCCATCAATTATATGTGATAAGGCACTCCGTCTCATTGAAATAATTACCGATAACTACAAAAATGTTAAGTCGATAGGCATCACCGGACAGATGCACGGAATTGTTTACATTGATAAAAACTCAAATGCTGTTTCTAACCTAATCACCTGGCAGGACAAGCGTGCAGACGAATACTTAAAAAACGAAGTAACATACTGCGATAGTATTTTTGAACTTACGGGTGAGAGGGTTTATACAGGCTTCGGTTTTGCAACTCACTATTATAACCGCTTGAATAATCTTGTTCCTGCCGATACATACAGTTTTTGCAGTATAATGGACTATTTAGTAATGAAACTTACAAATACTGTCTATCCCTTGTTGCACAGTTCTGTTGCGTCAAGTTTCGGTATGTTTGATACAAAAGAATCAAAATTCAAAACCGATGCAATTTTTAAACTTGGAATTGATAATATTATCTTGCCCGACGCGACCGATGATTTTCATATTGTTGGCAAATATAAAAACATTCCTGTTGCAGTTGCAATCGGAGACAATCAGGCAAGTTTTATCGGGGCAGTAGATAATTTAGATGATACAATACTTGTCAACATTGGTACGGGAAGTCAGATTTCAATGGTTACTGACTCTTTTGATAAGAATGACATGCTTGAAATTCGACCTTTAATCAAGGATAAGTACATCTTGTGCGGTTCGGCATTATGCGGAGGCAAAGCATACGCAATTCTAGAAAAATTCTTCAGAAGTTTTGTGATTGCATCTGATTTGCCCGTAGCATCTCAATACGATATTATTAACAAATTAGTCCTTGAAGCATATACGCAAGGTAAAGATACACCCACCGTTGAACCGTTTTTTAAAGGCAAACGCAGTAACCCGTCACAAAAAGCCATAATCAGTAATATTACCGAGGACAACTTTACTCCCGGTCAACTCGCACTCGGTTTTGTAAAGGGAATTTGCTGTGAATTATACGACTATTTAGGCACTCGCTGTAAAGAAAAAAAGCAGATAATCGCATCAGGTAATGCTGTAAGGAAAATACCTGTTATGAAATCTGTAATATCAGATGTGTTTTCTTTGCCTGTTGATGTATCAGACAATAAAGAAGAAGCAGCATTAGGTGCGGCGCTTTTTTCAGCAGCAAGCGTAGGACTTAAACATTGGGGGAAGTAATATGAATAACAATTTAAAACTATCGTTCAGTTTAAGCGAGCAAGCAGATTTTTCTTTCCGTGACTCTGACGGTAAAGAAACGCTCTCTTGTAAAACAGAGGGCGGCGTATTGACTTGTCAGGTGCATTATGATTTTAATGAAAAACCGCCGCTTAAATTAACTGCCAAAGCAGAATTAAATGACAGAGTAGAAATCATACTTCTGCCTTACAGAATCGAACTATGGATAAACTCTGTGCTTAAAGACGAAGAATGGCCCGCAGGCGACAGGCTGTTTGATGTTTGCGATACTCTTGATTCAAAACTACAAATTCAAGTTGAAGAATATACCCTTCCTGTACGCTCTTTACCGTCTGTAATCGGAGAATTTGAAAATGCCGAAGGTTGGCAACCTGAAGAAAATGTATTTGTCGGCGACTGTATGCCATATGTGTGTGAAGACAGATTTCATGTTCTTTATCTAAAAGACCGCCATCATCATATGAGTAAGTGGTCTTTGGGGGCGCATCAGTGGGAACACATTTCAACTGCCGATTTTAAAAGCTGGCAGATACACCCTATGGCAATAGAAACAGATAACCCTGTAGAGGGATCAATTTGCACAGGCTCATTTATTAAAAATGCTGATAAATATTACCTTTTTTATACTGTAAGAATGGCAGATGGGGCTCCCGCTCCTATTAAGCGTTGCGTTTCTGATGACGGTTATCATTTCAGCAAAGATAAGAGTTTTTCAATGGTATTGTCTGAAAAGTATAATTTACATTCTGCAAGAGATCCGAAGGTCGTTTTGGACAAAGACGGAATTTTTCACATGTTCCTTACTACAAGCATAGGGGAATACGGTTGTCTTGCGCATCTTGTTTCAAAAGACTTAAACGAGTGGGAAGAATGTGCAACACCAATTTATACTCATACCGACAAAAGCCAGCCGGAATGTCCCGATTATATTGAGTACAACGGATATTATTACCTGATATACAGCATAAACGGAAAAGCGCACTATATGTATTCAAAAGAACCGTTCGGTAACTGGATCATCCCTGACGATCCAATTATTCCTTGCAGTACTGTACCTAAAGGCGCTGTATGGGATGATAAAATAGTATTTATAGGTTTTATCAAGAGAGGCGGATACGCAGGCGGAATGACATTTAAAACTGCCCAAAACAACAGTGACGGAATTTTGATTTTTTAAGTAACAGGTAAAAAATAAGATGCAATAAGCATTCGGTGTGATTTGCCAATAAATATTATAAATTAATGGTTTTTACATTTTTTTAAATAGCAATCACAAAATATATAAAAACGAACCCTTTAACAACAGGAAAAGGGTTCGCTTTTTTGCTTTAATAAAGAAGCGGTGTAAAAGAGAAGGACTTGCATAACTTAACCGTTTACGACAAAGATATTATTTACCGAAGTATTTTAATTCGCGAGGAGTACAATTAAGTTTTTTCTTGACAATTCGTGCAAAATATTTCGGGTCGTTAAAGCCGCTTTCATACGCTGCGGTTTCAACGCTAATACCGTTTGAAATAAGATTTTTTGCGTTATCTATTCTTAAATCAGTTATAAATTCAATAGGCGTTTTAGCATAATACTTTTTAAATAACGCCCTGAAACTTGTTTCACATATTCCTGTATTTTTACAGATAAGACTCACAGAAATATCACTGCTTTTAAAGTTGGACACTATATCGGAAACCGCATTCACAAAATTTAGCGGCATATACATTTTTGCTTTGTTTTCTAAAATTTTTTCCAGAATTGAGTATAGAGTTGACATTATTTTAAGAGTAAAACCGTAATTCTTGTATTTCCATGAAATTCGCGCTTGCAAAAATAATTTGTAAATATCTTCTATGTTTTCTGCAGAATATACCTCGGGAATTAAATCATCATTTTTAGTTATAAAATGAATTACAATTAGTTCGGTATCCGTGTAATTTGCCTTGTATTCCAAGTTCTGAGGCAAATATAAAACGCTGTTCGGTCCCGCAACATACTTTGTATTTTTTACCGTGATTTCTGCGTCGCCTTTAATTCTGAATGCTAATGCCGAATAATTTCTCGGACTTATATCAAAAGTACCGCTTTCCCAATGCAGATGCTCAACGCCGATAACTGAAATAATGGGGTTTGCTCCGTATAAAAACATTGTTTTCACCTCGATTTTATTATAACACGACTACTTAATTATTCAAGCGTTGAATAATCCACCTTTTGTGTTGTATTTTAAGTTGTAAATACCTATGTGTAAATTATAATTATTGTGAGGTGATTATTTTGAATAATAATTATTATTTTATTGATAGCAACATAAACGCAACTGTTTTTAATCAAATGGACAATAAGACGGTAAATAAATTATGGAAAAGTTTTACTTTGGGTAAAGGTAAAATTGACTTTCTGGTAACAGATAAGTATATTTTTCAAATCGGTACAACTAAATTGCCTGTGTTGTCACAGGGTTGTGAGTTTGCTTTAAAGGTTGACAGCAACGGTATTAGCATTGTCGGAGAAAATTATGGCGGTCTTATGCGCGGTTTTTTTGCTTTGCTTTTAAAATTTGAATATGAGGATAATAAAATTAAAGTTAAGCACACTGAAGAAAACAGTCAATACTTAATAAAAAACAGAATGATACATATTTGTGTTTTTCCTGAAAACGATTTATATTTCATCAAAAAAATTATAAGGCTTTCTGCTATGTGTCAATACACACATATTGTTATAGAGTTCTGGGGTATGCTTAAATACGACTGTTTAAAGGAACTTGCGTGGCCCAATGCTTTTACAAAAGATGAAGTAAAAGAATTAATTGATGAATGTAAAGATTTAGGAATTGAACCAATACCTATGTTCAATCAGTTGGGACATGCTCCTGCATCGAGAAGTTGTTACGGTAAACATGTGGTGCTTGATCAAAACCCTGCTTTGCAAGAACTTTTTACGCCTGACGGTTGGGCATGGAACATACTTTCAGATAATACATTTAAACTATTAAGTCAAGTACGCAAAGAACTTTATGAGTTGTTCGGCGACGGAGAATATTTCCATCTTGGTTGCGACGAGGCTCATTTTATCGGACGAAATGATAAATTGCGTAAAAATTATTTGCCTGAATACCTTAAAAAACTTACAGAAGAAGTTGAAAGCGAGGGCAGACGCCCGTTGATGTGGGTAGATATGCTTTTGCAAAAGGAACAATATCCGGACTGTCTTGCCGCATTCGGTGAGGCTGATGAAGTAGAGGCTTTGCGTAACGCGACATCAAAATCTACTATATTTATTGACTGGCAGTATGACTGCAAGGACACACCGATTCCTACACTCGATTCACTTAAAAACTGCGGTCGTGATTGTATGGGCGCTCCTTGGTATGAGAAAGAAAACTACGCTGCTTATATAAAAACTGTTACTCAAAATAATATGTTTGGAATAATGCTTACCACCTGGCACACATTGAATAAATATACACCAAGCATTGTGGACTGTGCTGAATGTTTAGGTGCAAAAACTTTTGTTTGGGGTGATTGCTGTTCCGAATATGAAAGAGCGGCAGTTATGCTCAGAAGAATCAGTTTTGAAGGCAATACTTACGAAGATTGCGGCTGGACAAAAAAACAAATTGAGGTGTAATTAAAAAGGGTACAACTTTTTAATTTAAATTAATGTTTAAAATTGTCGCAAGAGTATCAGACTTATAATGAATTTCTTCTTTAATATTGAAAACTGTTATATTTGTGGGTATAATTTAAGTGATACTAATTACTTTGAGGTGGCAAAATGTGTACAGCAGTTACTTATAATTGTGACTCATTCTTTTTTGGAAGAAATCTTGACTATGAATTTTCTTACGGAGAGCATATAGTTTTTACTCCGAGAAATTTTCCTTTGTCGTTTAGGTATTTTAATGAAAAAAAGAACCATTATGCTATGCTCGGTGTTGCTTGCATCAGCGATAATTATCCGCTTTATTATGATGCTGTAAACGAAAATGGACTTTGCATGGCGGGGCTGAATTTTGTTAACAGCGCTTATTATCCTGATGTTATGCCCGAAAAAAATAACGCTGCTCCTTTTGAGATGATACCTTTAATACTGTCATCCTGTAAGGATGTATCGGAAGCTTGTGAATTACTAAAAAATCTTAATATTGCCGATATTGATTTCAGCGATAAATTGCCTGCTGCAAATTTGCATTGGATAATTGCTGATAAGAATTCTGCAGTAACCGTTGAACCGCTGAGAGGCGGACTTGCGATATATGAAAATCAAGCAGGGGTACTTGCTAATGATCCTCCGTTTGATATACAGATGTTTAATCTTAATAACTATATGCATCTATCTGCGAAATCACCTAATAATAGTTTTTCAAAAAAACTTGATTTAAAAGCTTATAGCAGGGGAATGGGTGGTTTAGGTTTGCCCGGAGATTTATCATCGCAGTCGCGTTTTGTAAGAGCGGCTTTTACTAAACTTAACTCCGTCTCTTCAAATAAGGATGAAGAAGGACTGTCGCAAATCTTTCATATATTAGGTTCTGTTGAACAACAAAGAGGCTGTTGCGATGTCGGAGACGGTCAACTTGAGATGACTATTTATACTTCCTGTTGTAATGCAGATAAAGGAATTTATTATTATACAACATACGAAAATCGTCAAATAACCCGGATTGATATGCATAAGGAAAATCTTGACGGAGATACCCTCGTTGTGTATCCTTTTATACGGACACAGCAAATAAAAAATCAGAATTAGTATATCTGTTTACTATTAGCACTTTGATGCACATTTTTGCATTGAGGTGCTTTTGTTTTTTTCAAATACAAATGTTTGAATTATATTATGATAAATATTTGATTTTTTAACCATACTTAGGTTATAATACAAAAAAAGGAGAGATGAAAATGAAAGTTGCTTTTTTTGATGCAAAACAATACGATAAACCGTCTTTTGATAAATATGCGAATCAGTTTGATATAAAAATTAAATATTATGAAACGAAACTGAATGAAGATACTGTAGAATTAGCACAAGGACAGGATGCTGTCTGCGTTTTTGTAAACGATACTGTTAATTCAAGTGTCATAGACAGATTATGTGAACTCGGAGTTAAAACAATAGCGTTACGCTGTGCCGGTTTTAATAATATAGATATGAAGCATGTTTGCGGTAAATTGCACGTCGTACATGTACCCGCGTATTCTCCTTATGCTGTTGCGGAACATACAATTGCTATGCTGCTTACTTCAATACGTAGAATTCATAAAGCATATATTCGTTCGCGCGATTTTAATTTTAGCCTATCAGGTCTTACGGGCTTCGATTTACACGGAAAAACTGTGGGGGTTATAGGTACAGGTCGTATTGGAAGAGCGTTTATAGATATATGCTGTGGTTTTGGAATGAAAGTATTAGCGTATGATAAGTATCCGGTTGACAGATTAGATAACGGAGATACCGTCAGATATGTTACATTAGAAGAACTTTTTATTAACAGCGATATAATTTCATTACATTGTCCTTTAACAGAAGACACCTATCATATAATTGATGAAAAAGCGCTTTCAATTTGTAAACAAGGAGTTGTTTTATTAAACACTTCACGCGGTGCTTTAGTTGATGCGGAAGCATTACTTTTGGGAATAAAATCTCGTAAAGTCGGGGCTGCTTGTCTTGATGTGTATGAAGAAGAATCAGATTTGTTTTTTGAAGATAACTCCGGTCATATTATGGAAGATGATACATTGGCGCGCCTGATTTCAATGCCGAATGTAATTGTTACATCACATCAGGCATTTTTAACTCAGGAAGCCCTTGAAAATATCGCAGAAACAACTATTAATAATTTGATAGAGTTAAACTCAACCGGAAAATGCAATAACGAATTATGTTATAAAAATAAACAATAGCGGAGCGTGATTTTAATGATTGTTGAAAAAATTCACTTAAAAGAGATATTTACTGATGTTTTGCCTGATGATACAGACCCTGTAGTTGAAATGTATTTACAAACTAATATGTCTGAAATCGGCAAAGAGAATCAAAAGCGCCCGGCTATGATTATTTGTCCGGGCGGTGCGTATATGCAATGTTCAAGATTAGAGGCTGAACCTATAGCGTTGAATTTTTTATCCGAAGGCTATAATACTTTCATCATAAACTATTCTGTTGTAAATCATTCTTTTCCTACACAATTAATTGAAATTGCGGCGTTGATTGAATTGATTTATTCAAAACAAGATGAGTGGAATATTGATACTGATAAATTAGTTATAATCGGTTTTTCAGCAGGCGGACATCTGGCATCACATTATACTAACAGTTTTGATTGCGATGAAGTCAGAAAAGTTTTTCCTGAAAGCAAGGGAGTAAACGCATGTGTTTTATGTTATCCTGTAATTAGCGCCGAAGAAAGATTTATTCACAAAGTTAGTTTTGAGCGTGTATCAGGTAAAAAAGAACTTACCGATGAAGATATTAATAAATTTTCTACTGACAGGCTTGTAAGTGAAAAAACGCCTCCTACTTTTTTGTGGCATACAACTGAAGATAATAGTGTTCCTGTTGGAAACAGTCTGATTTATGCATCGGCTCTTGAAAAATGCAAAATACCTTTTGAATTACATATTTATCCTTACGGTAGACATGGTTTATCTACATGTGATGCACAGGTTTTGCCGCAAGGTGAGTCAAGTATGGAGTGTAATATATATAATCATCGCTGGCTTGAAGAAGTAAAAAGATGGTTACAACTAATCGGCTTTACATCAAAATAAAGAAAGTGCTTGAGTTTCCTCAAGCACTTTTTTATAACGATTTTTCTCTTTTTCTATAATGAAAATATAATATTAAATCAGTTGTTACCATAATCAGATTCAGTATATATACAGATAGTACAAACCACGAAAATTCAGGCGACAATATTTTTGCTGTAATACCGAAGGCATAACCTAAATCAATTAGAATTAAAAATGTTAAACTTTTTCCTTTTGTTGATTTTGTTTTTAAAGATTTTATGATATTATTCGGCCAGGAACAACCAAAACAAATTAACATTAATATTTCTAAAACTTCTACCACTTTCATCACTCCTAATTTTTATAGATTATAAAATTAATAATCTTATTTGTCAATTATATTAAATTTTTTTTGTGATTGAAAACAAATTGTATTTATGTTAAAGTAGTACTATAAAATTTAAGGAGATAAATATGCCCGATAATAATAAAGTAATGCTGACTGTTTTATGTACAGTATATAATCACGAAAAATATATTGCAAAATGTTTAGAGAGTTTAGTTAATCAAAAATGCAGTTATAAATATCAGATAGTTGTTCACGATGATGCGTCTACTGACAATTCGGCTCAAATTATTAAGCAGTTTGAAAACAAATATCCCGACAAAATCATTCCTATTTATCAAAAAGAAAATCAATGGTCAAAGGGCGTATATATCCGTGCTGAAATTCTGCAAAAATACATAGAGGGAAAATATGTCGCTGTTTGTGAGGGCGATGATTTCTGGACAGATGAGAATAAAATACAAATGCAGATTGATTATATGGAATCACATCCTGATTGTGCTTTGTGCGCGCACGCTGCTTATTATGCTGATGAAAACGGTAAGATTCTTAAAAACAAGTTTTTTGCAAATTTCAACGAAGAAAAAGATTTGAGTATGAAAGAAATTTTGCACGGTTGGAGTTTTGCGACAAATTCGGTAATGTATGTAAGTAAACTTTTTCCTGATACATCTATTCCGTTTAAAGGTAAATGTGTAAACGCTGATTATGCATTAGCAGTATTTATGGCGCTGCAAGGTAAAATACATTATTTTGATAAATTAATGAGCGCATATAGAATTAACAGCGTAAACTCTCTTACCTGGAAATGGCGCCATAACCCCGAGTTATATGTCGAAAGAAGACGAGAATATATTGCGATGCTTGATAGAATTGATGAATATACACATCAAGAGTATCACGATATAATTGCAGACTATAAAGAAACTTGTATTTTTGATTTATATGTGTTTATGTCAGATTTAAAAAAGGTAAAAGAATATAAATCAAGATATAAATCAATGCCTGTTATTAAGAAATTAAAGTTAAATGTAAAATACTATTGCCCTTGGTTAGCATCATCAGTTAAAAAACTAAAGAGTTTGCATCAATGACATGATAATATCTTTATGCATATAATAATTTTGATTTTATTTAACTGGAGGTATATATGCTAGTAGTATTACTTACAGCACTTGGTGTTGGCGGTGCAACAATGGTCGGTGCTCTAATCGGTTTTTTGTTTAAAAAAATACCGCATAAGTTTAATGATATTGTTTTAGGACTCGCAGCCGGTGTTATGTTGGCGGCGTCTGTGTTTGGCTTGATTGCTCCTGCTATGGAAAAAGGTGGATTTATTAATACAGTTTTAGTAATATCGGGAATTTTTGCCGGAGCGCTGTTTTTAAGCATAATGGACAAATTTATTCCGCATTTACATTCTGTTGCCGGTGTCGGCAAGGTAGACAGTATTAATACGGATAAATTAAATAAAGTTCTCTTATTTGTGTTTGCTATTGCAATTCATAATTTCCCTGAGGGTATTGCAACAGGTGTTAGTTTCGGCACCGGTAATATATCGGATGCTTTAACAGTTGCCGGCGGCATCGCCTTACAAAACATACCCGAGGGTATGGTCATAATAGCACCAATGCTGAGCGCCGGCGTCAGCAAAACAAGAACTTTGATTATAGCGCTGGCAACAGGCTTTGTTGAAGTTATCGGTACATTTGTAGGTTATTTTACAATTGCGATTTCAAGTGTCGCTTTACCGTTCTTCTTAGCCTTTGCCGGAGGTACAATGATTTATGTAATAAGCGATGAAATGATACCCGAAACTCATTCTCATGGATATGAAAAAGGCGCAACATATTCATTAATTGCAGGTTTTTGTATTATGCTGATTTTGGATGCAATTATGGGTTAAGAATATTTATAATATAACATATTAAATAACAGTATTGTCATACAGACAGTACTGTTATTTTTTTGTCAATCTTTGCTTTGTATTAGTTGATTTCTGTTGTATATATGCTATAATTGATTTAGTGATTTTTAAATAAAAGGTGTGTCGATATGATTATTAATAAAGATAAAACAGTTTGTGGTTTAAATATATGTGAAAATGAATTTTCTGCGGTACAAGAACTTAAACCTCTTTGAAGAAAAATTTCGGCAGAAGGCTCGGTTTTGCTTGAAAATGACGGAGTATTGCCTTTGAAAAAGGGAAGTAAAGTTGCACTTTTCGGCAGAAACCAGGAAGGCTATATTAAAAGCGGCACAGGTTCAGGCGGCTTGGTAAGAGTTGAAAAAGCGCCGGTGATTTGGGACTCTTTTAAAGAAAACGGTGTATTTGAAATTGATAATGATTTAGTAAAGATATATAAAAATTGGATAGCAGATAACCCTTATGATAACGGAGAAGGTTGTGCATCTGAGCCATGGTCTCAAAAAGAAATGCCGGTTACAACCTCAATGGCTGATAGTTTTGCAAAGAAAAATGATGTCGCAGTTATTGTTTTAGGAAGAACTGCCGGTGAAAGTAAAGATAACTGTAATGTTGATGGCAGTTATAAATTATCCAATGAAGAAAAAGAACTTGTAAAAAATGTATCAAGTGCCTTTGAAAAAACCGTAGTTGTCTTAAATGTAGGTAATTTGATTGACCTTTCATTTATGGACGAAAATAAAATCAGCGCTCTTTTATATGTTTGGCGCGGAGGTCAGGAGGGTGCAAAAGAGAATCTTAAAGCATTGGTTCGTGCTCAAAATGATGTCTATATGGTTTGCGAATCTGCCGAAAACAAATCTCATAATATTCTTGAAGGTTTAAAAGAAGGTTATATTGTCCGTAGTGATTTACAGAGATGCGCAAAAAATCTTTTAAGATATATTATGACTTCGCCTACTTTTTTAAAATATGTTGACGGTGGATGCACAAAACCGAATTTTGAGCAAATCAATGATGAAAACATGAAAGATGTATTTGTAGCTGAAAACATAAAATCAGGTGACCGCTTTGAATCGGTAGAATATGGCGGAGATAATGTTTATATTTTTGAACTTGTTTCAAATGCGGATAGTTTGGCGTAAAGTACGATTAGTCTTAAAATAGACGAAAAACATATTGTTTCAATTTCTGTTGAGGGGACTCAAGGTAATGTGATTATTATTAAACGAAAACTTGAAATTGAAGACGGAAAACGCGATATTACCATTGATTTTCCGCCTGCAGTTGAGGTTAAAAAACTTACTATTAAAAAATAATTATTTATTAATATTGCAAATAAAACACATACATGTTATAATATCTGCGCAAAACAAACTTAATAATGTGTGAAATCAGGTGTATTTTCTTTTTATAGGATATTACGCTTTACTTTGCATAAACTAATGGAGATGAATTTGACAAAAACGCAAATTCCCTCCATTGGTTTAAGTGTGTTTTATATACCTTATTTCACATTGAGTTTGTTTTGCGACTATCGGAGTTTGCGTTTTTTATGCGGTTACTTCGGTAGCCGCATTTTTTAGTATAAGTAGGGTAGTTTTAGTTAATCTTTAATAAATATTGATAATTAATAATGTTAAAAAATAGGAGGTTATAGAAATGAAAAAAATTATCAGTGTTGTTTTATCTACAGTAATTTTATTGTCGGTTCTTGTTACTGTACCGATTACAGCGAGTGCTTCTTCTTATCCATGGCTTTTTGGATATCCAGTCGAAGCTTCCGTAGGTGAAAAAGTACCTATAACAATGACATACTTTCCGGAATTCAATTATGAAGAATTAGAGTTTAATTTATACGATCCTGATGGAGAAATAGTTGGTAATAAAGTTTCCGAAATCGACAATAGATATGAAAGCAGTATTCGTTATTACACTCTGAGTGTCGATACTGAAGGATACAAACCCGGCAAATACGAATTAGTTATAACAAAAAGATTTTATAGTTATTATAGTTGGCATACTGCGCCTACAACTGATACAGTGTATATGTACTTAAAAGATGATTTAGGAAACGTTAAAGGTAATAATGAATACACAGGTAGCAAAGAAAGTTTTTCGTGCGTACAAAACGGTTATCAAAAAGCAACTACTAATACAGTGTTTACTGCAAGAAGTGCATGGAAAAAAACTATATTTAAAAACTATAATGTTGTATTAAGCAGTCTTTATACCGGTGATACTGCGAATGATATAATACTCGAAGAAAACTTTTATAATGCACCGGCTAGTTATAATTCCCATTGGTATCTAATGAAATTTACAATAACAAATACCGGTTCGAGCGAATTGAAAGCTGATTCTGTTATTAGCCCGTTTGGCATGTATAAATACACAGGTAATAAGATGTATGTAGCTGAAACAGCAACTTTATCTGATGATTATGGAAGAAAAGGTGTTAGAGATGTAACAATTCAACCCGGAACAAGTGAAGATGTTTGGCTTGGTATTTATGTCCCGATTAATCAACAGGTACCATATATTTTAATTGACAATACATATTTAAATATTAACCCGTTATATGCAAACAGAGCAAACACTTCTCTTAAGTTTATTGACTCTAATAATGCTGCGACCAAAAAGAAAGTTTCTTTAGTAAAACAAAATGGTACTTGGTATTATACTGAAAATGGTAAAAAAGTTAAAAAGACTACACTTTGTAAGTATAATGGTTCATGGTACTATGTTAAAAATGGCAAAGTAGACTTTAATGCAACGACACTCTGCAAATATAATGATGAATGGTACTATGTCAGAAAAGGCAAGGTTAACTTTAACACAACTACTCTGTTTAAATATAATGATATTTGGTACTATGTAAAGAATGGCAAGGTGAACTTTTACGAAACGACGCTTATTAAATACAATGGTGCTTGGTACTATGTCAACGACGGTAAAGTAACCAAGGACAACACTTTAATTAAGTATGATGGCGTTTGGTATCATGTAAAGGGTGGTAAAACTGTAAAAGATACTACACTTGTTAAATACAACGACACCTGGTACTATGTAAAGAACGGTAGGGTTGATTTTAATGCTACAACTCTTTGTAAGTATAATAACAAATGGTACTATGTACAAAACGGTAAAGTTAATTTCAATGCGAATACTAATGTAAAATATAACGGAAAATGGTACATAGTTCGCAACGGTGTTGTAGTATAATATAATTATAATTGATATAAAAACAAACGCTTTCAAATTATTTGATTGCGTTTGTTTTTTTATATTTTTAATAATGATAGGCAAAATCTTATAATTACATATTGCTAATTTAATTTATTGGCATTATAATTAAATACAGATTATTTATAATAAATAATAGATTTTTATTATAAATGAAAGTGTAAAAATTGGGGAGTAGGTTATGAAAAGAGTAATAAGTATAATATTAGGTGTTTTATTAATTATGTGTGCAGTATCTTGCAGTAAAGCAGAAGAACCTGAAAGGGAAGTAATCAGTCAGATTAATGTAAGTTCAGCAGCATCATCAAAAGAGAAAGCAGAGCCTGTTTATGAAACATCCGGCGGACTGGATATTAAACAACTCGGTATAAGTAAAGATTTTAAATATAATGATTCAAATATTAAAAACATCGCATTATTCGGTATTGACTATTCGGAAAACGACACAAGCAGATGCGATTCAATAATGATTATTTCTGTTGATACCAAAAAGAAAACAGCAAAAATATCTTCTGTTTTAAGAGATAGTTATGTGCCAATTGATTTACCTGACGGTGATGTTGTTAATACAAAAATTAATGCTTCATATTATTACGGAAGTATTTATAAACTTGACGGTTATAAAACAAGCGGACCGCAGTTAGCAATTAATACTTTAAATCAAGTTTATGATTTGAATATTAAAGATTATATTTCAGTTAATTTCAAACAGGCTGAAAAAGTTATTGATTATTTAGGCGGAATCGATATTAAAATCAGCGAAGCCGAGAGGAACAATATGAATAATATGGACTATGGAAAACTTTATGATAACGGTTGTCCTGTTGAAGAATCGGGTAATGTTCATTTGAACGGTATGCAGTCTGTACAGTATGCAAGGGTGAGACAAATTGATTCCGATGTTATAAGAACACAGCGCCAAAGGAATGTTTTAAAAATTTTGCTTAATAAAATTAAAAATTTATCAGCCGATGAAGTTCCGAAATTTGTTGAAACTATGCTTGATACCGTAAAAACTTCTTTTGATTATGAAACAATAATCAATTATGCTGATTTAATTACTGATGATACTTCATTCACAGCAAATACATTCCCTGTAACCGATTCCGATAATGAGTATTATCAATATACTTACGGTGGAATTTATGACGGACAATGGGTATGGCTTTATGATACCGATTTAACAACTGCTTATATTCATAATTTTATATATAATGAAGATATTTCGGATATAGATACATCTTGGAGATATTAATTAAAAAGCATCGATTAATTGAACAAGTCCAGTAAAAACGGACAATAGAAAAAAAGAGCCCCCTATGGTAGAATTAATGGAACTACCATAGGGGGAATTTGTATGCCAAGAGAATATACACAGATTCAAAAACATGAGAAAGAGATATTAGAATTGAAAG
>JAXJSP010000052.1:0-79089 GCA_036310005.1 Acutalibacteraceae bacterium | reverse complement strand
GAAAGAATTCAATTAAAAACAAAACTGACTCCGATTGAAAAACGAAATCAGTTTGTTGCTTAAAATTTAATTTTATCTACCATTAGGTGCTTTTTTGTGCTGTCCGTACAATTTGGGGCAGTTCATAATTTCGATGCTTTTTAACATTTATGCAGGTTTGTACATATTTATGAGTGTAGGAGTAAAACCTCCTGCAAAAATTTATGGAGTATGAAAACAATGCAAATTACAATAACTAATACAGACAGACCTGCTACACAAGGTGCTGAACCTATAAAAGATGCAGTTCTTGCGATGGCTTATGTGCCGGTTCAAGAGTTTTCTTCGCTATATGATGAAGATGAAGCATTTGAAAACGGAACATTGTTTATGGACTTAAACAAACCTTTTGAGAGAGGTGCAAAATAATGAGTGAACAACAAATGCTTTTAAGAAGATTATCGTCTGCTCAATTTGCTGCCTGGGAAACAAGGATGTTTTTAGATACACATCCTGATAACAGAGCGGCTGCCGAGGTTTTTAATAAATACACAAGGCAATTTGAGGAATTAAAAGAAGAATATGAGAAAAAATACGGACCTTTGGTATCATCAAGCATTTATTCGAATACTTCTGATGCATGGGTTAGAGGACCTTGGCCTTGGGAGGTAAACGCATAATGTTTTGTTACGAGAAAAAACTGCAATATCCAGTAAAAATTAAAAGACCAAACGCTGCTTTGGCAAAAATGATAATTGAACAATATGGCGGAGCAGACAGCGAACTTGGTGCCTCTCTTAGATATTTATCACAGCGATTCACAATGCCGCTTGAAGAACAAAAGGCTTTATTAACCGACATCGGTGTTGAGGAATTAGGACATTTGGAAATGATAGGCGCTATTGTATATCAACTTACAAGAAACTTAACACCGGAAGAAATTAAAAAATCAGGTTTCGATTCTTATTTTGTAAATCATACAATAGGAATTTATCCGTCCTCTGCTTCCGGTGTGCCTTTTAACGCAAATGCACTTGCTGTAAAAGGAGACGCTATAACAGACTTGCATGAAAACATGGCTGCAGAGCAAAAAGCAAGAACAACTTATGATAACATTTTAAGATTTACTGACGATCCCGATGTTAGAGATCCGATTAAATTTTTAAGACAAAGAGAAGTTGTTCATTATCAGCGCTTCGGCGAAGCATTACGAAAACAAACAGATTCTATGAATTCGCGCAATTTTTACGCATTTAACCCCGAGTTCGATAAACAATAAAATACAAAAAATGATATGCACTGCAAAAGTTTATTCCTTATGCGGTACATATCATTTTTTATTGTTGTTCTTTTTTAAACTCGGTAGGGGAAATGCCAAATTCTCTTTTAAAGACAATTGAAAAATAGTTTTGGCTGCTGAAATTAAGTTTTTCTGCAATTTCACCTATCGAAAGCCCTCCCGAGAGCATTTCACACGCTTTGCTTAATTTCAAATTCAAAAAATACTTATGTATTCCTGTACTGCAAAACTTATTGAAAATATATTTAAGTCTTGTTAAACTGATACAACACTCATCAGCAATTTCGCTAATAGATATATTTTTATCAATATTCATAGTCATATAATGCACTGCATCAGCAAATACTGCAGTATCATTGTTTTTTAATTCTTTTGAGTCTAGAGGCGATTTTCTGCTTATCTCCAAGATTAAATTTTCCAAGCAGTTTTTAAACTGCTGTGAATAAACCGGGTCATTCATACATCTTTTGTAAGAAATAAACTTTGCTTTTTCCAGAACAAGCGGTTTTGTTTTTATTCTTGAATTTTGAAACAATCGTCTTACTTGTGAAATTATCAGTTTTTCATTTTCGTCTAAAGAAAAAATACCTCCGTGTAAATCACCTTCAAGCGCAAATGAAATTATAAGGAGTTTTAACTTGTTGCAGTTGATTGCATAAAATTTATGAAACTCAAGCGGTTTTAATACAATAATATTTCCTGATTTTACAACAGACACGGTGTTGTTTACAGTTAAGCAAAGTTCACCGTCCAATAAGTAAATGATTTCATAGAAATTGTGTGATTCACCGCTGAATATATAGTCTTTTTTATATTCAGTTTCATAAATAGTATAAAAAAGTTTGATTTGTAAACTGTTATTTATTTTAATAGGTTTGTACAAGGTGATTATTCACTCCTTTATTGACTGAAATTATACATTTTTTGTCTTTTTGCGTATAGATATATAGAAATAGTTTTATATAATTAAAATTAAAGCAGTATATAACTGCAAGTAAATTGTAGCATATTGACTTAAAAATGTAAAGGTGGTATAATTATGAAAACGCAAGTTGGTATTATCGGTCTTGGAAAACGCGGTACAAGTTTGTTAAGAGAAGTTGTTTTACCGCTCGGAATGGCAGAAATTGTTGCAGTATGCGACCTGTATGAAGACAGAATGGATAGAGGTTGCTCAATTGTCGAACAAGCACAGGGAACAACTCCGAAGAAATTTGAAAATTATAAAGACCTTATTGATTATGATGAAGTTGAGGCTGTTTTAGTTTACTCTGCATGGGATAATCATGTTGATTCATCTGTTTATGCAATGCAAAAAGGTAAACCGGTCGGAATGGAAGTTTGCGGTGCTTATTGTATTGAAGATTGCTTTAGATTGGTAAAAGCCTATGAAGACACAAAAACACCGTTTATGTTTTTAGAAAACTGCTGCTACGGCAGACGCGAACTTATGGTCAAGAAAATGGTTGAAGAAGGCTTGTTCGGAGAAATTGTACATGCATCCGGCGGTTACCATCATGACTTAAGACCTGAGGTTACAACCGGTCAGGAAAAACGCCATTACAGATTTAATAATTATAAAAACAGAAACTGCGAAAACTATCCTACACATGAGTTAGGTCCAATCGCGAAAGTTCTCGGTATTAATAAAAACAACAGAATGTTATATTTAACTTCAACTGCTTCAAAATCTGTTGGCTTACATGATTATATTGAAAAAAATATGCCCGACAGAGAAGATTTAATGAATACTGTTTTTGCTCAGGGCGACATAGTTACAACTGTAATTAAATGTGAACAGGGACAAACTATTACATTAACATTAGACACAAGTTTGCCCAGATTTTACAGCCGCGGATTTAATATCAGAGGAACTAACGGTATGTATGATGAAGCAACAGATTCTGTATTTATTGACAGCAAAGAAGATATGGATTTCGACTTAACCTGGCGCACCGATTGCGGCGGTAACGCAAGTAAGTATGAAGAAAAATACGAGAGCGATATATGGAAAAAAGCGTTAGCCGCAGAAAGAACAGACGGACACGGCGGTATTGACTTTTTGACACATGAGGCCTTTTTCACAAATTTGCAACAAGGTCTGACGATGGATATAGATGTTTATGATGCTGCTGCATGGATGTGCATTACACCGCTTTCAGAAGAAAGCATAAAAAATGGCAGTAAACCGGTTGAAATTCCGGATTTCACTATAAACAGAAAATAATAGGGGGAAATAGTTTGACTGATAATTTAAAAGATTTAGCGGTAAAGGCATTGTCGCATTTTAAGACTGTATCTGAACCTGTAAGTTGTGAACCGTACGGAAACGGACATATTAATTCGACTTTTTTAGTTGTATGTTCAGGCGAAAACAATAATTTAAAGAGATATATTTTTCAACGTGTAAATACATCTATTTTTAAAAACCCAAATGATTTGCTTGAAAACATCAAAAAAGTAATCACTTTTTTAAATCAAAAAGTAAATGATGGCAGATCGGTAATGAGTATTGTGAAAACGACTGATGATGATATTTGCTATCTTGATGAATTGGGTAATACCTGGAGAATGTATGATTTTGTTGAAAATTCATATTGTTTTGACTTGCCTGAAACATTAGATGAATTTAAACAATGCGGTGTTGCCTTCGGAAGATTTCAAAATTTATTGAATGATTTTCCTGCTAATGAATTATATGAAGTTATACCTGATTTTCATAATACTCCTAAAAGATATGAAACTTTTGTACGCTCATGTAAGAATGATGTTGTTAAAAGAGCTGACTCAGTTAAGGCAGAAATAGAGTTTGTAAACGCAAGAAAAGACTTTTATTCTGTTTTATATGACGCATATAACTCGAACAGATTGCCGCTTAGAGTTACGCACAACGATACAAAATGTAATAATGTTTTATTGGATAAAGACACTAAAAAGGCATTGTGCGTAATAGATTTGGATACAATTATGCCGGGATTTTCAGTTAACGATTTCGGCGACTCAATTCGTTTTGGAGCAAATACTGCAGCAGAAGATGAGAAAGACCTGAGTAAAGTAAGTTTAGATATTAAAATGTTTAAAACTTATGTAGAAGGTTATCTTGAAGGCTGCGACAATAAATTAACCAACGAAGAAATTATGCTTCTTCCTGAAGGAGCAAAAATGATGACTATTGAATGTGGCATGAGATTCCTGACTGATTATCTTGACGGAGATACATATTTTAAGATTAAATATGATGATCATAATTTAGTAAGAGCGCGTACACAGTTTAAACTTGTTGAAGATATGGAGAAAAAGTGGAATCAAATGAAGGACATTGTTTCAAAGTATGTAAAGTAGAATGTTTGAGTGAGGAATTTTAGTATATGAAGATTTTAAACTTTGAAAAGTATGAGCAATTATGCGATGAAGCAGCATCAATTATTGCACAACAAGTAAAACAAAAACCCGATTGTGTTTTGGGACTTGCGACCGGTTCAAGCCCTGTCGGTATTTATCAGAAACTGATTGAGAAAAATAAAAACGGAGAAATTGATTTTTCTAAAGTAAAAAGTGTCAATCTTGATGAATATGTCGGTTTATCTGAAAACGATAACCAAAGTTATCGTTACTTTATGAATACTAATTTGTTTAATCATATTAATATTGATAAAAACAATACCAATGTACCAAGCGGTGTTGCAAGTGATATGCAACAAGAATGTATCCGTTACGATAAAGTAGTTGAAAACTATGGCGGAATAGACTTGCAACTTCTTGGAATCGGACTTGACGGTCATATCGGATTTAATGAACCTGATGACCATTTCCCGACAAACACTCATGTTGTTAAATTGGATGAATCTACAATTGATGCAAATGCAAGATTTTTTAACAGCATAGATGAAGTACCTAAAAGTGCAATTACTATTGGCATAAAAGCGATTATGCAAGCAAAAAAAGTTTTGTTGGTTGCAGGCGGAAACAAAATTGAAATACTTAAACAAGCTCTTGAAGGGCCTGTTACTCCTAACGTTCCTGCTTCAATTTTGCAATTTCATCCCGATGTGACTGTTATTGTTTGCGAAGACTAATTATATAATTTTAAATTTAAAACATATCGGTTTTGCGATGTGTTTTAAATTTTTTGTATATTTTACATATTTTTTTACAGTTTTTTGAATAAATATTATCTCTTTTTGAGTGTAACAAATAATTGAAATGATGAATTTAATGTGATATAATGTATTCGATTGAAATACAAGTGTTTTTGGTAGGTGGACTTTTTGGAAAACATGTTGTTAATAGATAGTCGCATCGTTCCTGAAATTTATTTGAAAGTAATTGAAACGAAAAAACTAATTGCTTTGGGTATTGCAAAAAATGCAAGCGAAGCGGTAAAAATAACAGGAATTTCACGAAGTGCTTATTATAAATATAGAGATTATGTATCTGAGTATAATAATTCTCTTGGTAAGATAATAACATTTCAAGGTGTGCTGTCTGATACACCCGGTGTGCTTTCCGGGGTGCTGACACATCTTTATAAGTTCGGTGCTAATATATTAACTGTTAATCAAGATTTGCCGACCGGCGGAAGAGCATCATTTACTGTTACAGTTTCGTGTGAAAATGTTGATGATAATATAAACTTGTATAATAAAATATGTAAGCTTGACGGTGTAATCACATTAAGTCAAGTAATAGGTTAGGAGACAACAATGATTAATATTGCAATTTTGGGACACGGTGTAGTCGGCTCCGGAGTAGTTGAAGTTTTGTTACAAAACAACGAAAGTATTTCAAAAAAGTCAAAAGAGGTCATTAATATTAAAAAGATTCTCGACTTACGCGAATTTCCGGACAGTCCTTTGGCAAACAGATTTACAACAAATTTTGAAGACATTTTAAATGATGATGAAATTTCAATCGTTGTAGAATGTATGGGCGGTACTAAACCGGCTTATGATTTTGTAAGAAAATGTCTGTTAAACGGTAAAAATGTTGTTACATCAAATAAAGAGTTGGTAGCAACATTCGGTCATGAGTTGTTGCAGATTGCTTATGAAAATAATTTGAACTTTTTATTTGAAGCAAGTGTTGGCGGCGGTATTCCGATTATCAGACCGATTTCTCAATGTTTAGCGGCAAATCAATTTTCTGAAATAATCGGTATTTTAAACGGAACTACTAACTTCATTTTGACAAAAATGATTGATGATAATATGAGTTTTGACGATGCACTTGCATTAGCACAGCAAAAAGGCTATGCTGAAAGAGATCCGTCTGCTGATATAGACGGTCATGATACTTGCAGAAAAATTTGTATTTTGGCATCCCTTGCATTCGGCAAGCATGTCAGTCCTAAAAATGTATATACAGAAGGCATCAGAAACATCACATTAAAAGATGTTGAATTTGCTGAAAAATTTGAGAGCGTTATAAAATTACTCGGCATTGTTAAAAAAGACAGTGACGATAAAATTAATTGCGTTGTCTATCCTTGTGTTGTTCCCAAATACAGCCAATTATCGTCTGTTGATGATGTATTTAACGCGATAATGGTGCGCGGCGATGTAATAGGCGATGTTATGTTTTACGGTAGAGGAGCAGGAAAACTGCCTACCGCAAGTGCTGTTGTAGCCGATGTTATTGATTGCGTTAAACACATGAAGGCAAGAAAATATTTATATTGGGGAGAAGAAACCGATAATTACGTTATCAATCATTCAGATTGTGAATGTGAACTTTTTGTCAGACTCAGTGCAGATGATCCCGATAAAGTTATAAATGATTTGAAATCAACTCTTGAGATTGTAAAAGTTATAAGAGTTGATGAGTGCAACGAGTTTTGTGTTGTAGTTAAAGGAATAGAAAAAGACATTTTAAAACAATTAAAAGAAAATAAAGATTTTAAAGTTGAAAGTGTTTTACATGTTTTAGATTAGAGTAGAGGAGTAAAATTTATGGCATTAATAGTGCAAAAATTTGGCGGAACTTCGGTTGCTGATGCACAAAGAGTAATGAATGTTGCTCGCATTATAACCGATACTTATAAACAGGGTAATGATGTTGTAGTTGCAGTAAGTGCACAAGGAGATACAACCGATGACCTTATTGCAAAAGCGAACGAAATCAACCCGAATGCTTCAAAAAGAGAACTTGATATGTTAATGTCTGCCGGTGAGCAAATATCAATTGCTTTATTAGCGATGGCAATTGAAAAGTTAGGTTATCCGGTTGTTTCATTACTTGGATGGCAAGCCGGTGTTGAGTCAACTTCAATGTACGGCAACGCGAGAATAAAGACAGTATCATCTGAAAGAATGCAGGCTGAACTTGCAAGAAAAAGCATTGTCATTGTTGCAGGCTTTCAAGGTATAAACAGATTCGGCGATATTACTACTTTGGGCAGAGGCGGTTCTGATACAAGTGCTGTTGCTTTGGCTGTTGCTTTAAGAGCAGATAGATGTCAGATATATACCGATGTTGACGGTGTTTATACTGCTGACCCGAGAAAAGTAGATAATGCTCAGAAATTAAGTGAAATTACTTATGATGAAATGCTAGAACTTGCATCTTTGGGTGCACAGGTTTTGCATAATCGTTCTGTTGAATTGGCTAAAAAGCATAATATTAAACTTGAAGTATTATCCAGCCTTGAAAATAAGCCTGGTACTGTTGTTAAGGAGAGGACTAAAATGGAAAAAATGTTGATTAGAGGAGTAGCAAAAGATACTAATGTTACCCGTATTTCTGTAGTTGGTTTGGAAGATGAACCCGGTGTTGCATTTAAACTGTTCGATAAACTGGCTCAAAAGAAAATTAATGTAGATATTATTTTACAATCTGTCGGCAGAGACGGAACAAAAGATATTACTTTCACCATTTCAAAAGAACAGGAAAAAGAAACGGTTGAAGTAGTAAATGACTTTGTCGGTGAAAGTACTGAAGTATATGTTGACGACCATGTTGCAAAAGTTTCTATTGTCGGCGCAGGAATGGAATCACATCACGGTGTTGCATCAAGAATGTTTGAGGCACTTTATGATGCGCATATTAATATTCAAATGATTGCTACAAGTGAAATTAAAATTTCTGTACTTATCGACTTAGATTCAGCAGATAAAGCAGTTAAAGTTGTACATGATGCTTTTATAAAATAAAAAAATGCCGCAGCGTTGTCTGCGGCTTTTTTAAAGGAGAACATTATGGTTAAAATAGGAGTTATTGGCGGAGGAGCATCGGGCTTAATCAGTGCTATTGCAGCAAAAAGAACAAATAAAAATGCACAAGTAAATGTTTTTGAGGGTAATAACAGAGTAGCAAAAAAATTAATTACAACCGGTAACGGAAGATGTAATATAACAAATAGAAATTTAGATATCAAATACTTTCATAGTAATTCTTGTGATGCTGCAATTGAAATTTTAGACAGGTTTAATCTAAATGATACTATATCATTTTTTAAATCAATTAATATACCGATAAAAGATGACGGAGGCAATAAACTGTTTCCTGCATCTTTTCAAGCGCAGTCTGTTGTAGACGCTTTAAGATTTGAATGTGAAAAACAACAAGTCAATATTATATGCGATAAAAAAATAGTATCACTCGATAAAAAGGACGATAAGTTTGTTTTAAATAATGAATACTGTTTTGACAAGGTTATAATTGCATGTGGCGGTAAAGCAGCACCTAAAACCGGTTCTGATGGTAACGGTTATGCTTTTTTAACACAATTCGGTCATAAATTAGTTAATCTTAAAGAATCAATAGTACCGTTGAAAACTGATACCGAATTTTTAAAATCTGCTAAAGGAATGAAAGCCGATGTGCTTTTGACATTGAAATCAAATAATATGTCTGTAAACAGTTTTGGTGAGATTTTATTCACAGATTACGGAATTTCAGGTCCGGTAGTTCTTCAAATTTCAAGGTTTGCATCGATTAATAAAAATGTAAAAGCATATATTAATTTTATGCCAGACTACAATTATAACGAATTATTAAATGAGATTACTTATAGAGTAAATAATTGTTATGAAAATAATAATGAAAACCTGCTGTTAGGACTAATTAATAAAAGAATAGGCTTTTGTATACTGAAAAAGAGCAAAATACCCGTTAGCGGTAATTCTTATGAGATTTCACAGATTCAAATTAAAAATCTGGTATCTAATTTACTTAATTTTGAAGTAGTTGTTAAAGGCGTTTGCGGATTTGATAATGCACAAACAACTGTCGGCGGTATTGATTTATCGGAATTTGATGAAAATTTACAGTCTTTAAACTGTAAAAATTTATATTCTTGCGGTGAAATTTTAGATGTAGATGGGGACTGTGGCGGCTTTAATTTGCAGTGGGCATGGTCGAGCGGTTATATTGCAGGTGAAAGTGCCGCAAAAATTAATTAAATAATTGACAAATTATTACTACTAATATAGAATTTAATTAATAAAATCAGAATTGAGGGTAAGAATGGTTTGTAAAAATTGCGGCAAAGACAATTTAGATGGTGCGTCAGTTTGCGTTCGTTGTTTTAAAATGCTCAATAATGAAGAAAATATAACAAGTTTTAATGTTGATTTAGATTTTAATAACGAACCCGAAACAAAACAGGTTCAAAAAAGACCTGCTAATAAAAATTACATAATATGCGATAAATGTAATGCAAAAAACCCGGATAATTATCTCAATTGTCGTTTATGCGGAAATAAGTTATATGATTTGCCAAATGACAAAAAAATTAATTTCAAGAAATTGTTTATAATTTTAACAGCAATTATTTTAGTGATAATTGCTGTGGTTTGTGCTGTGGTTTTTTATTTTATACCAAAATCTGATGTCGAAAAAACTCTTTATTCAAAGACTTTCGGTGTTGATGAAAGTAATACTTTCTTAAATACAATAGAAAAATATGTTGATATTGAAGTGAAGAGTTATTCTACTGCAAAAGTTGTAGTTGAAGTTACTTCTTGCGATATTTCTGAAAAAATTTCAGAAAGTAACGGATATGTTACCGATGCTGTAATTGAAGAAGCATTAACCGACACACCTGCTACGACAAAGGAAATTGTGCTAAACTATGATGATAAAGGCAATTTATTATTAACATATGAGTATTATAACACTGCTTATTGCGGTCTGTTGGATGCTTATTATGATATGATGAGCAGTATAGTCGAGAAAATGGTGAATTAATATGAAAAAAATTATTGCTTTTTTGTGTTTAATAACTGTTACATTTTCAACGCTTTCTTTTACCTTTTTAGTAAATGCAGCTGATAACACGCAGAATATTGTTGTTAAAAGTGTAGATTCAGATGTAGTTGAAAGTGTTATTATTTCAGGTGCGGAAATTTATGTAGATGCTCATTTTTTGAATCGCCATACTAATTATACGGTAAGCGAATATAATAACGGTATCAGATTTAAAAAGGGAACAAGATATATCAATGCATCTTTTGACGGTGTAACTACAATTAATAACAATACAGTATCATTAAAACTCGGTAATTGCAAAAAAACTAATAATAAGACTTATTACTCGTTATCAAATGTTTTGGCAATTTTGGACAGTTATATAGCGGTAGAAGACGGTAAACTGATTATATCTAATGATGCTGTTACCGTATGGGACTTGTTTAATACTTTCGATAGTAATTCTGTTAAATTTGATTTAAGTACAGAGTATTCAAAAGATACAAAGTCTGAAAGTGAACTGTCTAATGGTTTTGTTTTTCAAAAACTTGCGTATTTAAACTCAAACTTTAAACTTGTGTGGAGTAATGCAACTACAATTGATATGATTAAAAATTTAATTGATTATGATACTTCATACAATTTGTGTTTAGACTTGATGAACGATTTTGATGCTGTATATGAATCTGCGCAACTAGTGGCAGATGCGGGGAATGTATCATCTGTTTTTGATGTAATTAATGCATCTGAGTCTGAAAAACTTGCGACTGAATTTGGCGCAACAGGTGACGATGCCGAGTTTGTTACGGCGTATAATAAATCAAATTCAGATAAAATAGATTTGATTAAATCTCTTTTTGATTTAAATAACGATAACGATATTGACAAAAATGAGTCTAAAAAAGCAGCACTCAATATAGTTGATGCGTTTTCAAAAGTAGATGATATTTCAGGCAAAATTCAGAATAATACTGCAAAAGAAGATTTTAATTACTTTGTAAAAAACAATTCACCTATAGAGAGCGAAAAGACGTCATATAAAACTGAAATGGAAAAACTGAATTTATATTTGGTTTTAAGTGAATTAGGCTTAAATAAATATATTAAATATTCCAATTCTGTAGCATTATCTGATGATGAGGGAAAAGAGGCAAGACTTGCTGCAATTGAATATATTTATTTTGCAAAAAAGGCTTATGAAACAATGCAGTTATATTATGAAAATGCAGGCCAAAAAACTGTAGCGAGCAATTATACAGAAAAAATTGAAATTTGTAATAAAAAGTTGGCAGAATTTTTTGCAGCCGGTTCTGCTGAGTTGTGCAACGGTGCATTTAAAGTATCCGATTACGAAAAGATTTTATCCGATGTCGCTGTTACAAACTTAAATGTAGATGACAGTATGCAAGGCAATATTGAATATAAAGCCGAGCAACTTCTGTCAACCTTTATAGATTGCTGTACATGTTTAGACGATGACCAAATTTCGTTTGTTGGCAATTCAGCAACAAAAGGACAAATAGGTGCGGTGATTTATTGCGTGCTTTCTAATAAAGATTATTTTATGTTGTCGCCCGAAAATGTCGAAATTGTAAAGTCAACAAAAGACCAATTCAATAAAATATTTGATGCTGTCAGCAATACATATATTGAAACAGACATTGAAAGATGTAAGTCCGAAGAAATTTTAAAAATCATTAAAGATAAATTTAATATTGATTTAGTTTTAAATAAATATGATGTATATCAATATATTTACTATGAAGAAGGATATTTTTACAATTATCACGATGCTTTTATTAAAGAGAATGATACTATCAGTGATACTTTTGAAATTAAATCTGTCAAAGATATAAATGATAAATATACTTTGGTTAAATTTACAAAAACAAGATATAACAAAAATACTGATAAATCAAAAACATATAACGGATATGCTGTTATAAATTTAAAAACCAAAGCAATATATGAATACGACGAAACACGCTCAGATATTTCTAAATCAAGATTGACTTTTTATAAGTAATAATTTTAACAAATATTAAAATATATCAATAAAATAGATTAATTTAATCAAATAATTTTTTTCTCTTAATTATTGACATTCAATAATTACTAATGTATTATAAAATCAATTATTTTTAAATATTTACTTAGGGGGTAAATAAAATGAAAAATTTTAAGAAAATTGCGGCTTTGGTATTAGCATTAGTTATGGTGCTTTGCTTTGTCGGTTGTTCAAAGAGCGAAGGTTCAAAGGGCGACAAAGGTTATACTGCTGATAACACAGAATTCGTTATCGGTGTATCCGGTCCTTTAACCGGTGCTGCTGCTGTTTACGGAACTGCTGTACAAAACTCTGCACAAATTGCTGTTGACGAAATCAACGCTGCCGGCGGACTTAACGGTGTAAACTTCAAATTAGTTGCTACAGATGATACACATGATGCTACTAAGGTTGCAGCAAACTATTCTTCAATGCTTGAAGGCGGTATGCAAGTATCTTTAGGTACTGTTACTACTGCTCCCGGTCTTGAGTTTAGCAAACTTTCAGTAGAAGACAACGTATTTTTCCTTACACCATCTGCTTCAGGTGATGATATCCCTGAGTATGATAACGGATTCCAGATGTGTTTTGCTGACGGTAACCAAGGTCAGGTTGCTGCAAACTATGTAAACTCGCTTGGTCTTAAGAAGATTGGTATCTTCTACAAATCTGACGATGCTTATTCTAATGGTATTTATAAACAGTTTAAAGAAAATCTTAATGATTCAATCGAAACTGTTGAAACTGTATATACCGGCGAAGCATCTGACTTTTCATCACAGATTTCTGCACTTAAAGATTGCACATTTATCTTTATGCCTATTTACTATCAACCTGCATCAGTATTTATGACTCAGGCAAAAGACATTATTGCTAAAGATGCAATTTATTACGGTTGCGACGGATTTGACGGTCTTGCCGGACAGTTTGAAGACTTTTCTGTAATTCCTCAGGAAGTATCAATGCTTTCACACTTTGACTCAAATGCTAAAGACGGCGCTGCTGCTGATTTCATTAAAAAGTATACTGAAAAATATGATGTAGATACTCTTAATCAGTTTGGCGCATCTGCTTATGATTGCGTTTATGCTATCTACAATGCTATGAAGGCTGCTGTTGATGCAGGTGAAAAAATTGATGTTACTATTTCTGCTTCAGATCTTTGCGATATCCTCAAAGCACAGTTTAGCGGTGATTTTTCATACAGCGGCGTAACAGGTGATAACATCACTTGGGACGACAACGGATATGTAGATAAACAAGCAATTAAATACACTCTTAAAACAGCAAATTCTGCTAAATAAGTTTAATCAGTAATATTTAAAATATAAAATGACTTTTTTGCCGACGTGGTTTTTCTACGGCGGCAAATTGTCATAATATAGATAAGAAAGAATTATTTTTATGGAATTTATTGAAACTTTAATTAACGGACTGAGTATAGGCAGTACATACGCAATTATTGCTCTTGGCTATACTATGGTTTACGGTATCGCAAAAATGCTTAACTTTGCGCATGGCGATATAATTATGGTGGGCGGTTATACAATTTTTGTAACTATGACTGCTTGGGGTAATCCGTTTTTAGGATTATTGGCAGCGATTTTATTTTGCTTACTGTTAGGTGTTACCATTGAAAAAGTTGCATACAGACCTTTGCGAGGTGCGTCTCCGCTTGCAGTTTTAATTACTGCAATCGGTGTAAGTTATTTGTTGCAATCTACAGCACAAATTATATTTGGCTCTGCACCGAAAATGGTTACTATAGCAGATTTAGGTAATTTAGAATTTGCCGGTCTGAGAATTCCTGTATATACTTTGGTAACACTCGGTTGTTCTGTTGTGATTATGATTGTATTAAGTACATTTGTAAAATACACAAAAACCGGTCGTGCTATGATAGCGGTATCTGAAGATAAAGGTGCAGCACAGTTAATGGGAATTAATGTAAACAAAATTATTACTATTACTTTTGCTATCGGTTCTTCACTTGCTGCTTTTGCAAGTTTATTTATGCTTTTGAAATCTCCGAGCCTTAACAATACATTAGGCGCTATGCCGGGAATTAAGGCTTTTACAGCTGCGGTAATCGGAGGCATAGGCTCAATACCGGGTGCTATGCTTGGCGGTATTTTAATGGGCGTAGTGGAGGCAATTTCACTAAGTATACCATTTATTGCGCCATATACAGATGCAATTGAGTTTTTAATTCTGATTGTTATTCTTCTTGTTAAACCTACCGGTATTTTAGGCAAAAAGAGAAGGGAGAAAGTATAATGTTAAATATGAAAAACTTTAAAATTAAACATTATATCAGTTACATTGTAATTGCAGCTGCAACTGTTATCTTTTCTGTTTTATCCTTAACCGGAGATTTAAGCAGTTCGACCATTTATATGCTTGAAAAAATTGCAATCGCAATTATGCTTGCTGTTTCGTTAAGTATGGTTGTAGGTTTTTTAGGCGAACTTTCTTTAGGACATGCCGGCTTTATGTGTGTAGGCGCTTATTTAGGCGGTAAATGTGCTGTTATTCTTGTTGATAATTTTGATTTACCGGAGTTTCCGGCACTTGTAATATCTGTAGTCATCGGCGGACTTGTAGCAGCAGTTTTCGGCATTATTATCGGACTACCGGCATTAAGATTACGCGGTGACTATTTAGCAATTGTAACGCTCGCCTTTGGTGAGATTGTGCGTTCTGTCTTTATGAATTCAAGCGATGAAAGTTTCGGTGGCTCTTTAGGACTTAAAACTGTTAGATTTGATAAAGAATATTTGTTTATTATCGCTTTTGTACTTGTTTTAATTTGTCTTGCTGTAATTCAAAACTTGATTCGTTCAAAACACGGACGAGCAATTACTGCTATAAGAGATAATGAAATTGCTGCAAAAGCAACAGGAATTAATGTAACAAAATATAAACTTATTGTATTTACGGTTTCTTCTTTCTTTGCCGGAATTGCCGGAGTATTATATAGTTTTTCAAACTATACCGTACAAAGTACAAAGTTTAGTTATAATTATTCAATTGAAATTTTAGTTATGGTTGTATTAGGCGGTATGGCAAGCATAAACGGTTCAATTATCGCTGCCACTCTTATTACTTTCTTAGATGTAAAATTACAAACAATTCTTACAGGTAATTTAGCGGTATTGCAAGATTTATTCTATGCTTTGGTGCTGATTGTTTTAGTTATTTATAATAACGCACCTTCGCTTAAAGGTTTCAGAGAAAGACATAATTTGAAAGCATTGTTTAGTAGTTTTAAGAAAGCAAACCCTGCAACTGTCAAAGATGATGAGGCGAAATGGGACAGGGTACCGACTAAAATAGATGTTGATGAAGTATTATCAGTTGATATACAGATTTCTTCACCTTATACTCCTGATAAATCGGAAAAGGAGGAGAAATAATGTCAGATATTGTTTTAAAGACTGAAAATCTCGGTATTTCTTTTGGAGGCTTAAAGGCAGTTCAAGATGTAAATATTGAGATTAAAAAGAAACAAATTTACGGACTTGTAGGTCCTAACGGTGCCGGTAAAACAACTGTTTTTAATATTTTAACAGGCGTTTATCAACCGACAACAGGCAGTTTCTATTTAAACGGTGAAAAGTTAAACGGAAAAACACAAGAACAAATTAACCATAAAGGTATTGCAAGAACTTTCCAAAATATCAGGTTGTTTAACAATATGAGTGTAATAAGAAATGTTCTTGTCGGACTTCACAATCAACCTGAATTCAAATGCAGTTTGTTTGAAAGCATGTTCAGACTTCCAAGGCATTTTTCTACTGAAAAGAGAATGCGTCAAAGAGCAAAAGAAATTTTGAGAATTTTTGATTTAGAAGAAGAAAGAAATAATCTTGCTTGTAATTTACCTTACGGTAAACAAAGAAAATTAGAAATTGCAAGAGCTTTAGCGACTAACCCTAATTTCTTATTGCTCGATGAACCGGCTGCAGGCATGAATCCTCACGAAACTGAGGACTTAATGAGAATTGTCAGACAGTTAAGAGATGAATTTGATTTGACAATTTTAATTATCGAACACGATATGAAGTTTGTATCGGGACTTTGCGATGAAATTACTGTTTTAAACTTTGGTACGATGCTTGCACAGGGTAAAACCGATGTTGCCCTTAATAATCCTGAAGTTATTAAAGCATATTTAGGAGAATAGGAGGGAAATTTATGGCATTATTAGAAGTTAAAGATTTAGAAGTTTGTTACGGTGTAATCAGAGCGTTGAAGAAAATTTCATTTGAAGTTAATGAGGGCGAAATTGTTTCTTTAATCGGTGCTAACGGTGCCGGCAAAACTACAACAATGCAAAGTATAATGGGCCTAATTCCTATTAACAGCGGTAATGTAATTTATGACGGACAAGATATTACTAGAACTCCGGGTCACAAACTAGTAAAACTCGGTATGAGTCAGGTGCCGGAAGGAAGAAGAGTTTTCCAAGAACTTACAGTTTACGAAAACTTAGTTATGGGTGCTTATACTCAAACCGATAAGAAAAAAATCAAAGAAGATATTGATGAAGTTTGCTCGAAATTTCCTCGTCTTTATGAAAGAAGAAAGCAAGTTGCGGGTACACTTTCGGGCGGTGAACAACAAATGCTTGCTATGGGTAGAGCGATGATGAGCCATCCAAAATTATTAATGCTCGATGAACCTTCTATGGGACTTTCACCACTTCTTGTAGATCAAATTTTTGAAATTATTAAAGATTATCATAAGTCAGGTACTACGATTTTACTTGTAGAACAAAATGCAAAAAAAGCATTGTCTATTTCTGACAGAGCCTATGTTCTTGAAACAGGTGATATCAGATTCTCGGGAAACGCGAAAGAACTTATGAATAATGATAATATTAAAAAAGCATATTTAGGTGAATAAAAAAACAAAGCAGTTATAAAAACTGCTTTGTTTTTTTTATTAAATATATTAACTATCTTTTCTTATAAATAATGATTTCAGGCTCGGTGCAATTTGCACCATATTCACTTACAAGCAAGAAATTCATATCTGCAACTAAGCCAAAACACTTTACTAATTCGCCATCATTAAATTCACATTTGACCTGATTGCAAAGATAAATGTTATTATCATTAAGAAGTTTAATTTGTTTATTATTTGGCATCGGATATGCTAAATTGACATAACTTCCGTTCATCGGATATAATTCATCAATATTTGGCATACCGGGGATATCAAGTGAATTTAATTCATCAATTAATTGTTTTTTCAGTAATTTATAATTTTCTTCGCCGCCTGTTGTTATGTACCTGTAAATAAAGCATTGTTTTCCAAATGGACAACCCAATGTGGTAGAACATCCTTTACAATTGTTGCTTTTACCATACCCGCAATTATTGCAATCTGCACCGCAAATACCCTTCATTTTTAACACCCCGTAAATTTTTATTTATTATTAAAATTATATCATATAATTTTATATCCTTCAACATCATATACAGGTATATGTCTTGCTAAAACTATAGACCACTGATATAATATAAAAAAATACAAAAAATTTCTTCATTTTTGCAAGGTTTTTAATTGTTGAATCGTATTAGGTATGCAAGAGCCAAATAAAAACAACAAATGGAGGAATTTATTATGAATTTAATTACTACCGCTACAGGTGTAGCACTTGCTTTAACCCTGGGTTTAACCCAATTATCCGGTGCATCTGCACAAACTAAAATTATAAACGAAAATTATCAAGAAAATGTAAGAACCATTCAATTTGTCGATAACGATAATTACGGAATCTGCGACAACCGTAAAAACAACAACGTCGGTAATGTTGGCGGTATAAACTACATTGACAATGACAATGATGGCGTATGTGATAATCGTGTTAATAACAGTAATTTTGGAAACGGAAACAGAAATAATTTCGTTGACAACGATAACGACGGTGTTTGTGATAACCGCGAAATCCAAGGTAACGGTAATTGCGGAAAAGGTGGAAATGTTAATAAGGCATACTGTCGCGGAAAGAATTGCCGATAAAAACCGGAGACTGATAATTCTTTGATTGGGGGGAATCAAATGCGGAGCGAAAGCGAAGTAAATTATGCAGTCGACACTTATGCGGATCTTGTGCGCCGCATTTGTTTTTGCCACTTAAAAAATGATACTGATACTGAGGATATCTTTCAGAATGTATTTCTTAAATATATGCTCTACAACGGAACTTTTGAAAGTGCTGAGCATGAAAAAGCCTGGTTTATCCGTGTAAGTATTAATGCTTGTAATGATTTTTTTAAAAATATGTTCCGTCGGAATACCGTGCCGCTTGATGAAGTGATAAAACTTGCGGCCGAAGATACCAATGAACAATCCGCTGTCCTTCAGGCTGTACTTTCGTTACCAGAAAAATACAGAGATGTTATTTATCTGCATTATTATGAATCTTATTCTGCAGCTGAAATCGCGGATATTTTAAAATCAAGGGAAGGCACTGTATATTCATTACTTTCAAGAGGTCGTTCAATGTTAAAGAAATTACTGGGAGGTGAGTTTGATGGCTAACCCAATTCAAGATGCTTTTGAATCAATTCAAGCTGATGATTCATTAAAGGCATCTACAAAGGAATTTTTACACGAATACCGACATCGACATCATAGACCTGTTTCTTCTTATATTAAATGTATGAGTGTAGCAGTTTTAACAGTGCTTGTACTGTTGATTGGTGTTGTCGCCTATCATACTGTTTCTAATACTCCCGTTTCTTATATCAGTATTGATGTTAACCCTTCAATTGAACTTACATTGAACCGCTGGGACAAGGTAATTACTGCCAAAGCCTACAATGATGACGGTTCGGCAATTTTATCTACTCTGTCCGTTAAAGGAATGTCATACACCGATGCTATAGATGTTATCATTGATAGCGATGCTATGCAACCGTATTTGAAAAATGATAATACGCTTACTTTTACTGCAGCCTCTGACAACGAAGAACAGGAAGAAAAATTACTTTTAGGCATCTCTAATTGTGCCGGATGTCGAAATAATAACGGCGAAAGTTATAAAGCAGACACTTCACTAGTTGAGACTGCTCACGAAAACGGGTTATCTCTGGGTAAATATTGTGCTTATTTGGAACTGTCCAAATATGATGCTAATGTCACACCTGAAGATTGTCGGGATATGACAATGGCTCAGATTCGTAACCGTATCAGAGAATGTCAAAGCGGTGCGGATGAATCTGACTCTCCGGGAAGTATAAAAACCGGAAATGAATGCAATACTAATGGCCAAAACCAAGGTGGCCAATACAAAAAAGGTCAAAACGGTAAGGGCGGTCAATGTAAAAATGATTAATTTATAAGTTGATTGATTTTAAAATCAACTCCACACTAAAACGGATAAAAACACCTCGTTCAAAAGAACGAGGCGTTTTGGCGCAGAAAGAGGGATTTGAACCCTCGCGCCGGTTTCCCGACCTACTCCCTTAGCAGGGGAGCCCCTTCACCACTTGGGTATTTCTGCAAAACTATTTAATTAATTGACAAATGTGATTATATCAAATTATTTTGTAACTGTCAAGATATATTATTATAAACAACTTGCTTTTTAAATTTATATGATATATTATAAAATTGTTTTATAGTTATGGGGGAATATAATGGCAACTATTTTAATTTTCATAATATATATTGCTTTTATCGGGCTTGGCATACCTGATTCGCTGTTTGGCGCTGCTTGGCCTGCAATTTATCAAGAGTTTAATATACCTATGGACTCAGGTGTGTTAATTACATTCGTTATATCTTTCGGCACTTTTGCTTCAAGTTTTTTTAGTGCGAGGTTAATTAATAAATTCGGTACAGGTCCTATAACTGTTGTCAGCACAATGCTTACTGCAATTGCTTTGCTTGGTTTTTCTTTATCAGGCAACTTGTTATATATGTGTTTGTTCAGCGTCCCTTTAGGCATAGGCGCCGGTGCGATTGATTCTGCGCTGAATAATTATGTTGCATTACATTATCGTGCCACTCACATGAATTTTTTGCATTGTTTTTACGGTTTAGGTGTAACTGCAAGTCCTTATTTAATGTCACTTGCATTAGCAAATAATAATAACTGGCGAAACGGTTATAAAACAGCTTTTTATATTCAAATTTTTATAACATTAATCGCTGTGTTTTCTTTACCTTTGTGGAACAAGGTAAAAACGCAATACACACTCGCAGGAGAAGATATAAAACCGATAACTCTTTCTTTTAAACAAATGGCCAAAATGAGAGATGTCAGACTGGCTTGGCTGATTTTTTTAACGTCATGTGCAATTGAATTTACTTGCGGAAATTGGGGAAGCACTTTTTTAGTTAATTCACATGATATGACTCCTCATCTTGCTGCAAAAACAGTAACATTTTATTATCTCGGAATTGCAAGCGGAAGATTTACTTCCGGGTTAATATCAAAATTTTTGTCAAGCTGGAAGATAATTAAAATCGGAATGTCTATTGTCTTTTTTGCTTTAGTATTAATGTTTTTACCTAATTCTGCTTTATTAGCATCAATTGCATTATTTTTAATCGGTTTCGGTAACAGTACAGTCTTTCCAAATTTAACACACTTAACCCCGATTAATTTTTCAAAAGAAACATCTCAGTCTATTGTCAGTTCACAGATGGCTGCGTGCAATATCGGTATTATGTTAGTTCCGTTGTTATTCGGCATTCTTGCACAAAAATTATCTACTGATATTTTCCCATACTTCAATATGATTTTATATGTTGTTATGGTTACCGCAACTATAATGTTAATTAAATCTTTAAAGAGTAAAAATAAGTATTAAAAAAAGAGCGTTTAGCTCTTTTTTATAACATAAATAACATTAAATAATTCGATATTATATTCATTAAATACCAAGAAATAACTACCATGAATATATTTACTCCGCCGGAAGTAGATATTATTTGTTGCTTAGATTCAATTGTGTCAGACTGTTCAATTGCTTTTATTTTATTTATCGCATTGTTTTTATAAATATTTTCTCCAAACAGTCCGATAATAAGATGTACAGCAAAAGCGATAATAATTGAAAAAACAAACATAATTATAATTGGTGTCGTAATCGCCTCATTTAGCGCAGAATAAATCTCTGTTAAGTTATCATTAATAGAAAAGTACATGTTTGAAGCAGAAACTTTATCTGTCTGTACACCGATTATATCAAATATTACACTTGAAGTTAATGCTAAAAGCGGTGTTTGTAAAATTGTGCTGATAACTGAAATTAAAAACAAAACCCAAGCAGGCTTGTGGCATTTTCTGTAAAACAGCCATAAATAACCGAACAGAAAGCCGCTCCAATTCCATTTAATACAGGAACTAAGTTTTTTGTTGTTTTTATATTTTGCATCAATTTCTTTAAAATCATTGACGTATTTTTGACTGTTAACTCTGATATAACTTGCTACTGTAGAGGAATTAACTCCGTCTATTTTATCATTTACATACTGATTTGTATAAGTATTATCATATTGCTCATTATTTAAAGATGCACCACAATGCTGACAAAAGTATGAGTCTTCGCTGTTTTCGGTGCCGCAAGATGAACACCTAATACTTTTACTTTCTTCAACTTCTTTGTTGGTGCGTATGTTTTCTTTTCCGTGATTGTCTACATTAGCACAATGATTAATTTCAAACCAACAATCTCTATGATGCGGCGCACCGCAATCAGGGCAATATACTATATCGTCATCATCAAATAAATATGCGTGACAATACGCGCATGTTTTCTTTTCGACGGCCAAAACACGACCTCCTTTTTGACTATACAAGTATTTTACTCTAATTTTATTTATATATCAACTAAAAAAGGTAAAATTGTGCTTGAAGTAAATAATTAATATCAATAATTATAATATGTAATTGAAATAATTTAATAATAAATGTATAATATAAACAATTATAAAACAACAGGAGAAATAATGAAAAAAATAGTAATTATCGGCGGCGGCCCGGCAGGGCTAACTGCAGCGTATGAATTAATTAATCAGAATAATGATTATGATATAGTTTTACTTGAAGAAAGTAATGAACTTGGCGGTATTTCAAAAACTGTTGAATATAACGGAAACAGGATGGATATAGGCGGTCACAGATTTTTTTCAAAAGACGACAGAATAATGAATTTGTGGTCTGAGGTAATGCCTGTTCAAGGTAAACCTGCTTACGACTATAAAAAATTAGATAAATCAATTGAGTTAAGTAAAAACGGTCCTGATCCTGAAACACAAGATAATGTAATGCTCGTAAGACAAAGAGTTTCAAGAATTTATTATAAAGGAAAATTCTTTGATTATCCTATATCGCTTAAATGGGACACCATAAAGAATATGGGCTTTTTAACTACTGTCTGTGCAGGCTTTAGTTATTTAAAAGCTTGCATATTTAAAAAGAAAGAAACAAATCTTGAGAATTTCTATATCAACAGATTCGGTAAAAAACTTTACAGCATGTTTTTTGAAAGTTATACTGAAAAACTCTGGGGAAGACATCCGAGTGAAATTTCAGCTGACTGGGGAAGGCAAAGAGTTAAAGGCATTTCTGTTAAAGTTGTAATTAAAGATATGTTCAATAAATTAATCGGTAATAAAAGCAACAAAAATTCCGAGACCTCTTTAATTGAACAGTTTTGGTATCCGAAATTCGGGCCCGGACAATTATGGGAAAGATTTGCCGAAATTTTTACTCAAAGCGGCGGTAAAATACTTTTATCGCATAAGGTCAGCAAAATTAACGTAAAAAACGGTAAGATTGAAAGTGTAGTATGCAAAACCGATAATGCTGATGAAGTGATTAGTGGGGATATTTTCATATCTTCAATGCCTGTTAAAGACTTAATTAACAGTATTGATAATGTCGATGAAGAAATCAAAACAGTCTCTAACGGTTTACCGTACCGCGATTTTGTTACAGTAGGTCTTTTATTAAAAAAATTAAATATTAAAAACAACACCGTTATTAAAACACTCGGTGATATTGTACCTGATTGTTGGATATATGTTCAGGAAAGCGATGTAAAATTTGTCAGAATACAGATTTTTAATAACTGGTCTCCGTATATGGTTAAGTGTCCGGATGATACTGTTTGGATCGGTCTTGAATATGTATGTGACGAAAAAGACAGTATTTGGACAATGAGTGATGACGAATGTATTAAACTTGCAATTAATGATTTAGTAAAAATGGGCTTGATTGATAAAAAAGATATAATTGACAGTCACAGGGAAAAGGTGAAAAAAGCATATCCTGCATATTTTGATACTTATTATCAAATTGATAAAGTCAAGAATTATTTGAATACTTTTGATAATTTATTTTGTGTCGGAAGAAACGGTCAACACAGATATAATAATATGGACCATTCAATGCTTACTTCCATAATCGCAGCAGAAAAAATTGCCGATAATGATACAGATAAATCAGAAATTTGGAATGTAAACACCGAAAATGAATATCACGAGGAAAAACAGCAACATTAAAATTTTAGTTATTAATATCCTAAATTTTCATTTAAGATTAATACATTGATTCTGTCTTTAATTATTTGTTGCCTGCTAACTACAACATTAGAACATATTCTGTCCGGGCTTTTGCAGTCTTCACACTTACCGGTGATTGTACAGGGTGTTTTCTTGTTGAGTCTTTTTGCGTTTAACGGAGCAGCAATTGTTCTTACTCTGTCTTCTGCTTTTTCAAGATTTTCAACAATTTTATTCTCTCCGCAAATAACTATTACTTTTTTTGGACCGTAAATTAATGCTGCGACTCTGTTACCGTTACCGTCAACATTATACAGTTCTCCGTTTTCGGTAATTGCGTTACTGCTCATAAGAAAAATATCGCTTGTAAGTGCGTTATTCATATCTTCAATTCTTTTGCCCGATATGTCGCGGTCAAATAATTTAATATTATTTTTTTCTCTTAACCATTCTTTTATTTTCAGTTGATTTAAAGTCTCCGAACCACCGTAACCAACTGTACAATTATCAAACAAGAACTCATCAATTGTATCAAATAACATTTTTCTTGAAGTAATGTACTTTGCATTAATATTGTTTTTTATAAGAGAATTTATAGTTTTATTTATGTTCATTTTTTATGCTCCTTTATACTTAGTAGGCGGTACACCGTACTCGTTAATAAATAGTTTTGAAAAATAGTTTGCATCTTCAATTCCACATTTTGAAGATACTATATTAACAGCAAGATTAGGACAGTCTTGAAGAATTTTTGCCGCTCGTTCCATTCTTTTTTTGTTAATATATTTTGTAATTGTCGTTCCGAATACTTTTTTAAACTCAATAGATAAAGTAGTCTTACTGCAAAAACAGTTATTACATAAATCATTGAGCATAATTTTTTCAGTAAGATGTTCTTCGATGTATTTAGCAGCTTCAATTGCGGGAGAGTGGCTCGGCATTTTCAGTCTGTTAGACAAAGTTATATAACTTGCACACATATTCATTATATTTGCTAATGCCGATATTTTTTTCATAGTAATGCTTGGTATGTTCTTTGCCGCATTTAAAAGTGCTTGTTCATCACTGATATATTTTTTGCCCTGATTAACCATCCTTGTAATAGAGTCATCCTCGTTTGTAACCATTTGTCCCATTACCAAATAGCCGGATAATGTGTCAAAATAGTATAAAGGCGATACTGCTTCATATAACCCGGCGTGACATCTGTACAGATGAATTTCATTCGTTTTTGATACAATATTGAGCGCGTTATTATCACACTTAATACACTCATCAAGCGCATTTATGTTTGATTGAATTAAACTGCAATAGTCAGAATTTTTAGGTGGGTATTTTCCGATAGTTTTAAAATTAACATCTTTTAAACTAATGTGATATCCCGAAATAGTGTGTAGCTCTTTTAAAATTTCTAATAAATCATTTGATAGATTCATCTTTACACCTTCTGTAAATTATTTTAAATGCTGAACAATTTTACTATATTATATATCAGTATTAATTAAAAATCAATAGTATTATTATAAAACTAATTAAGGAGAAACTTATATGATTTTAAAAAACGGAAAATGTTTTGTAAATGGTCAGTTTATAAAAACAGATATTAAAGTCGAAAACGGAAAAATAATTGAAATTTCGGATGGTTTAACCGATGATGAAACAGTAGACTGTACAAATAGTGTGGTTATCCCTGGATATGTTGATATACATACTCACGGTTGTAACGGAATTGATTTTTCGACAGCCTCTTCAACTGAAATCATTTCTGCGCTAAATTGTTACTTAGAAAACGGTACTACTTCTTTGCTTGCAACAACTGTCAGTATGTATAAAGAAGATTTAGATTCTGCTGTTGACAATATAAATTCTGTTCAAAACAAAAGCGGCGCTCAAATTCTTGGAATTAATTTAGAAGGTCCTTTTCTTTCTAAAAATAAATTAGGCTCGCACGATATTAATACAGTTTGTAATCCAAACATAGATTTTGTTAAAGATTTAAAAAATATAACAGAAGTTTGTTTAGCACCTGAATTAGAAGGTGCGGATGAATTTATTCAGTCTTTTGACGGTTTATGCTCGGTAGCACATACACAGTGTGATTATGATACTGCTTTGAATGCTTTTAATAAAGGCGCTAATCATATTACACATTTATTTAACGCTATGAATGGCTTAAATCACAGAAATCCCGGTGTAGTCGGTGCTTTTTGTGACAGTAATGCAGTTGCTGAACTGATTTGTGACGGTGTGCATGTTAATGAATCGGTACTTAGAATGATGTTTAATTTAGCTGCGGACAGAATTGCAATAATATCTGATTCTATGGCTGCATGCGGCATGAAAGACGGTAATTATAAACTCGGAAGTCTCGATGTTACTGTTAAAAATGCAGTAGCAACTTTACAAGACGGAACTTTGGCCGGCTCAACAACTTTTGTCGGTGAAATGGTTAGAAGATTGATTTCATTCGGAATCGAAAAAGAAAAAGTCATCCTAAGCGCAACAAAAATACCTGCCGATTCTATCGGTGCCTATAACAAGGGCAGATTGAAAGTTGGATGCGATGCAGATATTTTGATTTGTGATGATGATTTTAATATTAAGAAAGTTTATAAGAGTTAATTAATTATTAGTTGTTGAAAAACATTTTGTTTTTTAATATAATACTTATAACGCTAAATTATAAATACAAGGCGGGGAAGTCACCCGCCTTATTTTTTAGGAGAAACAAATGTCGGATACTGTAAATTTAAGGAAAAAGTGTATAGAAAAGTATTTTTCACACTTGAATAAAATGCAATTTGAGGCTGTTGTAAATGTCAACGGTCCTACTTTAATATTAGCTGGTGCAGGAAGCGGTAAAACTACTGTTATTATAAACAGAATAGTTAATATGATAAAGTTTGCAGATTCATATAACACTTATGTTAATGATGATTTTACTCAAGAAGAAATTACTGTAATTCAAAACTATTTGAATGATAATGGCGATTTTCCTGAGTTTTTATTAAGTAATAAAATTAAGCCCTGGCAAATTTTAGCAATCACTTTTACTAATAAAGCAGCAGGTGAGTTAAAAGAAAGAATTGATAATGCTGTAAAAGATTCTGAGAGTGATGTTTGGGCATCAACATTTCATTCTACTTGTGCTAAAATTTTAAGAATACACGCAGATAAAATTGGTTATTCTTCTGATTTTTCAATTTACGATACTGATGATCAGAAAAAACTAATCAAAGAAATAATGAAATCTTTTGATATTGATGAAAAGATTTTAAACTGGAAAACAATTGCTAATGAAATCAGCAGAGCAAAAGATTCATTAATCGACTGCGAAGAATTTGCAAAAGAATCTCAGTACGACGTAAGACTGAAAATGATTTCTAAAATTTACACAGATTATTCTAACAGGCTAAAAGAATATAACTGTATGGACTTTGATGATTTAATATTCAATACTGTAAAATTATTTAAGTCATGCCCCGAAGTCTTAGAATATTATCAGAACAGATTCAAATATATTATGATAGATGAATATCAAGATGCAAACTATGCGCAGTTTGTATTTGCAGATATGTTAGCACAAAAAAGCAGAAATATTTGTGTCGTCGGTGATGATGACCAGTCTATATATAAGTTCAGGGGTGCAACAGTTGAAAATATATTAGATTTTGAAAAGCAGTATAAAGATGCAAAAGTAATCAGGCTTGAGCAAAATTATCGCTCTACTCAGATTATTTTAGATGCCGCAAATAATATTATAAACAATAATATTAAGCGTAAAGGCAAGAACTTATGGACATCTAAAAAAGGCGGAGAAAAGATTTTTCACCGCGTATGTATCGATGAGAGAGATGAAGCAAAATTCGTTTGTGATACTATTCTTGATGATATTAAAAACGGAATACCGGCAAGTCAGCATGCAATACTTTACAGAACTAACGCACAGTCAAATACAATTGAAAGTGCTTTGACAAGAGCAGGTATTAATTATAGTGTATATGGAGGACTTAAATTCTTTGACAGAAAAGAAGTTAAAGATATCCTTTCATATCTCGTCTTTATAAATAATCCTAAAAATAAAATTGCCTTTACCCGAATAATTAACGAGCCTAAAAGAGGTATCGGTGCTGCGACTGTTGAAAAAATCAGCGAGATTGCTGACCAGACAAATTTATCTTTTCTTGAGATTATTAAAAGTGCAGACGAGTTTGCTTTGTTGTCAAAAGCGTGTAATAAATTAAAGTCCTTTTATGAATTAATTAATGATTTAATTGAAAGTTCTGCTGAACTTTTGCCGAGTCAGTTGTTTGAAAAACTGCTTTCGGCATTAGATTATGAAAACTATTTATTATCTCAAGATGATAAAGGCGCGGACAGATTAGGAAATGTAAAAGAACTTTTATCTTCAATAGTTCAATATGAAAGCGAATCAGAAAATCCAAGCTTGAATGAATTTATTGAACAGACTTCCTTGCTTACCGATATGGATAAAGATAACAGCGATTCTGACAGAGTTTTTTTAATGACTATACACTCTGCAAAAGGACTTGAGTTTCCTGTTGTTTTTATTGTCGGTTGCGAAGAAGGACTGTTTCCGTCAAACAAAAGTGTGTATATAGGACAAGAAGAACTCGAAGAAGAAAGGCGTCTTGCTTATGTTGCAGTAACAAGAGCAAAAGACAAACTATACATAACTAATGCTACTCAAAGAACGCTGTTTGGTAAGACCGAGAAGACTATGCCTTCGCGCTTTATTAACGAAATACCTAATACATTAATTAAAAAAGAACAGGCAAACAATTACGGTTTTATTAACAGGACAAATAAGGTTAAATTTGACGACTTCACGCCGGAAATTAAAACAGTTAATTATTCGGGTAATGCTCAAAAACAGAATACTTGCAACGTAAAAGTCGGAAATACTGTAATGCATAAAGTTTTCGGCAAAGGCTTGGTAATCAGTGCTTTACCGATGGGAAATGATGTTTTGCTTGAAATTGCTTTCGATACTGTCGGTACTAAAAAAATAATGAATAATTTTGCAAAACTTGAAATTCTTTAAACAATAGACAAGTAATGCTCATACTATGTAAATGAAACCGAAATAGCGGTTATATTGCATAGGAGGGGTATTTATGGCTGATTCAAGAAGTAGTTCTTTTTCTGCAAACGGCGACTTTAAAGAAGCAGTTTGCATAGACGGAAGCCGAGTATTTGATTCGTGTTGTGACAGAGATTGTTTGGAAGACTTAAAAGTATATTTTTCGCCGAAAGGTCAACAGTTAATCAATAGGGCTGTTAATCTGAGGTGTAAGGGTACAGAAGTCATCAATGTCTTTATTGATGTTGAGCCTGTACACTTAAACAGAGGATTTTATTGCAGTGATATTACATTCTATTTTTTAACAACATTTGATGTATTTCCTGCATTGTGCACACAACCTACAACTGTTCAAGGTTTAAGTAAATTTTCTAAAAAAGTAATTCTTTACGGTTCTGAAGGAAAAGTAAAAGTATTTACAAACGAAGTAAATATTTGTGATTTTAATGCTGCTAATTCCGCTGTATCTGAACCTTGCAACGATTTACCCAAATGTGTTGTTCAGTGTGTTGACCCGTTAACTTTAGATGCAAGAATTTGTGATGCCGGCTGTTGTAATGATATTTGTTTATTCCCGCCGACAGTGCTTGCAAGTATAGGCGGCGAATTGTATACTGAAGTGGTTGACGGAGACAAAGCAGTACTTGTTACAATAGGTTTGTTCACAATAGTTGAACTTATAAGAAATGTGCAGATGCTTATTCCTGTATATGATTATTGCATTCCTGAAAAAGAATGTGATAATTGCACCGATAACCCATGTGATGTATTTTCTAGGTTAAATTTCCCGACCGAAGACTTCTTCCCATCACAAATGCCGAATGAAGGAAGATTTTGTAATTATTCAAAATAATAATAAAAGCCTTCTTTTTTGAAGGCTTTTATATTTTATTATTGAAAATGTTAATAAATTAATATATAATATCATTCAAAAGTTAAGGAGTTATAAAATGATAGAAAACTATTTTAATATACCGACAATCGTTTTAAGAGGAATGGTTGTTTTTCCTGAAATGATTATACATTTCGATGTAGGCAGAGAAAAGTCAATAAAGGCTCTGAACAAGGCTATGGAAGGCGACAGACGAGTATTTTTAGCGTTACAAAAAGATATTACAGATGATGATCCCGACAGTAAAAGTCTTTTAAATTACGGATGTCTTGCAGTAATAAAACAGGTCTTAAAAGTGCCTGGTGAAAATACAATTAAAGCCCTGGTAGAAGGTATTTCAAGAGCAAAAATTAACAGTTTTGTTTTTGATGAACCTTATTTTAGCGTTGATATCGATACTTGTAACGATGTTGTTCCGAAAATATCTGCATTAAAAACAGAAGCCATTATAAGAAAAGTCAAAGATTTGTTTGATGACTATGCTCAAATAGCACAAAGGATGTCAACTGATATTATAAGCCATGTAATTGCTGATGACGATTTAGGTCATTTAGTTGATTATATTGCATCAAATTTGCCTTTACAATGGGATGATAAACAAGAAATCTTCAGTTGTCTGAATATAGTTAAAAGAAGCGAAATTTTACTTAGAGTCCTGAAAAGAGAGTGTGAAATTTTAGCAATTGATAATGAGTTGCATTTTAAAGTGCAGGATGCAGTTGAAGAAAATCAAAGAGAATATTTTTTGAGAGAACAACTTAAAGTAATCAACTCCGAATTAGGAATCGATAACGAAGAAAAAGAAGCAGATGATTATAAAGAAAAGATTAACAATTTAAAATGCTCTGAGCAAGTAAAAGAAAAGTTGTTAAAAGAAGTTAAAAAACTTGAAAAACAGCCTTACGGTTCCCATGAAAGTTCTGTAATCAGAGCATATATTGATTGCTGTCTTGAATTTCCTTTCGGAGTATTTACTAAAGATAAAATTAATCTTAAATCTGCAAGATCAATTTTAGATAAAGAGCATTTCGGACTGCAAAAAGTAAAGGAAAGAATTATTGAAATGCTTGCTGTCAAAAAACTTACTAATGATAATAACGGTTGTATTTTATGCTTAGTAGGTGCTCCCGGTGTGGGTAAAACAAGTATTGCATCTTCCGTAGCAAAATGCATGGGCAGAAATTTTGTCAGAATTTCTTTGGGCGGAATTAAAGATGAATCAGAAATTCGCGGACACAGAAGAACTTATGTTGGTTCTATGCCCGGTAGAATTGTATCTGCTTTTATTGACAGTAAATCTTCTAATCCTGTTGTTTTATTGGATGAAATTGATAAAATCGGAAATGATTTTAAGGGTGATTGTTCTGCTGCTTTGTTAGAAGCATTAGACCCTGAACAGAATTCATCCTTTAAAGACCATTATTTAGATTTACCTGTTGATTTAAGTAATGCTTTATTTATTACAACAGCAAATGACGCGTCTGCAATACCGGCTCCGCTGTATGACCGTATGGAAGTAATTGAAATTACAAGTTATACATCGCAGGAAAAATTAATGATTGCAAAGAAACATTTGCTAAAAAAACAAATGAGATTAAACGGTGTTGACTCAAATATTTTAAAAGTAACCGACAATGCAATTGAGAGCATTATTGAAAACTACACACGCGAAGGCGGTGTAAGAAATTTAGAAAGAAAACTTGCTGCTATTTGCAGAAAAGCGGCGGTTGAATATTTAGATTCTGATGCAAAAGTAGTTGTAAACGAAACAAATATCGATAAGTATTTAGGAACTAAAAAGTTTAAATCTAATAATGTATGCAACAGAAAAGATGAAGTCGGACTTGTAAACGGACTTGCGTGGACAAGCGTTGGCGGAGAAATTATGGAGATTGAAACTGCAGTTTTAAACGGTACGGGAAAAATCGAACTTACCGGTTCTCTCGGCGATGTAATGCAGGAATCTGCCAAAAATGCAATTAGTTTTGTAAGAAGCGTTGCGGATAAATACAATATTGATAAAGAGTTTTATAAAACTAAAGATATACATATTAACGCCACTGAAACTGCTGTACCTAAAGACGGACCGAGCGCGGGTATTACAATGGCAATAAGTTTGCTCTCTGCTCTGACAGAACGACCTGTAAAGCGTAATGTAGCGATGACAGGCGAGATTACTTTAAGAGGCAAAGTGTTGCCGATTGGCGGTCTTAAAGAAAAAACCATGGCAGCATATAATGCAGGAATCAAAACTGTTTTAGTTCCTGTGGATAATAAGCCTGATTTGGATGAAGTAGAGCAAATTGTAAAAGATAATGTTAAATTTGTTTTTGTTGATGATATAACAAAAATAATTCCGTTAGTAATTAATTTTGATAATGCAGAAAATAGTAATAAATTTTATTCTGTTCAGGCAGAGAATGTAAAAAAATCTAATCATACGGTGAGAATATGAAAATAGAAAGTGCTGTATTTGAAAGTTCGTTCGGTAACAGTAACCAACTGCCGATATCTGATTTGCCGGAGATTGCATTTAGCGGTAAATCAAATGTAGGAAAATCTTCTTTGCTGAATAAACTTTTAAACAGAAAACAATTAGCAAGAGTCAGTTCTTCACCGGGAAAAACTACAACTATTAATTTTTTCAAATTAGACGACTGCAGATTTGTAGATTTACCCGGTTATGGCTATGCGAAGGTGAGTCAATCTGAAAAAATTCGATGGTCTGAACTAATGGAAGGATATTTTAATTCAAACAGAAATTTGTCTTTAATTGTACAATTAATTGATATCAGACATAAACCCTCTGATGATGATTATTCGATGCTTGACTATTTAAAGCAGACAGGATATGAATTTGTTATTGTGCTTACAAAAGCAGACAAACTAAAGACTAACGAGTTAAACAAAAGACTGTCGGAACTCGAACAGGAACTTAAAGATTACAAAGCACAAAAAATCGTATTTTCTTCGTTAAAAGGAACGGGTAGGGAAGAATTGTTAAATTGTATTAAACAAAAAATATAATTTAAAATAAAAACTATACTAATTTTAGTATAGTTTTTATTTGTTATTGATTATCAAAATTAAGTTTGTTATAATAAAAGAAGTAATTAATTTGAATTGAGGTATGTTGTTATGTCATTTGCAAGACAAAATTTATCACTGTTGATAGAAGTTAATAATATATGTACCTCCAACGGTTTGCTTGAAAAATTTAAAAATACCGAGTCTTCTTTTGATTTATACTTCAGAAGTGTACCAGATAATGGCGGTTTTGCAATTTTGGCTGGTTTAAGTCAGGTTGTTGAATTGCTTGAAAACTTGCATTTTGACGAAAGCGATATTTCGTTTTTAACATCGCTTAATGAGTTAAACGATGAATTCATTGAATATTTAAAAGATTTTAAATTTCAGTGTGATGTTTGGTCAATACCCGAAGGTACTCCTGTGTTTCCCGAAGAACCCGTTTTAGTTGTCAAGGGACCTGCTATACAAACTCAATTAATTGAAAGTTTATTGCTTTCTTCAATTAATCACCAGACATTAATTGCGACCAAAGCCAACAGAGTTTGCCGTGCAGCGCACAGAAAATGTGTAGTCGAGTCAGGCTTAAGAAAAGCACACAGTTACGACAGCGCTTTATACGGAGCAAGAGCAAGTTATATCGGCGGCGTAGAATATACTACTAATTTACTTGCAAGTAAAGAATTCTCAATACCGACGCTGCCTCTTATGAATCATAGTTTTGTACAAATGTTTGAAAGTGAATATGATGCATTTAAGAGTTATTGCGAAATTTACGGTGATAAATCTGTATTGCTTGTGGATACTTATAATATTTTAAAAAGCGGCGTTGTCAATGCAATTAAGGTATTTGACGAAGTACTGAAACCAAAAGGGGAGCGTCCTTTAGGCATTAAGATAGACAGCGGAGATATTACTTATTACACAAGAAAAGCTCGCAAAATGCTTGATGATGCCGGATATCCCGACTGTAAAATATTTGTCTCCAATTCTCTTGATGAATATGTTATAAGGGATATGCTCAATCAAGGCGCAAATGTAGATTCCTTTGTTGTTGGAGAAAAACTTATTACTTCTGCGACATCACCGATTTTTACAGGGGTTTATAAAATGACTTCTGTTTTTGAAAATGATAAAGAGTATCCTGTAATTAAATTAAGTGAAAATGTTTCAAAGATTACTACACCGTGCTTAAAACAGTCCTGGAGACTTTTTGACAGAGTGACAGGTAAATGTCTTTGTGATGTTATCACTAAATTTGATGAAATTATTGACGATAACAAAGATTATGAAATTTTTGATCCTGTTCACACTTGGAAAAGAAAGAATATTTGCAACTTTATTTCAAGACCGATGTTAAAGCAAGTCTTTGATAAGGGAGTTTGCGTATATCCAAAATATTCTGTTATGGAAATTAAAAAATATTGCAAGAGTCAATGTGAATTGTTGTGGGAAGAAGTTAAGCGATTTGAAAATCCGCATAAATATTATGTTGATTTATCTCAGTCTGTTTGGGATGAAAAAAGAAAATTATTAGAAAAATATAATTAAGAGGTGCGTTATGAAAAAAATTATTTCTTTAATTTTAATTGTAGGAATTTTTGTATTTTCTTTTGCTTCATGTAAAGATAATGAGCAAAGCAACACTTCATCTCAAACTGTTTCTGCTCAAAAAAGTGAAATCGTAAAATTAGCGGAAAAAGGTGAAATCGGTAACGTAGAGTATAAAATTAGCGATGCTATTGATACAATTTACAATGATTATGATCGCGATTCAAACGGAAACTTAAAAGACAATGTATCTGAAGATATTGACAGATATTTTAACGCAAAAGAAAAAGACGGAGTTTCTATGATTGATACAGGTAAAGCGCGTTATTATTATAAGACATCAAATAAAGAGTCGGGTGTTACTTGTATTGCAGATTATAATGATGCTTATGATTTTCATGTCGGCTTAACTTATACAAGTGATGTCAGAGAAGATGTCGGAATAGAACCAAAAGAAGAAAAAACTGTATTTGATCCGAATTCTTCAAATGCTGTTAAACCTGCTTTTTATAAAGCAACTCCTGTTGAATCTGTTTATATGATAAGTTATGAAATAGATAAATATGTTTTGTCTTTTTATTTTGAAAAAGATTTATTAACTGCTACCGTTTTATATGATGCAGTTGAATGGAGCGATTATGAGCAATAAAAAAATCAGGTCTATTATAAAGATAGTATCTATTGTATTTCTTGAAATAGGTGTAATCGCTTTTATTGTTTATAACAGACAAGGTATTGCTAAAAATTTTCAGCCGATACTAATTGGATTGATTTTGGCATATATTATCAATCCGCTTGTAAAAGTAATCGAAAAAGGAATTATTTATTTATTAAATAAATGCAATAAATTAAGTGACAAGTTTAAACATGTTACTTCAAGAATATTATCTATTTTTGTGGCATTAGCCTTTGTATTATCAGTAATAGTGTTCGTTTTTGTAATGCTTGTGCCTGAGATAGTTGATTCTGTAACTCAACTTTCAAAAACACTCCCTGATTTGATTAGCAGCGAAATTAATGCAATAGCAGAAAAATTTGATATTAATGCTATTTATGATACGGTTATTAAAAACTTATCCGACAGTCTTGTTAAAATTGCAACTTCTGTTTCTACCGGTGCTGCTAATATGGTTATTTCTACTGTAAGTACGGTAGTTGATGTATTTATCGGTTTTATTATAACCGCTTATGTTTTATTCAGTAAAGAAACTCTGTTAAGACATAGTAAAAAACTTATTTATGCTTCAATTAAAAATGATTCGACAATTAATATAATTTTTGATGACATCAAAGATGCAGATAAAATATTCAGTTCGTTTTTTATCGGAAAAATATTAGATGCTTTGATTGTCGGTATTGTTTGTTTTATAATTATGATGATATTAGGTTTACCTTATGCGGTTTTAGTGAGTGTAATAGTCGCATTAACTAATATTATTCCGTTCTTTGGACCAATCATCGGCGGTGTGCCCTGTGCAATTTTAATAATGTTAAATGATTTCTGGGCGGGAATTTACTTTACAATTATGATAATTATATTACAATTCATTGACGGTTACTTTTTACAGCCTAGAATTTTGGGAAGTACGACAGGTTTATCTCCGCTTTGGGTTATGATATCAATTTTGGTATTCGGAGGATTATTCGGTTTTGTCGGAATGATATTTGGTGTACCTATACTTTCAGTTATTTTTATGTTAATAAGAAGAGAAGTCAACAGAAGAATAGAGGTTAAATTAAAAGCACAAAACTCTATCTCTGTCCCGGAAGAAAAATAAATTAAATCGGCAATTTAAATTGCCGATTTTTTTATTGTAATATTAAATTTATCTTCGTCATAATATTTTACCAACAGATAAAAGTTTTTTGGGGGAAAGTATGACTGATATATATAATGACATTTCAATAAGAACAAACGGAGATATTTATATCGGAGTTGCAGGTCCTGTAAGAACAGGAAAATCTACTTTTATTAAAAACTTTATGGACCAACTTGTAATACCGAATATTATTGACGAATCAGCAAAAATCAGAGCAAAAGACGAATTGCCTCAATCGGCTGCGGGCAGAACAATTATGACAACTGAGCCGAAATTTGTTCCCGAAAACGGAGTTAATATCAAAATCGATGGTAAATCAGAAATGAAATTAAGAATGATTGACTGCGTCGGTTATATTGTTCCGAGCGCAATAGGTTACATTGAAAATGAAGCGCCGAGAATGGTATCAACACCTTGGTTTGATGAGCCGATTCCTTTTAATATGGCTGCAGAAATAGGCACTCAAAAAGTTATAAACGAACATTCAACAATCGGCTTGGTAATAACGACCGACGGTTCTATCGGAGATATACCAAGAGAAGAATATGCAGAAGCAGAGCAAAGAGTAATCAAAGAATTGCAACAAATCAATAAGCCTTTTGTTGTTCTTTTAAATTGTGCAGATAAAAATGCTGAATCTTCTGTTAATTTATCAGTAAATATGCAAAAAGAATACAACTGTACGGTAATTCCCGTAAATTGTTTAGAAATGACAAACGAAGATATTAAAAATATAATTTTTGAATTGTTAAAAGTTTTTCCTGTGAATGAAATTAAACTTACTGTTCCGGATTGGATATCATCGTTACCGAACGATTATTGGTTAAGGGAAGATATAATTAAATGCTTTTTAGAAAATGTCAGTAATATTTCTAAAGTTTGTGAAGTATCTGCATTGGCAGACAGTTTATGCAATAATGAAAGCGTTAGTGCTTGTAAAGTAGCAAAAATTGATTATTCTACCGGAAACTCAGAACTAGAATTAGATATTGAAAAACCGTTATATTATAAAGCGTTGACAGATTTAACAGGCGTTGAAATCAAAGACGATATGAATTTAATGCACAGAATAATCGAAATGGCAAAAACCGAAAAAGAGTATAAAAGGGTAAAAGACGCTTTAAATGAAGTAGAGGCAACAGGTTACGGTATAGTTATGCCGCAAATTGATGAGTTAACCCTCGAAGAACCTGAGATAGTAAAACAGGGTGGAAAATACGGAGTAAAATTAAGAGCATCTGCACCGTCAATTCACATGTTAAGAGCAGATATAAATACAGAAGTATCTCCGATTGTAGGCTCTGAAAAACAATCAGAAGAATTAATTAAATATTTACTTAATGAATTTGAGGAAGACCCTTTAAAAATTTGGGATTCAAATATTTTCGGTAAATCTTTACATGAACTTGTTAACGAAGGTTTACATACAAAATTAGCAAAAATGCCGCCTGAAGCCCGTTCAAGACTGCAAGAAACAATTGAAAGGGTTATAAACGAAGGATGCAGCGGTTTAATCTGCATAATTTTATAATAAATTTATAACTTAAAAGCAAGTGTGACTAACACTTGCTTTTTTATTTAAGAATAAAATTTAGTGTACTTACTTTGTACTTAAAAAATAATCAATATGATATACTAAATTAAAATAATTGTAGTACTATCGGTTAAATTTTGGATGAATTAATATTTTTTTGTCCGTATTTGACAAAACTTAATTGTAATATTATATGGTGAAATTATGATTGATTTACATACACATATTGTTGCTTGTATTGATGATGGTGCAGAAACAATTGAAGAATCGGTAAGAATAGTTAATGCTGCTAGATTATGCGGGACAAAATCAATGGTGTTGACTCCTCATTATAATCACAGACAGTTAAAAAGCATTTGCAATAAACAGTTGTTACTACAAAAAGTTAGTGAGTTTGTCAACAACGGAAAAATTAAGAATACTGATATGAATTTTTATATTGGCGCAGAAAATTATTGCGGTAATTCCGATATATTCAATCTGATTGAGAAAGATGAAATAATCTCAATTAACAATTCAAAATATGTTTTGATTGAGTTTTCAACTGATCAGTCTTTTGAGTATGTATTTGACGTTGTTTCTTTGCTAAATACACACGGTTATATTCCGGTGTTGGCCCATGCAGAAAGATATGTATGTTTACAAAATCAATATTCGAGAATTAATTCGCTAAAAAAAACAGGATGTAAAATACAGATTAATTCTGAAAGTGTTTTAGGACAAAATAATTATTCTTCATTAAAACTTACTGAATTTTTAATGGAAAACAAATTAGTTGATATTATCGCGAGTGATGTACATGATTTGTATGAACGCTCACCTGATTTAAGCGAGGCACACGCTGAGGTTTGTTTGAAGTATTCTGTAGATTATGCAGAAGATTTGCTCTTTAGAAATCCTCAATTGATAGTTGAAAATAAAAACTGGTAGAGAGGTTAATTATTATGCGTTTTGTAAGAATAACCATTTCGGTTTTAGCAGTTATATCTGTGCTTTTGATGACATTTTTTTATGTTTTGAGTATTAGTCATCAAAACAAACCCGAAATACTTTGTAGTGTAGAGGGTGTGTTGGAAGCACCGACTAAAGTTACAGATGAAGAGTTATTGAAATATGTGACTGCTAGTGATGCCGAAGACGGTGACTTAACTGATAATATTGTTGTAGAAAGAAAAATGTATTTTTATGAAAAAGGTATTACTTCTATAACTTTTGCAGTAAGTGACAGCGATAATAATGTTACTAAACTTGAAAGAAATGTTAAGTTTACAGACTATTATTCTCCAAAAATCATTTTGTTAGATGACCTGATAATTCCGATTAACAGTTCTGTTGATTTATTGAGTTGTGTAAAAGTTGAAGATGCCTATGAAGGCGACATTACTCATAGAGTAAAAATGATCAGGTCTGATTTTAATAATCTGGTTGCCGGAATTTACAATGTAAACTTTAAAATTACCAACGCTTTTGCTGACACAAGAAGCATTGATGTACCAATTATTATTACCGAAGATGATTACAGCGCTGTTAAAATTAAATTAAGTGATTATATTATTTATGTGCCAAAAAACAGTAAATTGAATTTTGAAGATTACATAACAGAAGTTGTCAGTGATAATGGCACAAGCTATAATGTAAGTAATGTTGAAATTGATTCTTCCGAATTTGATGCCGAAAATGAAGGTGCATATAATATATATTATTCTATAAATTCGTGGGATCGTATTGTTACAAAAACAAGACTTGTAGTAGTTGTGGAGTGAGAATAAATGAAAGAGTTTAAATCAAAACAAATGAATTTATTCATACTATTAAGAGATGTGCTTTTTAATTGGTGGGTTATTATTTTAGCAGGTGTAATCGGTTTTAGTTCATGTCAGGTATATTACACCGGTTTTTCCGTAAACACATATACAAGTTCCATGACAATAGCCGTAAATTTAAGCGGTTATACAAATGCACCCTCAACAACTTCTTTATCAAGGGCTATTGAAATTGCAACAGCATTTCAAAATGTCTTGCAAAGTTCCGCTTTGGTTGAAGTTGTTGAAGAACAAATAGGTGAAAAAATTACCGGTGAATTTACCGCAAAACAAATATCAGAAACAAATTTAATTGATTTGTCTGTAACTGACGCTAATCCTACAAAAGCATATAAAACTTTAAAATCTATTTATAATAATTATTCTTTGTTAACAGACAACGCTTTTAACAATGTTATTATCAGTGTTTTATCTTATCCTAATATGCCTACTTCTATAGCCAACAAAACAAGGGGGATATTCAATTCGCTGTTTGTTGCTGTATTTTGCATGGCTCTTTGCACTGCCATAATTTTATTAATTTCTTATTTCAGAGATACAGTTAAAAATGTGGATGATGTTGAGAATTTATTAGATTGCAAACTGTTCGGAACAGTAGAGCATATCAATAAACATAATAAAAAAAGCAAAAACTATATTGATGCGTTGATGATTAATAATCCGCTTGTAAATTATAAATTCAGCAACAGCATAAGAGAAATTGCAATTAAGATTGAAAGTTTGCAAAGAACCCGTAATATAAAATCGGTTATGATTACAAGTCTCGGAGAAAATGAAGGAAAGACAACTATTAGTGTAAACGTCGCTATAGCACTTGCAGACAACGGAAAAAAAGTTGCTTTAGTAGATTGTGACTTGAAATTACCGGCAGTATATAAGTTCTTTAATGATAAAAATGAAGACATTGATTACAGTCTAACCGATTATTTATCCGGAAACGCTTCTTTAGATTCTGTTACAAGATACGACAAAAGAACAGGTTTATATTTAATTGGCGGAAATAAAAAAACAACAAATTCATCAGAAATTGTTTCTAAAGACAATTTTAAAGATTTAATCAAAAAACTTGAAGACGAATATGATGTAGTCGTTATTGATACTCCCCCGGGAGGAGTAGCGGTAGATGCTGAAATCATTTCGGAAATAACATCTGCTACATTCCTCGTTGTAAAACAAGATTGTGTGCCTGTAGAAAATATTAATGATTATATTTCCGGCTTGAACAGTCAAAAGTTATTAGGCTGCATTTTTAACGATGTACATTCTTTCAGTCAAAATAATTATTTTGCATAAGATAAAAAGTATTCTATTTAAGGAGAATATTAAGTGGACAATATAGAGAATAATAAAAACATTAATAATGAGGAACAAACGCAGACAATAGAACTGAAAAATTTGTTCGCTACAGTTATTGATATGTTGAAGTTGATGAAAAAGCATATTGTAATTGCAGTCGCAATATTGGTTGTTTTTGTCGTTACTGCATTTGGCTATTCGGTATTCACTTATGAACCTGTTTATGAATCTACAGCAACATTTTCAATTATACCCCTTGTCGCAAGTGATTCAAACAACGGTCTTTCTGTGTATAAATTTAATTATACTTCAACTTTTGCTAATCAAATGGCAAAAACTTTTCCTTACATAGTAAATTCAAGGAATCTCGAAAAACTAATTGAATATGATATCGGAAGGAAAATGACCGCAAATATTTCTGTCGGTCCCGTTAGCGGATCAAATATTATTAAAGTTTCGGTTAAAAGTAACTCAGCTGAGGACTCTGACGAAATTCTAAATTCATTTATTAAATGCTATCCACAGGTGTCTGAGTATGTCTTTGGCGATACAAAAACTAATATAATTCATGTTTCTGATTTTCCCAAAGAGCCTGTAAATTCTTCTGAAACATTAAAATATGTATTGTTTGGTTTTTTAGCAGGTTTAATTATTGATATTGTTATATTCTTTATCATTGCATATAACAGACAAACAATAAAGAATAAAAATGATGTTGAAATTAAACTTAATAGTAAATGTATCTGCGAAATTCCGCACGTTATCAAGAAAAGAATTTCAAAAAATGAAAACTTGATTTTAAAAACAACGGATAAAAACCCTGCTTTTTCGGAATCTATCAGAATTATGAAAAAAAGGGTTAAATCTCAATTAAAAGATAATGAAAAAATTATCGCTTTAACAAGTTCTGCTTTTGGTGAGGGTAAAACTACATTAGCGTATAACTTGTCCCAGGCATTTTCAATGGGCGAAGAAAAAGTCTTACTTATTGATTTTGATTTAAAGAGGAAAAATTTACAGAATTTGTTAGGCGAAACAACAAAGAATATTTACGGTATCGGTGACGTTGTTAAACAAAAGATAAAACTAAGTGATGCAATTATCAGCAAGTCTGAATATTTTGATGTTTTATACAGCGGTGTTGAACAATGTAAATACAGCGACTTTAGAATCAAAGATATTTTGGAGTCATTAAGAGAAAAATATGATTATATTGTCATTGACTTGCCGCCATGCAGCCTCATTTCAGAATCTACTTTGATAGCTAATCTGAGTGATGTAATCTTATTTACCGTGAAAAGTGATTTTGCATCCGTTGATTCCATTAAAAGTTCTTTGCAGTATATTCTATACAGTAAAGCCAGATTAATCGGATTTGTTGTTAATGATTGCGCAAATCTTACCGGTTCTCAAGGCAGGTATAGTTATTACGGCAGATATAATCGTTATGGCTACGGTTATCATTATAATTACAAGTAATCGCTTAAAATTTTAATAAAGTATTAATTTGAAAAACAGGTGGTATTATTCGCCTGTTTTTCTTTATTGTTCAAGTTAAAGATAAACTTTCATTGTTTTAAAAAATAAAATCAGCGGACAATAAAATTGGTGATGAAAAAATGAAAGTATTAAAAAGTATAATTATATTTTTTCAAATAATTGTTTTAATATGCATTAGCTGTATTACATTAAGTTATTATTTTATGCCTGATTTTTTTGTAAATAAAGTATCAAATAATTTATTCAGTACAGAAAATGTTATAAGAACAACTGAAAATAATATTTATACGACTAAATTAAAATTTTTAAATGTATTTGAAGTAAAAGATATTTCATTAGTAAATTGCTCAAAATCAGTTATTACTTGCGGTACTCCAATGGGAATTGATATTTACACAAAAGGTTTAACGGTAGCAGGTACAAATGATATAAATGAGACAATTAAAAGTCCTGCTAAAAAAGCAGGCATTAAAACAGGCGACCGTATTATATCTGTAAACAATGAAAAAATTGAAACAATTAATCAATTAAGAAATATTATTTCAGAAGATGAAATGATTATAAGAATTGAAAGAGATAATAAAACCTTTGATACATTATTAAAACCTGAATATTCAAGCATCAGTAACAGATATGAAATAGGTTTATGGGTTCGAGACAGCAGTATCGGCATGGGGATGGTTTCGTTTTATTGTAAAGATATAAATTTATCTGCATGTTTAGGCCACGCAGTAGTTGATGTTGATACTAATGATGTTCTTGATTTTACAAACGGAAGTATTTATACTTCTGAAATTTATTCAATCAATAAAGCGCAAAACGGTGTTGTAGGTCAGTTATTCGGAAAAATTAATATTAATGAAAAAATCGGCGATATAATTATGAATAGTGATTGCGGCCTATATTGTCAAATGAGCGAGATACCAAGCGGTGATGAATTTTTAATAGCAGATAAAAACGAAGTTCAAAAGGGAAGCGCTCAACTTTTAACAACATTAACAGAAAACAAACTTGAGAAATTTGATATTGAAATAGTATCTGTTAATAATAACAGCAAAGACAGAAATATAAAAATTAAAATTAATGATGAAAGATTAATTAATAAAACCGGAGGAATAGTACAGGGTATGAGCGGGTCACCCATAATTCAAAATGGAAAAATAGTCGGCGTGCTGAATTATGCTTTAGTTGATGATCCTCATTTAGGTTACGCAATTTTTGCTGAAACTATGTATAATCAAGTGATAAGTTTGTATTATGAGAAATTTAAATAATATTTTTAATCGAATTATGAAGATATTTTTATAAAAAATAATTAATTTAAAATATTTTGAAAAATCCTCTTGCATTTCTTGGTAATATATGGTAATATTCAATTAACAATTTTTGGTAAAAGAGAGGAAATCAAGATGGAAAACAAACTAAAAGTAGTAATTGCAGATGATTTGACACAATTCGGAAGAAAATGTGTTGAAGCATTGAGTCAAAAAGGAATGGAAGTAATAAAAACAGAAAAGAACGGAAATACATTATATGAAACCGTAGTTAAAGAGAAACCGAATGCAGTAATTATGGATCTGTTTATGCCGGGTTTAGATTCTCTTGCTGTATTAGACAAACTTAACAAAAATAAAATTAAAACAAATGCTTTTATAACTTCAAGTTACGATAACCCGAAATTTGAAAATGAGATATTATCAATGGGCGCAAGTTATTTTATGTTAAAGCCTTTTGATCCCGAGCAGTTGGCACAAAGGGTTATACAAGTATCTAAATGGACTGATAATGTAGAAAAAGATGATAACAATTTAGAACTTGAAATCACAGAAATTATACATGAAATCGGCGTACCTGCACACATAAAAGGTTATCACTATTTAAGAGAAGCAATTTTGTTGGCTGTCAATGACAGTGATATAATAAACTCAGTTACAAAACAACTGTATCCGAGTGTTGCTAAAAAGTTTGCTACTACTTCATCAAGAGTTGAAAGAGCAATAAGACACGCAATTGAAGTCGCGTGGGACAGAGGGGATATTGATGTTTTGAATTCATATTTCGGTTATACCATTCATAATGAAAGAGGAAAGCCGACTAATTCTGAATTTATTGCTATGATAGCGGATAAGTTAAGATTAAAACTCAAAGTATCTTGATTTAAAATTATATATGTAATATAATTATTCCGGTGATTGTATGAACATATATAATTTGAATGTTTCTCAACTTAGAGAATACTGTAATGTATTAAATTGCGCAGATAAAATTAATTTAAGCGGCACCGTATATACTGCAAGAGATGCAGCTCATAAAAGAATAATGAATTTATTAAACAATAAAGAAGAATTACCGTTTGATTTAAAAGACTCTGCAATATATTATGCCGGTCCTACGCCGACACCGGAAAATTTGTCAATCGGAAGTTGCGGACCTACAACTTCATCTCGAATGGATAAATTCGCGCCGCTGTTTTATGATTTGGGAATGGTTGCAAGTATCGGTAAAGGGCAAAGAGATAAAACTGTTATTGAAGCAATTATAAGAAATAATGCGGTTTACTTATGTGCAATAGGCGGTGCAGGTGCTTTAGCATCAAAATGTATTAGTAAATGCGAAATAATTGCTTTTGAAGATTTAGGTTGTGAGTCAATTAAAAGATTAGAGTTTAATAATTTTCCTTTGTTTGTTGCAATTGATTCAAAAGGTAATACACTATTCAAATAAAATCTAATAATTAATTTTTACAGTAAATGAGTATGCTTTTGCATACTCATTTATTTTTTATATATAAAAGCAACCGGTCATTTACAATGACCGGTTTTAATGTTTCTCATTTATTCAAAATACAATTTTTTCGTTTCTTTAATTAAATTACCGATTGAAGCAATTTTATTTTTGATTACATCAAATCTGCTTTCGTTAATTTTATAGCTTTTTTGTTCTGTTGCGGGCTGCTGCGTTGATGTCATATCAATTTTTACTGCTTTGTGAGAGTCTTCAGAATATGTGTTAGTCAGTTCAAACAATTCATTTAACCTATACTCACATTCAGACACTTTATCTTTAAAAGACTGATTAATTTCAACCTGAGATTGTAATTTGTCCTTTAAACTTTCATTCTCTTTTTCTAAATCGGTTATTTGTTTTAAAAGTTCGTTTTCTTTTACAACCTTATCATTTTGTAATTGTTCAATATAATCAAGTACTTCTTCCGGGTTGAAACCGTTTAATTTTTTAGTAAATATTCCGTTATTTGACAAAATCAGCCCTCCTTAAACATTTTTTTAATTATAACAATATTTAATCATAATTGCAATATTATTATTTTGTTCTATTCAAAAATATAAATCATATTATTAACTATGAAGACAAGCAGTAAAGTAATTTTAAAAAAAGTTTTAAATGATAAATTTTATAATTTATTGAAGTTTTACAATGATTTTGAATTTGAAGAAATTCGACTAAGGCTTTTTTGCCCTTTGACAATTGTAAAAGGCAATAAAAATTTAATACTGAATAAGGAAGTTATATGTACCGATTCAGATATTAAGGAAATCGTAATTAATTGCTGTGATAATTCATTCAGAACTTACGAATCGTACGTAAAACAAGGTTATATTCCTATAAGCGGTGGCAGAGTCGGTGTTGCGGGTATCTTTAACAACGGTGATGTTTTTAACGGAATTACTTCGTTAAATATAAGAATAGCCAAAGACATACATAATATAGCAAAGCCGATTATAAATTATATAGGTAATGCGCCTGCTAATATATTAATATGCGGACCTCCCGCAAGCGGAAAAACATCATATTTAAGAGATATAACAAGAGAGTTTTCAAATATGCAGTACAGAGTCAGCGTGGCCGACGAAAAAGGCGAAATTACAGGAGCAGACTTATCTGCAACTTTTGATTTAGGCATAAACTGCGATTATATAGTAGGAATTGAAAAAAGTGTAGCAATTAACAGATTATTAAGAATGATGAATCCGCAAATTATTGTATTTGATGAGATTGGCAGTGTAAAAGAAGCAGAGGCAATATACGAATCATTAAACAGCGGAATTAAAATTGTAACTTCAATACATTCTGAAAATATTAATCAATTGACTAAAAAGGTAAATCTATATTTTAAACGCGAAAATCCTTTTGAATTTTATGTGATTTTAAATAATAAATTTGAAATAAGTGAAATTGTTAAATTATGATTTTTTTAAAATTTTTAGGTATCATTCTTATATTTTTATCTTGTGTATTATTCGGCTTCAGTTACGCAAAAAAATTTGAGAATAAGATTAATTTATTAAAAATATCGTGTGAATTTTTAAATGAAATATTAATAAAAGTAAAGTATGAGAAAATGCAAACAAAATATATTTTAAATGAGCTAAAACTAAATCAAAAATACAAAATTATTTTTGACGAAAAAAACTGTAGCGATGAAGGACAAGTTAAAATCATCGAAAAAAGTCTTGAATGTCTTAATACAGGTACTCAAGCTCAAATTGAAGAAATTTTAGAAAATAATGTGAAAATAATTAACGATTTAATAAACAAAAAAGAAAAAGATTATAAATCAAAGTCCGTTTTATATAAAAAATTAGGAATAACAGTCGGATTGATGATTTGTCTGATATTAATATGAGGTATATTTTATGGAAGTAGATATGATTTTTAAAATTGCGGCTATCGGAATAATAGTAGCGGTTTTTAATCAGTTGTTAATACGCTCCGGCAGAGAAGACCAGGCGATGATGACCACTATTGCTGGATTGATAGTAGTTTTAACAATTATTATAACTCAGATAGGCGAATTGTTTGATACTATAAAATCGTTGTTTGACTTATGAACTTTGTAGGAATTTGTATTTTATGTATTTTTTCTGCTGTTACAATAACATTGTTTAAGCAGTACAATCCTGCTTTTGCTGTTGCATTAGCATCGGTAGCAGCCGCAGTTTTAATGCTTATAGTTTTAATCTATTTTAAGCCTGTAATTGAACAAGTTATTGATAAATCATCATATATAGAACAGTTTTCAGATTTTTTATCAAGCATTTTAAAATGTGTCGGTATTACTTATCTAACAGATTTTACTGTCAGATTATGTGAAGAAAACGGAAACAAAACTCTTACAATGATTGTAGAGTTGTTTGGAAAAACTTCATTAATTTATATATGTTTGCCTTATATTTCTGAGACTTTATTAATTATTGAAAACTTATTGAATTTATAATGAAAAAATTATTTATTGTTTTAATTTTATGTATATTTTTTATTACATCTTTTTATATTAGTGCCAATGCGAATGATAATACCTATGATTATTTTAAAGATGAATTAAAATATACTGAAGATATTGTTCCAGATGAATATAAATCAGAGATTAAAGAATATTCACTTGATTTAGATGCGATTATCAACGGAGATTTTGATATAAATAATTTATTTGCTTTAATCAAGGATAAGATATTTTCTCAACTTGATGTTGTTACCAATATAACCGTATCTATGCTTTTAATTTTAATTATATCTGTAATATCAGAAATTTTAATTAACAATGAGAGTACCGGTTATATTATTTTGTTGTTTAGTTGTATTTTAATTATATCTGATTTAACTGCAGCAGTAAAAGAAACCGCAAATGCGTTACAAAGCAGCAGTATTTTTATGTCGGCATTAATTCCTGTGTATGCCGGTATGATAATTTCATCAGGTTATGCGGCAACGGGGACAGGCTACTCAACTATCATGTTTATTTTTTCTCAAATAATTACATTTTTGAGTAATTATTTGCTGTTGCCTGTTTGCAGCTGTTTACTTGCTTTGTCAATTTCTTCGAGTTTAATTAAAGAAAAATTAAAAAACATAGTTCTTTTTATCACAAAAAGCATAACAGTTATTATAACGGTAGTATTAGGTGCATTTATCAGTATTTTAAGCCTTCAAACAGTAATTTCAAAAACTTCTGATTCTATCGGGCTTAAAACAGCAAAGTATTTTACCGGTTCATTTGTTCCGGTAGTAGGCTCATTTGTAAGCGAATCATTGTCAATAGTTATAACAAGCATGGGCTTATTAAAATCGTCTATCGGTGTTTTTTCAATAATATGTCTTATAGTGATTTTCTTACCTACTTTAATCAAGAATACTATTTTAAAGATTGAAATTTCAATTTTTTGTTACATTTTTGAATCGTTTAATGTAAATACGATTTCAGCCTTTTTAAAAGGAATAAATAATGTTATGTCAATTATTATAGGAATAGAGGCATCAAGTATTGTAATTTTTATTATTTCTTCTGCCTTGACTATGAGTGTAAGTTAATGGATACAATTTCACAAGTAATTAAAAATATTTCATTCGCTGCAATAATAATATCTGTAATTTTACTTTTAGTTCCTTTAAGCGGTATCGGTAAATCGGCAAGAAAAGCAATAATTTTTATCTTGATAATTTTTATAATTACTGCAATTTCAGGACAAAAAATCAAAATCGAAGAATTTGATTATCAAGAGATTATTAACAGCACAACTTATTTAATCGGCAGCGAAACGGAAACTGCAATCAAAACCCAACTATATGCCTTATTCAAAGAAAACGGAATTTATTATAAAAAAGTTGAGGTTATGTGGCATTTACAAGATGATAAAATATGCGTTGATGAGATAAAAGTATGGTCAAAGCCGGAATATAAAGAAAAGATTAAATTAATAATTAAACAAAACTATAATATTAACGGTGAAGTTTATGAGTCAAATTAAAGAACTTTTTGATAAAATTTCAATCAAATTATCTTTATCAAAGTACAGTAAATATTTATTTATTATAGGCGTTGCGTTAATTATTTTGGTATATTTTTGGACAGACTTTAATAAAAATAAAACTACAAGCGATAAATATGTGAGCGAGAAATCAAATTATTCAGAACAAATAGAAAACAGTATTAACAGATTGGTAAAAGACATTACAGGTAAAGAAGCACAAATAATGGTCACCCTTGAGTCAGATGGAGAAACAGTTTATGCTAACCAAATTAATACAACTGTCGATACCACAGAAAACACTCAATCTGAAGGAGTAAAGTATGAAAAAAGCGATGATACTGAACAAAGTTACATAATTATTGAAAAATCGGACGGAACTCAAGAGGCCTTGGTAGTAACAAAGATTAACCCGACTATTAAAGGCGTTGCAATTGTAGTAAAAAATGCAAATGAAATTATGATAGAAAAAATAACTAATGCAGTAACAACTGCTTTGGATATTTCATCATCAAAAGTTTGTATTATATCATCATAATTAAAGAGGTAGTTATCTATGAGTGATTTTTTTAAGAAAAAAGGTATTGTGTTAAGCGTTTTATTGTTAATGGTCGCAGGTGCTATATTTGTAAATTGGAAATATACTGATAACACTAATAATCTTGATACTGAATCTGCAGTTCCGGGTGAAGTTGCTGCGGTAACAACATCAAATGTTGAAAAAAATGAACTTACCGAACAACAGCAATATTTAGCTGATGCAAAAAAAGACAGAGAAAAAACTGTTTCCGATTCAATTACTGAATTAAAGGGAATAGAAAACAATGCTGCCTTAGACAGTGAAACACGAAACAATGCTGCAAAACAAAGAACTGAAATATATGAAAACTCTGTGCTTGAATCGGCAATTGAAGAACTTATTATCGCAAAAGGTTATAATGATTGTGTAGTTGTAATAAATAAAGATAATATTTCTATTGCTGTTATGGCTGATAAGTTAGAAGGCTCTGATACAGTTCAGATCATAGATATTGTTCAATCACAAAGTAATTACACAACAGATAAAATAAAAATTATGAATATATAGTTGTATAAAATCAAATTTAGTGTTATAATAGGAAAAACAAGGAGGGATTTTTGTGAAAATAAATAAACCCGAAACATCGACGGGAGTAGTAGTATCCGAAGATGTAATTGAAAAAGTTGTTTCTATTGCAGCACTTGAAGTACCCGGAGTTTCTGCTGTACCGTCTAATAAAGACTTAAAGGGAATTTGGGCAAATAAATCAACAAAACCCGTTAAAGCGAAAATTGGTGACGGTGTTGTTGAAATCGATGTGAATATTAAATTAAAGGCAGGTCGTAAGATAGATCAAGTTTGTGAAGAAATTCAAAATAATATTAAAGTATCTGTCCAAAATATAACTAATTATGCCGTATCTAAAATTAATATTCATGTAATCGATATTGATATTGAAGAAAATAACGAATAGTTTTATGCTTTAAGCGAGGCAAAACTGCCTCGCTTAAACTTTGTTATAAAGGTTGAATTTTTATGCAAAATGATATACAATACTAATGTATATTGCACTTAAGGGGAATTATAATGAACAGAAAATCTGAAAGAGAACAAGCATTTTTAATTATATTTGAAAAACAACTTAATAATGATGATATTGAATACATAATTAATAATGCGATTGAAACCGGAATCTATGAAGAAAATGATTTTTCAAAAAAAGAGATTTTAGGTACATTTTCTAATCTTCAAACAATTGATGACACAATTTCGCAAAACCTGAAAAATTGGAGCATAAGCAGATTATCTAAAGTATCGTTGGCAGTTTTGCGTTTAGCGGTTTACGAAATTATTTTTGAAAAAGAGATTCCAAACAGTGTCAGTATTAATGAAGCAGTAGAACTCGCTAAAAAATATGGTGCCGAAGACGATGCAAAATATGTAAACGGAGTCCTCGGCTCAATAGTAAAACAATAATGTATTTAGGTATTGACAGCAGTAATTATACTACTTCCGTTGCTGTTTTAAATGAAGATTTAAGTTACTCAAACATAAAACAGGTGCTTAAAGTAAAAACAGGTGAGCGTGGGTTAAGACAAAGTGATGCTTTCTATCAGCATATAAATAAATTTCCCGAATTAATTAACAGATTAGATTTTTCAGATGTTAATGCTATAGGTGTTTCTTCTAAACCGACTAATGACATTGAAAGTTATATGCCTTGTTTTAATGCCGGTGTGAGAATTGCTGAAATTCTATCTGAAGTTTTAAAAGTAAAATTATTTACGTTTTCTCATCAAAACGGTCATATTGCTTCTGCGTTATTATCATCAAATCAATTTGAACTGATTAATAAGCAGTTTATTGCATTTCATGTCTCTGGAGGAACAACTCAGGCGCTTTTAGTTGAGCCCGATGATGAATTTGTATTTAAAACCACCTTACTTTCATCATCTTTAGATTTGAAAGCAGGTCAGGTTATTGACAGAACAGGTGTTAAACTCGGTTTAGATTTTCCTTGCGGACAGGCTGTTGAAAAATCAGCATTAAATTGCACCGATGAAATCAAGGTTACTATTCCGTTCAGAAACGGGAATCCGAGCCTTTCGGGTATAGAGAATAAAGTCAATAAGTTGATTGAAGACGGCGCAGATAATGAATATATCTGTAAATTTGTAATTGAATGTATTAAATTAACCGTATATAAAATGTGCAGTTATATTTTAAAAGATAATAATTTACCGATAGTTTTTTCGGGTGGGGTAATGTCAAATTCAATTATCAGAAATTTTATGCAGGATAAATTCAACTGTTATTTTGCTGAGCCGGAACTATCAAGAGATAATGCTGTAGGTATTGCGTTTTTAACAAAATATTTATCGGAGAAGTAAATGGAAAACAAAAAATATATTACCGTTTCGCAATTGAATAGTTATGTAAAAATGCTTTTAGAATCAGATGCGAATTTAAGAGATATTTATTTGTGCGGCGAAATTTCTAATTTTACTAATCATTACAAATCAGGACATTATTATTTATCTTTAAAAGACGGTACTGCGATTGTAAAAGCGGTTATGTTTAAATATAATGTTAATAATTTAAAATTCGTGCCCGAAGACGGTATGAAAGTTATATGCAAAGGTAAAATTTCTTTATATGAGCGCGACGGAAATTATCAGTTTTATATTGAAAGCATGGAACCTGAAGGCATTGGCGCTTTGCAACTTGCATACGAGCAGTTATGTGAAAAATTAAGAAATGAAGGTTTGTTTGAAGATTCACATAAAAAATCAATTCCGAAATTCCCGCAAAAGATTGCAATAGTTACATCTTCTACCGGCGCTGCTTATCATGATATAATTAATGTCATTTCAAGAAGATATCCTTTGGCGGAAGTTACTCTGTTTTCTTCTTTGGTTCAAGGTGAAAATGCAGCTGAAAGTATGATTGACAGTCTGAATAAAATTGAAAAATGTGATTTTGATGTCACTATTATCGGTAGAGGAGGAGGCTCACTTGAAGATTTATGGGCATTTAATGATGAAAAATTAGCAAGAAAAATTTATGATTTTTCAATCCCGATAATTTCTGCTGTCGGACATGAAGTTGATTTTACCGTTTGTGATTTTGTATCTGATTTAAGAGCGCCTACACCGTCTGCCGCCGCAGAATTATGCGTGCCTGATAAAAACGAAGTTAAATTATATATTGAAAGCATTAATTCATCTATTTTAAACTTAACTAATAACAATTTATTAAATTTAAAAAATAAATTAGATTTAATCAAACAAAAGACGGTAGTTTTATCTCCCGAAAATTATATCAGCACTCTTTATGAGCGTGTTGATAAAAACGACAAGTATTTAGAAAATGCCTACTCAAAAATTATTAGCAGGGAATATGACAGATTCAGAGTTTTGGTTGCAAAACTTAACGCGTACAGCCCGCTTAACACTTTATCAAGAGGCTATTCTTTATCATTTAAAGACGATAAAGTAATAAAAAGTGTTAATGATGTTAAAATTAACGATGTAATTAATATTAAATTTACTGATGGTTTTGCAAATTGTAAAGTAATTGATAAAGGAGAATAATTTATGGCAGAAATGAGTTTTAATGATAAATTAGAAAGATTAGAGCAAATTGTTTCTATTTTGGAAAAAGGTGAAGCATCTTTGGAGGACTCACTTGTTTTATTTGAAGAAGGCAGCAAATTAACTAAAGAGTGTAATTCTATTTTAGAAAGCGCATCATTAAAAGTTAAAAAATTCAGCGAACAACGAGAAGACAACAATGATTAATTTAGAAATTTTAGAGAAAAGACTGATAGATAATATCATAAACGACAAATTAAAATATGCAGAAATTTTAACTGATGCGATGGTCTATTCTGTTTCTGCAGGAGGAAAGAGAATCAGGCCTCAATTGGTATTTGAATGTTATAAACTGTTTTCAAATAATGAAGATTTGGTTTTGGATGCCGCTTGTGCTTTGGAATACATCCATACATATTCATTAATTCACGATGACTTGCCTTGTATGGATAATGATGATTACAGAAGGGGAAAACCGTCTTGCCATAAAAAATATGGCGAAGATATTGCGCTTTTAGCCGGAGATGCACTTTTAACTTTAGCATTTAAAGTCATTTTAAATTGTAAAGTCGATGCTGACAGAATGATAAAAGCGGTTTCTGTTTTATCAGATTTTATCGGAATGAAAGGAATGGTCGGCGGACAGATAATCGACTTGCAATCTGAAAACAAAAAAGTTTCTTTAGATGTTGTGCTGAAAACTTATGAGTTAAAAACATCTGCATTAATTCAAGCGGCTTGTATGGTAGGCGCTGTATTGGGTGGCGCTAATGACAAACAATTAAGTAAAATCAGCGATTATGCATATAATTTAGGAATTGCATTTCAGATTAAAGATGATATTTTAGATGTAATCGGAAGTGCAGAAAAACTCGGCAAACCGATTGGCAGCGATGATAGTAACAATAAATCAACTTATGTTTCATTAGTCTGTATGGATAATGCTCAAAAGGCAGTATTGGAATATTCGAATAAGGCAAAAGAGAGTATTGCTGTTTTCGGCGAAAAAGCAGAATTTTTAAATAATTTAGTAGATAAATTAATAGTCAGAGAAAATTAGTCAGAGGTAAAAAATGTATTTAGAACAAATTAAGTCTCCGAAAGACATCAAAAAATTGAATATTTCTGAGCTTAATTGTTTGTGCGATGAAATCAGAAAAAAACTTATTCAAACTGTTTCAAAAAACGGTGGTCATTTAGCATCTAATTTAGGTGTAGTAGAATTAACTGTTGCTATGCACTATGTTTTTGATTGCCCGAATGATTCGTTTTTATTTGATGTCGGACATCAATGTTATACTCATAAACTCCTTACAAAAAGGCAAGACAGATTTGATACTATAAGAAAAGAAGGCGGACTGTCCGGCTTTATGAATCCAAGTGAGTCTGAGTATGATGCTTTTATTTCAGGACACAGCAGTAATTCTTTTTCTGCTGCATGCGGTATTGCAAAAGCAAATACCATGCTTAAAAACGACAACTATGTTGTTGATGTAATAGGTGACGGTGCCATGACAGGCGGAATGTTTTTTGAAGCATTCAATAATGCCGGTAATTCAAACGATAAATTGATTGTAATTATAAATGATAATGAAATGTCGATTTCTAAAAATGTCGGCAGTTTACATCAATATCTTAATAATATTCGTTCGTCAACCGATTATATTAAAAGTAAAAATATAGTTAAACACAAACTTAACAAAATACCTGTCATCGGTAAATCAGCAGAGCAGTTAATCAGTAAATCAAAAAATCTATTAAAGCGTGTTGTATATTACGGAGATATGTTTGAGTCTATGGGTTATGTATCTTTCGGTCCAATAGACGGACACGATTTAGAGCATTTAATAGACACATTAAATGCCGCTAAGGAATACAACCGACCTGTAATTATCCATACTTGTACTGTCAAAGGTAAAGGATATGATTTTGCAGAAGAACATCCGAATGATTATCACGGAGTGGGCAGTTTTGATGTTTCAAAAGGTTATGTAGCAAATTATGACGGATTTTCTAATGAATTCGGCAAAAAATTAGTTATGTTAGCGCAGAAAGATAAAAAAATCTGTGCTATTACTGCTGCGATGGCGGAAGGTACGGGACTTGTTGAATTCAGAGAGAAATTTAAAAACAGATTTTTCGATGTCGGAATAGCTGAACAGCACGCTGTAACCTTTGCTTGCGGACTTGCAAGTAAGGGCTATAAGCCTGTTTTTGCAGTATATTCAAGTTTCTTACAAAGAAGTTATGACCAGTTAATACACGATGCTGCTATTACCGATTATAATATAACTTTTGCTATCGACAGAGCGGGAATAGTCGGCGCTGACGGAGTTACACATCAGGGAATATTCGATGTTGCCTATTTAAATACAATACCTAATATTTGTGTATATTCACCTGCATATTATGACGAGTTTGGAATAATGCTTGAAAAAAGTATATCATATAACGGTGTCAGTGCAGTCAGGTATCCGCGCGGCAAAGAACAATATCGTCCTGAATGGTACGAGTATCACGGTGAAGATTATTTTATTAAAAATAATAATTCAGACAGTATTGCCATAACATTCGGAATTGAGTTTTCTGTTGTAAGTAAAGCACTTGAAGATAAATGTGTAAATATTTGTAAAGTAAATAAAATTAAACCTATACCCGCAAAATTAATTAGCGATTTAATGGGCTTTAAAAATATAGTTATTTTTGAAGAAGGTATTAAAAACGGTGGTTTTGCCGAACTATTGATAAGTCAATTGGTTGAAAATGGTTACAGCGGTAAAATTTCAGTTAACGCAATAGAAGATTTTGTACCGCATATGTCTTATGAGTCTGCATTGGCAAAGTATAATTTGGACGAAACAAGTGTTTTAAATAGGTTTAACGGTGATTACAATGAGTGAAAAAATCAGATTAGATGTTTATCTTGCAGATAACGGTTTGGTTGAGAGTCGCGAAAAAGCAAGGGCTGTAATTATGGCTGGCGATGTATATGTTGATAATCAAAAAGCAGACAAACCCGGTTTCTTTTTAAAAGGTAATGAAAATATCGAAGTAAGGTCTTCGATGAAATATGTTAGCCGAGGCGGTTATAAACTCGAAAAAGCTATGCAGGTTTACGATATTTGTCTTGAAAATAAGATTTGTGCAGATATCGGTGCATCTACCGGGGGCTTTACTGACTGCATGTTACAAAACGGTGCAAGCAAAGTTTATGCAGTTGATGTCGGATACGGTCAACTCGCCTGGCAACTAAGATGTAGTCAAAAGGTTGTAAATCTTGAAAGAACTAATTTCAGATATTGCACCAAAGAACAAATACCAGATGCTCTTGATTTTGCGAGTGTTGATGTTTCGTTTATTTCACTTAAAATAATTTTACCCGTTTTAAAGAATTTATTAAAAGAAAACGGTGAATGTGTTTGCTTAATTAAACCACAATTTGAAGCAGGAAAAGAAAAAGTCGGTAAAAAAGGCGTAGTTAAAGATAAACAAGTACATATCGAAGTTATAGATAAAATAATTACATTTGCTCTACAAAACAAATTTATAGTTAAAGGCTTGGAATATTCGCCTATTAAAGGTCCTCAAGGCAATATCGAATATTTAATATATTTGCAAAACAGTACAATCGGTGAAAGTTTAATTGATGTTACTTCAAAAGAAATTGTTGAAAAGTCACATAATGATTTAGATAAATAGCGAGGTGAAATAATTGACAGTCGGCATTATTACTAATTTACTAAAAGATTCAAACGGTGTTGTTACAAACTGCGTTATTAATAAACTTAAAAGTTTAAATTGTAATGTAATTTTAGAACAGGGCAACGAAAAACTGTTTGGAAATAATAATATTTACAGTGACAATGTTTATTTGAATTCCGATATAATTGTCGCTGTCGGTGGTGATGCAACAATTATAAGAAGCGCTAAATTAGCCTCTTATTATAACAAGCCTGTTTTAGGTGTTAATAACGGTACTATCGGTTATATGGCCTCTATAGAATTGGATGAACTTGATTTGTTGGATAAACTTATAACCGGTGACTACAGTATTGAAAAAAGGCTTTTGATTAAAGCGACTGAAGAAAACGGACAGACTCATTATTGCTTAAATGATTTAGTTGTTAAAAATACATCGTGTTCCGGCCTTGCTGAAATCGAATTGTATACAAATGATAATTTAACTCTTTCGTATAGTGCAGACGGTGTTATTATCAGTACTCCCACCGGTTCGACTGCTTATTCTTTATCTGCTGGGGGTCCGATTACCGACCCGAATATTGACTGCTTTATTATTACACCGATTTGCGCTCATTCGGTAGTCGCAAGAAGCGTAATTTTATCAGCGGACAACAAATACAAAATTAAAATTAAAAACAACACAAAAAAAGGACAAAAGTTAGATATCAAGGCCGCTTTTGACGGTAGGGAAGAAGGCTCTGTTTTTTCTGAACAAGAATTAATTAATTTTGAATGTTCCTTAGATACTTGTGCCAGATTAATCAAATTTAAAAACACATCTTTTTATGATGTTTTGAAAAATAAACTTAATTAAGGAGTTTATATGAAAGTTTCAAAAAGACAGGATGCTATCATAAATATAATAAACAGTAAAGAAATTGAAACTCAGGAGCAATTAAGAACCGAATTGAATAATTTAGGTTTTAATGTAACGCAAGCAACGGTTTCAAGAGATATAAAAAAATTAAAATTGACTAAATCTGTGAATTTATATGGAGTTTATTGTTATAAAGTATTTCAACAGACCGAATCAAAGCAAGTAGTTGACAATTTTATTAAGTCATCAATAATAAGCATTAATTACTCATTAAACAATATAGTAATTAAGTTAAATCCCGGTATGGCACAAGCCGGTGCCGCAAGAATTGACCAAAGACATATTGACGGAATTATAGGTACAATAGCCGGTGATGATACTATATTATTAATTACAAGGTCAGAAGAAGATTCTAAAAAAATTATCAACGAGATTGATAAATTGTTTTAATAAGGATAAGAAAAAATGTTAAGTTCAATTCATATTGAAAATATTGCTGTAATTGAAAAGGCTGATATAGAATTTAATATGGGTTTTAATGTGCTTACAGGTGAAACGGGCGCCGGAAAATCAATTATTATTGATTCTATTAATGCAATTTTAGGCGAAAGAACCTCTCGCGATTTAGTTCGCACAGGGGCAGATTTTGCTTTGGTGACTGCTTTATTTACTGATGTTTCCGACTCAGTAAAATTTGCCTTAAAACAATTGAATTATGAAATTGACGATGATATATTAATATCTAAAAAAATATCAAAAGACGGTAAAAGTTCAATCAGAATTAACGGAATTCCTTCAACAACTACAATTGTAAAAAATATTTCACAACAGTTAATTAACATACACGGTCAACACGATTCACAAGCGCTGTTGTCTAAGGAATTTCATATAAAATTTTTAGATTTGTTTGCCGATAATTCCAAATTAATAGATAAATATACTGAAATTTATAATGAATATAAAGAGAATAAAAAATATTTAAACAAGCTGATTTCAGCCGAAAAATCTGCAACAGAAAAGACTGAATCTTTAAAATATTCAATAAATGAATTAGAAAGTGCTAATATTGAAATCGGTGAAATTGAAAAATTAAAATCGAAAAGGGAACTTATAAAAAACAGTGAAAGAATTATTAATCTTTTATCTTCTGTTGCTTCAATATTAGACGATGATGAAAATTCTGAAGGTGTCATTTCAAATATCAATTTATTATCAAATTGTCTTTCTCAAATTATGACATTTATGCCTGAGTTTAAACAAAACTGCGAAAACATAACAGATTTAAGTTTTGAGTTAGATGAATTATTAAGTACTGTTAAAAATAAAATCAATTCAATAGATTTTGACCAAGAAGAATTAAAGTTTATTGAGGAAAGACTTGATTATTTATATAAGTTATCATCAAAATACGGTAATAGCGAAGAAAAAATGCTTCAATATTTGGCAAATTGCAAAGAAGAATATTTTAAGATTGAAAACAATGATAAAATAATTGAAGAACTTACAGTAAAATGTGATGATTTAGCAGAAAAACTAATGACTGCAGCAAATGAACTTACTTGTTGCAGAAAAAAATATGCAGAAAAACTCAGCAAATTAATATGTCAGGAACTTGAGTTTTTAGATATGCCAAAAGTCAAGTTTGCAGTAAATATAAATGATAAATCATACGGTATCAACGGAAAAGACGATGTTGAATTTTTGATATCTTCTAACTTGGGTGAAGCCCCAAAACCGTTGCAAAAAATTGCATCCGGCGGCGAACTTTCAAGAATAATGCTTGCAATTAAGAGCGTTTTGTCGGATAATGATGAAGTTGCAAGTTTAATATTTGATGAAATTGATACAGGAATAAGCGGTAATGCCGCTAAAAAAGTCGGCATCAAATTAAAAAAAATTTCAAAATCAAAGCAAGTCTTGTGTGTTACTCATTTACCGCAAATTGCTTCAATGGCAGATAATCATTATTTAATTGAAAAGAATGTCCTTGAGTCGTCGGTTTCAACAAAAGTTCAACTTTTAAACAGGGAAGAAAGAATTAAGGTTATTTCAAAAATGATTTCCGGTGATAAAATTACAGATGCAAGTATAAGATTTGCTGAAGAATTAATTAATAATAATTGACAAACGGAGGAGAGAAAATGTCAGTATTTGATGAATTAACAAAAAGAGGTATGATTGCTCAGTGTACCGATGAAGAAAAAGTTAAAGAACTTCTTGAAAAAGAAAAAATAACTTTTTATATTGGTTTTGACCCGACAGCGGACAGTCTTCATGTTGGTCATTTTGTTGCTATGATGGTAATGGCGCACATGCAAAGAGCAGGCCACAGGCCTATTGCTCTTTTCGGCGGCGGTACAGGAATGATTGGTGATCCGAGCGGAAAAACCGATATGCGTAAAATGTTAACAAAAGAATATATAGATCACAATATTAGTCGTTTTCAGCAGCAAATGTCAAAATTCATTGATTTTTCTGACGGAAAAGCAATAATGGTTAATAATGCTGATTGGCTTTTGAATTTAAACTATGTAGATTTCTTAAGAGAAATCGGTGTACATTTTTCTGTTAACAGAATGTTGGCTGCTGAATGTTATAAGCAAAGATTAGAACGCGGTTTGACATTTTTTGAATTAAATTATATGTTAATGCAAAGTTATGACTTTTTAATGCTTAGCAGAAAATACGGTTGTTTAATGCAACTTGGCGGCGATGACCAATGGGCAAACATTATCGGCGGTGTTGAATTAAATCGTAGGGCAGACGGAAGAGATGTATATGGTTTAACCGTTAAACTTTTGACAACAAGTGAAGGCAAAAAAATGGGTAAAACCGAGAAAGGTGCAGTTTGGTTAGATCCTGAAAAAACATCACCTTACGACTTTTATCAGTATTGGAGAAATATTGCCGATGCCGATGTAATTAACACGATGAAAATACTCACTTTTATGCCGGTTGACGAAATTGAACAGTACGCTAATCTTAAAGGTGCTGAAATTAATGTTGCAAAAGAGCGCTTAGCATTTGAAGTTACAAAATTAATTCACGGAGAAGATGAGGCTGAAAAAGCAAAACAAGCAACAAAAGCGTTGTTTAGCGGTGCCGGAAATACCGAGAATACACCTTCAACAGAAATAAAAGATGCTGTTGGTATGTCTTTATTAGATGTACTTGCCGCAACAGGAGTATGTTCTTCTAAATCTGATGCAAGAAGAAATGTACAACAGGGCGGTGTAAGCATAAATTCAATCAAAATCACTGATGTTAATTATGTTATTAGTGAAAACGATTTTAAAAATAATGAAATGATCTTGAAAAAAGGTAAAAAAACATATCATAGAGTAGTAAAATAAAATGGACATATAGTAAATTATATTATCATAAGATTTACAGGGTGAATTTATGAAATATATTTATTTTGGTGTTTTAATTTTAGTTTCTCTTGTTACTTTGTTTTATATATCTAAAACAAAAAATAAGATAGTTAAATTTATAGTTTTCTTTTCAAGCGGTATTATCGTAATGTGTTTGATAAATCTGACTTCAAAGTTTACCGGTTTATATATACCTATCAACTATTTTAATATCGGTGTCTGTTCAGTTCTCGGAATTGGTGGAGATTTACTGATTTTAGTACTGAATACATTTTTGCTATAGTGCCGCTTTCTTGACTTTACAGACTGATTATGTTAAAATGATTTAAGGAATTCATAGTAAAAGGAGAGCAAAATGAAAGGGTTAAAACGATATTTATATACATTTATTCTAATTCTTTGGGATGTTTTCAGCGTATTAATTTCTCTTATGTCTGCTTGTATGCTGTCAGATAATAAGAGTTTATTTTCTTATTTCACATCTTATAAAATCAACCCTTGGTTGTTTTTAATTGCTTTTTCGGTTATATATATACTTTTTAATTTCGTATTTAAATCTTATGGTGTGGTTTTAAAACATTTTGGTTTAGCAGATATGCTAAGACAGGCTGTTTCTGTTATTTTCACCGGAGCCGCATTTATCGGATTTAATTATATCTATCCTGTTTTCAGAGATAAATATATTGTTGAAAATTCATTGTTATATTCAGATAACTTGAGAAAAAAAGTGCTGTTTATCGCTATTTTACTGTTATTCGTTTTAGCAATTATCGGGCGTTCGATAGCAAAAGTATTGAATTTCAGTGTCTTGACCGTTAACGGCAGCGATCCGTCATTAAAAAGAACTTTAATATACGGTGCCGGTGAAGCGGGTGTATATTTAAAAAGCAAACTTGAAAATCATCACGATATGGGCTTGGCGCCGATTATTTTCATTGATGACAATCCCGAGCTAATCGGCAGAAGAATACAAGGCTTAAAAGTATATGGCAATAAAAACTCGCTTTTAGAAGCGATTGATAAATACAAAATCGAACATGTTATAGTAGCAATACCGACTGCTCCTAAGGAACTGATTAAGTTTGTAATTGAAGAATGCAGATCAACAAATTGCACTATTCAGCGTTTTGGCGAACTCGGTGATGCTCAAGCTGATTTAGACAGTGTAGGAATAACAAACATTAAATACGAAGATTTATTGCACAGAGATTCAGTAAATCTGAATATGCAGACTGTAATTGATTTTATAAAAGACAAAACTGTTTTAGTTACAGGCGGCGCCGGTTCTATCGGCTCCGAAATCTGTAAACAGGTTTTATCCTTCGGTTGCAAAAAATTAATTGTATTTGATATTAACGAAAACGGTTTGTTTTTCATTGATAACGCGTTAAAAGAAAAGTTTGAAAACGACAGATTTGTAATGCGTTTAGGCTCAATCAGAGATAAGAAAAGATTAGAAGAAGTATTTAATGAATTCAATCCGCAAATAGTATTTCATGCGGCTGCACATAAACATGTGCCGATGATGGAAATTAACCCCAAAGAGGCAATTAAAAATAATGTCTTTGGCACTTATAATCTTGCTTTAACTGCTATTGACCACAAGGTTGAAAAATTTATTACAATTTCTACCGACAAAGCAGTTAATCCTACAAATATTATGGGTGCATCCAAGAGAATTGCCGAACTGATAATCCAACATCTTGATAAAGACGGTGATACTGAATTTGCTGCAGTTAGATTCGGAAATGTTTTGGGCTCTAACGGAAGTGTAATACCTTTCTTCCAAAAACAGATCAGTGAGGGCGGACCTGTTACAGTTACTCATCCGGATATGAGAAGATATTTTATGACTATTCCGGAAGCGGTTCAACTTGTTTTAGAAGCAGGCGCAATGGCAAAAGGCGGAGAAATCTTTGTGCTTGATATGGGAGAACCTGTCAAGATTTATGATTTGGCTTGTGACCTTATCAAACTATCCGGGCACACTCCTAACAAAGATATTAAAATTGTTATCAGCGGTTTAAGACCGGGCGAAAAATTATTTGAAGAGTTAAGAATTGACGGAGAACGATTTGATAAAACTGCAAACAATAAAATCTTCATTATGAAACCTATTAAGGAAGATGGAGACAGTTTTTTAAGTCAATTAATTGATTTGAATAATAATGTAAATGAAGAAACTGAGGAAAATATATTTAAATTAGTTAGTAAAATTGTTCCGACATTCGTACATAAGGAAAATTAATCGTATTATTTTAAAGGAGTTACAAAAGTAACTCCTTTTTATCTTGTAATTTTGTATAAAATATATTATAATGAATTGACAGGAGTTGAATATTTTGGAAATTAGACGTGAATTTATACAATATGCAGTTCCGTATTATGATTCTGCTGAAATAGATAATGTAGTAAAAGTAATTAAATCGAACTGGTGGACCCATGGTCCTGTTACTGCAGAATTTGAAAAAAGATTTGCTGAAAAAGTAGGAGCAAAATATGCTCTGGCTGTAAGTTCTAACACAGCCGGAGAACACTTGGCTCTCACCGTTGCAGGAATTAAACCGGGCGATGAAGTAATTACAACACCAATGACTTTTTGTTCAACCGCAAATACTGTTGTAAATTGCGGCGCAACACCTGTTTTTGTTGATATTGATTATAATACAGGTTTAATTGATGTAGATAAAATCGAGGAAAAAATCACAGAAAGAACCAAAGCAATAATTCCTGTCCATTACGCAGGTCAATGTTGTAATCTTGACAAGATAAATGAACTTGCTAAAAAATATAATCTTATTGTTATTGAAGATGCTGCACATGCTTTTATGTCCAAATTTGATAACAAATATATCGGCTCGCACGGAAACTGTGCAATTTATAGTTTTTATGTTACTAAAAACATCAGCACAGGCGAGGGCGGAATGATTGTAAGTGACGATAAAGAATTTATTGATAAAGCAAGACTTTATTCATTACACGGTTTGGATAAAAATGCTTGGAAAAGATATGACTCAAAGGGTAACTGGAAATATGAAGTTGTTTTGCCGGGCTTTAAATGTAACACTACAGATATTACATCTGCAATAGGTTTGGCTCAACTTGATAAAATTGATAAAATGCAGGAAATAAGAGAAAAATATGCTAAATATTATGATGAAAGATTCAGTAATCAGAACGGTATTTTTCTTAATAAAACTGCTTATAAGTCTCAAACCAGCAATCACTTGTACATTATCAGAATTGACAAGTCAAAGTTAACAATAGACAGGGACGATTTTATCGTAAAACTAAAAGAATATAACATCGGTACGAGTGTCCATTTTATACCTTTACACTTACAACCTGTTTATACAAATTTATTGAATACTAAGTATGGTGATTTTCCGAATACTGAAAAGTATTTTGATGAAATTATATCTTTACCTTTGTATCCGTCAATGACTCAAGAGGAAGTCTGCTATGTTGCAGATGCGGTATGTGAAATTGCAAATCAATATTCAAAATAAAGAAATAGTTAAAACAAATAATATTTTAAAAAGTAAAAAATGCACTTTATTTTTTAAACGCTTTTTTGACATAACAGTTTCGTTTTTTGCTTTATTAATACTGTCACCGTTTTTTATAATTATATCTTTAATTATAGTTCTGACATCAAAAGGCGGAGTGTTTTACAAGCAGGTAAGAATCGGAAAAAACTGCAAACCTTTTAAAATACTCAAATTCAGAACTATGGTAGCAAATGCAGATAAAATAGGTACAGCAGTAACTGTTGATAAAGACCCCAGAATTACATCTGTAGGCAATTTTTTAAGAAAACACAGAATAGATGAGTTTCCACAATTTATTAATGTTTTAGTTGGGGATATGAGCATTGTAGGTCCTCGTCCGGAGGTTGAGAAATATGTTAATGAATATAAAGAAGAGGACTATATTGCTTTATTAATAAGGCCGGGAATTACTTGTTCATCAAGTATAGCATTTGCTAATGAGGCGGAAATACTTAGTAATTGTGATGATCCCGACAAGGTTTATATTCAAAAAATTCTTCCTGAAAAATGTAAAATTAATAATGAATATGTATTCAATTTATCTATAAAGAATGATTTAAAAATATTCATAAATACTTTATTAGGAAAATTCTAATCGGAGGCGCACTAATGGCATATAAAGTTTTGATTGTTGATGATGATATAAATATTGCAGAACTTTTAAATATTTATTTGACTAAAGAAAACTTTGATACTGTTTGTGCATACGACGGAAAGCAAGCAATTGAAACTTTTGCATCGGAAAATCCTGATGTGATTTTATTAGATATTATGCTGCCAAATCTTGACGGATGGCAAGTATGCAGAGAAATCAGAAAGACTTCTTTTGTTCCGATTATTATGATTACCGCAAAAGGCGAGACATTTGATAAGGTTTTAGCTTTTGATTTAGGTGCTGACGATTATGTTGTTAAGCCTTTTGATGCAAAAGAAGTAGTCGCAAGGGTTAAGGCTGTATTAAGAAGAAACAAGTTAAAAAACGAAGAAATTAAAGAAGTTAAATACGATAAATTAACTATAAACTTAAGCAATTACACATTAATAGTTAATAATGAAAAAATCAATACTCCGCCAAAAGAACTTGAATTACTTTATTATTTAGCAAGCAATCCTAACAAAGTATTTACCCGAAATCAATTACTTGACAAAGTTTGGGGATTTAATTATTACGGAGATTCAAGAACTGTTGACGTACATGTAAAACGACTTCGTGAAAAACTTGAAAATGTCAGTGACCAGTGGATTTTACGCACTGTTTGGGGCGTAGGATACAAGTTCGAAACTAAACAGATATGAAACTTAATTTATTCAGAAAGTTTTATTTTGTGTCATCATTGGCAATTACAATTGCATTATCTTTATTAGTAATAGTCTATACTTTTTTAGAAATTGATTATATAAAAAAGGATAGGCTTACTTTGTTGGAGAATAATGTAATTTCCATAAGTGAAGCGGTTAAAAATGCTGAAGAAGAAGGGGAGTATTTCTCTGTTTTGGAAAGAACGGGAAAGGCCATTTCTTCTGATGAATATACTGTATTTTTTGTCACTTTGGATGGCAGAACTTTTTTATGTACCGACAATAGTTTAGGCAATTATTGTCTGCACGAAAAGAAATTAATAAGCAAAGATATAATGAAATATATTTTTGAATATGACATTTACAGTGAATTAGGTACTTTATCAGATATTTATTATGAGGACCATTTTGTCGCCGGTGCGCAGTTATTAGATAAAGACGGGAATATAATAGGCGCAGTATTTGTTTCTTTAAATGCGGATATGTATGTATCATTAATAAACAAATCTATTGCCGCGCTTTTAATAAGCGTAGTTTTCGCCTTGCTTGTTCTTTATATAGTAATTTTAATTTTAACTAAAAAAATACTAAAACCGTTAACTGATATGTCCGCAGCAGCAAAGAGTATGGCTAACGGCGATTTTACAACTAAAATTAATTATCAAAGTGATGATGAAATAGGAGAACTTGCTAATTCATTTAATACTATGAGTAATGCAATGTTAACTCTTGAAAATGTAAGAAGCAGTTTTATATCAAATGTATCGCACGAATTTAAAACACCGATGACTGTAATTGCAGGTTATATTGACGGTATTATTGACGGTACTATATCCAAAGAAAATCAGGACAAGTATTTGAAAATAATTTCCAATGAAGTTAAAAGATTAAATGTTATGGTAAATTCGATGCTTCATTTATCTAAAATTGAAAGCGGAGAATTAATGAATTATGTAAAAACAGATTTAAGTGAAATTGTCTTAAATGTATTTTTAAATCTTGAACCGAAAATTACAGAAAAAAATATTGACGTATATGGACTTGATTCATTGGGAACAATGATTATAGAATGTGATAATGATTTAATGTTTAATGCAATTTATAATCTTGTTGATAATGCAGTTAAGTTTTCACCGGTCGGCGGCTACATATCTGTTTCAAAAGTTGAAAATTTCGATACTGTCAGTTTCTTTATAAAAAACAACGGTGATGGAATTGAAGAAGAAGAAATCGTTCATATTTTTGAGCGATTTTATAAAACAGATAAGTCAAGGTCGGTAGATAAATTGGGAACAGGGCTTGGGCTTCATATTGTTAAAAATATAATTCTTTGTCATAAAGGAGAAATATTTGCAAGAAGTAAAGTTGGAGCATATACTGAATTTGAAATTATTTTACCGAAAAAAATATCTTGAATTCAGGTGAAATTTTGAATAACGAACATAAAAGGAACAATATCAAAGGAATTTTATCTTTTGTATTATTGTTCCTTATTTTTATACTGTTTGTTCTATGTAACATCTTAGTGTTTTACAGTATGAACACTAAAGCTGATAATTCTGGGCAAACAGTCAGCAAAGTTTCAAATGACACTATCGCTTCGGATAAAGTGAATTTGAATGAATTTTGTGTTGAAATATATGTTAAAGGAAAAAACGATAAAAACTATAATATTGCAAGCGGAACAGTAATTTCCGAAGACGGTTATATTGTGACAAATGACCATATTTATAAAGATTTGTCAGAACCTGAATTTCTCATCAAATTTAATGACGGAAATTGTTATAATGCATCTTACATCGGCGGTGACATAAAATCTGATATCGCGCTCTTAAAGGTTGATATAAATAACTTAAATTGCCCGGAAATATACGACTCGGATAAATGTGAAAAAGGAGAAAATATCTCAATACTGGGTAATATTTTTTATGAAGATTTAGGTTTTACTCTGACAAGCGGTGTTATCAGTCACACAAACAGATATATAAATGATAACGGAGATTATTCAATTAAATTATTTCAGTTTGATGCATCAGTAAATCCGGGGTTTTCCGGCGGTCCTGTTTTTAATTCAGAAAACAAGTTAATAGGCATTACAAACTGTAAATTAAATGTAGAAGGATACGAATCGATAGGTTTTTGCATTCCGATAAATACAGTTGTTGAAGTTGCTGAAGAAATCAAGAAATTCGGCGCGGTAATCAGCAGAGGTAAACTTGGTATTTCTTATATTTATATTAAAGAAAACGAAGCAATTATGTTTAATGAGGTTAGCGGACTAAGAATTAATGATATCGAGCTTGCAAGTAGTTTTTTTAATTCGGGTATTGAAAAAAACGATGTTATAAGATCGATAAATTCAATTGAAGTTAGCGATGACTATAAGTTTTTAGATATTTTAAATAACTTAAAATATAATCAGGATGTTGAACTTGTTATCAGAAAAACAGAGGGAAATGATGTTGTAATTAAAGGAAAATCAATAAAACTAAACAGCAAAAGCAGTTTTTATTCAAATGAATAATTTAAATAAATTGAGAAATATTATAATTAAGGAGGATAAAATATGAATACAATTTATAAAAGTTTTTTATGTTTTGCTACTTGTTTAATTCTTTTAACTTCATTTGTTTCATGTTCATCAGAAGACGGAAAAATTGATGATGGCGTTGCTTCATCGGGAATCGTAAGTTCTGATAATAATGATTTGTCTTCAATAGTAAGTAAAGTTGAAAGCGGAGTGTCTTCAGTAGTAAGCGATGTATCATCAATGATTGACAGTGATGCGAGTGCAGTTTCTTCGGCAGTAAACGACATTGATAGTAATTTAGATTAATATTGTTTTACCTTTTAAAGCACTATAAAATGAAATGCACCTCAAAAGCGACTGACTTTTGGGGTGCGTTTTAAAATTTACGGTGCTTTTATTGTTATTATTATTTTTTTGTGTTATAATGGTAAAAATTAATTTAGGAGAGAATTATGAATTCTGTGTATGAACAATTATTTAAGAAAAATAACAATAAAAAAGAAAACTTACTAAAAGTCACTTCTGTAATTATAAGTGCAATAATAATTTTAATTACTTTTTATTTTGCTTTGTTTGCAAACTTTGTATTTTTAATTCTTTGCTTTTTAGAGTTTTTAGCAATAAGTTGGCTTATAAAACAGTTTTATATGGAATTCGAATATTCTTTTGTAAACGGTGCAGTTGATGTTGACATTATTTACGCAAAATCAAGAAGAAAACGAATTGCAAGTTTTGACTGTTCAAATGTATATGAGGTCGGCGAATTTAAGGACTTAAACAATATGAACAATGTAATTATGGCTGCCAATGAAAATAGTGATAAATTATTTTATTTCACTTATGATTCTAAAACAGGAAAGCAAACAATAGTATTACAGCCGAATGAACAGATGTTAGAAAGACTTAAAAGGTTTATTCCGAGAAGCGTAACTATTAATAAAATTTAGGAGTAAATTATGGTTATATACAGTAAAGAACAAATTAAATTTATTGAAAATAAGTGCGTTGAAGTTGGCTTTTCAGAAAGAAGATTAATGGAAAATGCCGGCTCTTACGCTGCAAGTGAAATACATAAATTAATTTCAGATAACGATAAACTTATAACTGTTGTGTGCGGTAAAGGTAATAATGGCGGAGACGGATTTGTCATAGCAAGAAAACTTGCTTCGTACGGACTGAGAGTTGTAATAATTTTACCCGACGGACCTGTTCTTGACGGTGTAAAAGGTGATATGTTTAAACTGACGCAAGAGGCAGGCATCGCAACAATTGATTTTAGAAGTCAGCCTGATAAATGCAGACAAGCAATTGAACAATCTTATATAATTGTGGATGCAATTTACGGTATCGGTTTTCACGGTGAATTGCCTTCTCGCAGTGATTTAGTGTGCAAAATTATTAACTCAACTAATAATTTAGTAGTCAGTATTGATGTACCGAGCGGAATTGAATGTGATACCGCAAAAATAGCAAAAAATGCTATTAAATCTAACATAACTATCTCATTTTTCGGTTACAAATCTTGTTTTGTACTATATCCGGCTACATTGATGTGCGGTGAAATTAAAATTTCAGATTTAGGTATTCCGGAAAATTGCAAAATTGACAGTAATTTTAAAACTTTAAATGTTGAAAATGTTAAATTAATGATGCCAAAAAGAAGTGTTTGGAGTCATAAAGGTACTTTTGGTAAAGTCGGTGCTTTTTGCGGTTCGTACGGTATGTCAGGCGCTGCGGTGCTATGTGCACAAGGCGCTTACAGAAGCGGGGTAGGACTCGTAAAATTAGCTGTTGATGAAAGATGCTATCATATTATTTCATCTTCACTTCCTGAGGCAATTTTCAGCATTTACGATGACCAAACCAAATCTGAAACAATTTATGAAGATTTAGTTTCAAGTAATGCTGTTATAATCGGCTGTGGCATTGAAAAGTCAAACAGAAGCAGATTTTTATTAAATAAATTAATTTGTGAATATGATAAAACATTAATTATTGACGGAACAGCCTTGAGATTGCTCGCAGAAGATTTAGATAAACTCAAAGAAAAGAAAGGGGATATTATTTTAACACCCCACGACGGTGAATTAGCAGAACTATGTAATATAACTCTTGAAGAGCTGAACACAAACAGATTGTTTTTTGCAAATCAATTAGCAAGAAAATATTCAATTACTGTCGTAGAAAAAGGGCCTCATACTGTTGTGCACTGTGCAAACGGAGCGATGTATGTTAACCCAACCGGTAATAACGGATTAGCAACTGCCGGCAGCGGTGATGTTCTCGCAGGCACCATCGTTTCATTGTGCGCACAGGGGTTAGCGCCGACTGAGGCTGCCTGTGTAGGTGTGTTTGTGCATGGACTGAGTGCCGATTTATATTCAAAAAATTACAGTTCAAGAACAATGATTGCTTCGGATATTTGTGAGGGATATAAGAAAGCCTTTTCAATTGTAGAATAATGTCAAATTGCTTCAAACGGAAATATTATGTAATAAGATTGTATTTTATGTTTAAATTTTTAAATTTAGGCAAAAATATAATTGAGTTAATATTTTCGGAGAGTGAACATAAATGACTATAAGAAGGGGAGACATTTACTACGCTGACTTAAGCCCGGTAGTAGGTTCGGAACAGGGAGGAGTCAGACCGGTACTTATTGTTCAAAATGATGTAGGTAATAAATACAGTCCTACCGTTATTGCCGCGGCAATTACAAGCCAGAGGGAAAAAGCGACATTACCTACTCATATTAAACTAAACGCTGATGACAGCGGGTTAGCAAAAGATTCAATTGTTTTATTAGAACAAGTAAGAACAATTGATAAAAAAAGATTAAAAGAAAAAATGGGTACCCTTGACACCGATTCTATGAATCAAATTAACGAAGCGTTAAGCGTCAGTTTTGGTTTATAATTAAAAATCCCCGAACAATTTGTTCGGGGATTTTATTTTGCAAATAAATATTATTACTAAATTGCACGAGTAACTTTTCCTGAACGCAAGCAACGGGTGCAAACATTCACTCTACACGGAGTACCGTTTACAATAGCCTTAACTTTTTTTACATTAGGCTTCCAGGTTCTGTTAGATCTTCTATGAGAATGAGATACCTTAATACCGAATGAAACTTCTTTGTTGCAGATGTCACACTTTGCCACAGTCTGCACCTCCTTTATAATTTTCACATGACTATTAACGATTTTAACAGAAATGTAAAATAAAATCAAGTACTTTTTAAAAATATATTTAAATATCTTTGTTATTGTTGAAATATTTGAAATAAATTGTTATTATATACTTAATAATTTAATACAGTAGGTATGTATGTCAAGAATAATAAAATTAATTGCCGATGATAATTACATAAGTCTCAGAAACTATTTAAAAAGCAACAAAATTTCTACTTCGATGGTAAGAAGACTTAAAAGGACAGAAAACGGAATTATGCTAAACGGAAATTCTGTTTTTACTAACACACCTGTTAATAAAGGCGACATTATTATATTAAAATTAGAAGACAAATGTATTGTACACGAAGTAGATTGTGATTTAGAGCTTAATATTATATATGAAGACGATGATTATATTCTTGTTAACAAACCTTCGGGCATTGCTGTACATCCGACTTCGACTATTAAAAATAATACGCTGAAAAATGCTTTTGATACATATTGTAAAAAGAATAATTTAAACTTAATTTTCAGACCTGTATACAGACTGGATAAAAACACAAGCGGAATACTTGTAATTGCTAAAAATCAATTAGCGGTTTCTATGTATAAGGATGCGGTTAAAAAATATATTGCTTTTTGTCATGGCAAAACAAAAGATGAAGATACAATTACTTCAAAAATAGATTTAGAAGAAAACAGTTTTATTAAAAGAAAAACAGATGATTTGAACGGTAAAAACGCAATTACTCATTATAAAAACCTGTTTTCTAATGATAAGTATTCAGCACTTGAACTTTCTCTTGAAACGGGAAGGACGCATCAAATCAGAGTACACATGTCATCTATCGGTCATCCTTTAGTCGGTGATGATTTGTACGGCGGCAACAGAGAACTGATGAACAGACAGGCTTTACATTGTTTTTATATAAAATTTAAAAATCAAATTTCGGGTAAAATTATAGAATGTAGTTGTGAATTACCAAGTGATATGAACCTATTTATTGAAAAGTATTTAAGCGGCTTTAGGAGTGATAATATTGTTTATTGAAATAAATGGTATTAAAATTAATTATGAAGATTACGGAAAAGGCGAACCTATTGTCTTTTTACACGGTTGGGGGTCTTCTATTGAGCCTTTCAGATGCATAATGGAACCTTTGAAAAATACAAATAGAATTATCGCTTTAGATTTTCCCGGATTTGGAAAAAGCGAAATTATAAAAGAGCCTTGGACAGTATCCGATTATGTAGATGTTACTTTAAAGTTTTTAAATGAACTTGATATCAAAAATGCAGTTTTAGTAGGACATTCATTCGGCGGCAGAGTAATTTTCAAGATGGTCGGAAGCGGTCTTTACACTCCTAAAAAACTGATTTTAATTGATGTAGCAGGAGTTATGCACAAAAAGTCATTTAAAGCAAAATTAAAACAATGTTGTTTTAAAGCCGGAAAATGGTTCTTGACTTTACCTATTATTAAGAACTACACTGAAAATTTACTGAATGAGTGGAGAAGTTATTTTGGTTCTTCAGATTATAATTCAGCTCCGCCTGTATTACGAGCTACTTTAGTTAATACCGTAAATGAAGATTTGACTAAATATATGCCTAATATTAAGGTTCCCTCTTTATTAATCTGGGGAGAAAATGATGATGCAACTCCGCTTTCAGACGCAAAACTGATTGAAAGTCTTATTCCTGACAGCGGTTTATGTGTTATTAAAAATGCCGGACATTTTTCTTTTTTAAACAACCCCGTTCAGGTCAACTTGATAATTAAGAGTTTTCTGGAGGCTAATTAATGAATTATTTGTGTTTATTCAGCGAAATTTTAATTGCATTAACAGGTTTATTTTCCATAACACAATATTTTCACATGTTGCAACAAAATTCATATTATAATTCAAGGTATTGTAAATGGCTTTTTGAGACCGGTTATAAGAAGATTATATTAAATTTAGTCTCATTGGTGATATTAACAGTTTTATTTGTGTTTAAATTATTTATCATTACTATAATATTATCGATGATATATTTAATTTTTACCGTGTTTATATCAGTGATGAAACAAAAAACCGCTATTAAACCTATTGTTTTTACTGCAAGAATTAAAAGAATGTATTTTTCTTATTTTATTCTGCTTGCAGTTTTTGCGGTTTTATCTAATACTGTATCATATTTATTTAACTATATTTTATTAGTTTTATCTTTTGTCACGACTTTTGTTTCTATGCTAATTATTCTGATTAACACACCAATAGAGTCAATTATAAAGAAGTATTATATTAATGATGCTAAAAAAATTTTAAGAAACAATAAGAATTTAAAAATCATCGGTATTACCGGCAGTTACGGTAAAACAAGCACAAAGTATATTTTAGCAAGAATTTTGCAAGAAAAATATAATGTTTTATATACTCCTGGCAGTTATAATACGACTCTTGGCGTTGTCAGAACAATACGAGAAATGTTAAAACCAAGCCATGAAATTTTTATTTGCGAAATGGGCGCTAAGAATACAGGTGATATTAAACAGATATGTGATATAGTTCAACCCGATTGTGCTATAATTACATCAATAGGCCCTCAGCATCTTGAAACATTTAAAACTATTGACAACATAATAAATACAAAATTTGAACTTGCTGATGCTGTAAAACGCAAAAACGGAACGGTATATTTGAATTTTGATAATGAATTTATTAAAAGCAAAGCAGAAAACTATAATTTTGTCAGTTATTCAGCAAATGAAGGACAACTTAAAATCTCTGATATTAAAGGTTCCGCTTTCGGTTATTCCTTCAGCATTGAATATAAAAATCAAAAATTTGAGTTAAATACTAAACTTTTAGGTATGCACAATGTTTTAAATATAGCGGGTGCAGTTGCAGTTGCGATTGATTTAGGTGTTAGTATTAAACAAATTAAATTTGCTGTTGATAAACTGTCTGCAGTTGAGCACAGACTTGAATTAAAACCGTTTATCAAAGGCTCTTTGCTTATTGACGATGCTTATAATTCAAACCCATGCGGCAGTAATGAATCTTTAAATGTGCTGAACCGATTTGAAAATTACAGAAAAATTTTAGTAACTCCCGGTATGGTAGAGTTAGGTGATATTGAATATGATGAGAATTATAAATTAGGAAAAAAAGCGGCTGAACTTGACTTTGAAATTGTTCTTGTAGGAAAAGAGAGAACAAAAGCATTAGCAGACGGAATTAAATCTGTAAACAGTTTTGATTTAAATAAAATGTTAATTGTTTCTTCATTTAAAGAAGCGATGGTACATTTAAATAAAGTTGTTGATAATAATTGCGTAGTCTTATTTGAAAATGACTTGCCTGATAATTATTCTAAATAAGAGGTGTAAATTTTGAAAACAAGTGTTGGTGTAATTTTTGGTTGTGTCTCTGTTGAACATGAAGTTTCAATAATTTCGGGAGTGCAAGCAATTAATAATTTAGATAAAGAAAAATATGATATTGTACCTATTTATGTTACAAAATCAGGACAGATGTTATTTGATAAATCTTTTTGTGATATAAACACTTTCAGAAACTGTGATTTGTCTGATTTTAAGAATAAATATATGAATGTTTACATAGGAAAAAATGAAGACAGATTTTGTTTATACAATGTTAAAGGCGGTTTCAAGAAAAACAAGCCGGTTGAATACATTGATGTAGTTTTGCCTGTCGTACACGGTACAAACTGTGAGGACGGAACAGTATCGGGATATTTGCAAATGCTCGGTATTCCGTATGTCGGCTGCAATACTATGAGTGCAGCTTTAGGTATGGACAAAGATTTATTTAAGAAAGTATTAATTTCTGCCGATATACCAACCTTACCGCATATAGCATTTACTTCAATGGATTGGAGCAACGAAAAGGAATTAATAATAAATGACATTGAAAAAAAGTTCGGATATCCTGTAATTGTTAAGCCCGCGAATTTAGGTTCAAGTATCGGAATCAGTAAAGCTTCCGATTTACAAAGTTTGATTGAAGCAATCGATTTAGCAACTTCATTTGCTTCAAAAGTAATAATCGAAAGAGCAATAACAAATTTAAGAGAAATTAACTGTTCTGTTTTAGGCGACCAAAACGAAAATATAGCCTCGGTTTGCGAAGAACCGGTTATGCAGGATGAAATTTTATCTTTTACGGATAAATACATCAGCAATCAAAAGTCAAGTGAAGGAATGGCTACATTAAAAAGAAAACTACCGGCCGATATCAGTGACGAAAAAATGAAAGAAATTCAAAAAATATCGTGCGATACATTTAAAACAATCGGCGCTAACGGTGTTGTGAGAATTGACTATTTAATGGACTGTGATGATAATGAAAAAGTATATGTAAACGAGATAAACACTATACCCGGTTCACTTGCATTTTATCTTTGGGAAGCAACAGGAATTAAGTATAATGAGTTGCTTGACAGATTAATCTCTTTAGCATTTAAGAGGAAAAGGGAAGAAGAAAATTTAGTATTTACTTACGATTCTAATATTTTAGACGGAGTGGGCTCTTTTGGTGCAAAAGGTTCAAAAGGCTCTAAATTTTAAATGACAAATTTTTTAATTAAACTGTTTGTTAAAGACAGTGAAAGTATTCATCTTGAAAAAACAAGAAACAGTTACGGTAATTTATGCGGATTTGCCGGTATTATATGTAATATTTCTTTGTTTTTAATAAAACTGTTTACCGGTATCGTCACAGGCAGTATTGCTATTATTGCCGATGCAATTAACAACTTGCTTGATATGGTTTCTTCTATATTAACTCTTTTTGGGTTTAAATTATCAAGCAAGCCTGCCGACAAAGAGCATCCGTTCGGTCACGGACGCATGGAATATATGTCGGGATTTTTGGTATCGGTTATTATTGCAGTAGTCGGAATTGAACTGTTTAAATCTTCTTTCCAAAGAATTTTTAATCCCGATACTTTAAACAAATTAACTTTTGTTGTCGCAGCACTGTTAGTAATTTCAATTTTCATTAAACTGTGGTTATATTTTTTCAATAAAAAAATCGGTAAAAAAATTAATTCAGGAGTATTAATTGCAACTTCAAAAGACTGCTTTTATGATGCATTAACAACAACTGTAGTTTTGTTTTCAAATATTATTTATCGTATATTTGATATTAATATTGATGCTTATACCGGATTAGCAGTATCATTGTTTATTATTTATGGCGGAATTACCTCTGCAATACAGACATTCAGTCCATTGTTAGGTGAGCCTCCAAGCAAGGATGTTGTTGAAATCATATTCAAAACGATTTCTGAGTTTGATGACTTTTTAGATGTGCACGATTTTGTTATGCATAATTACGGCCCCGGAAAAATGTTTGCATCTGCTCATGTTGAAGTGTCAGACAAACTCGATATAATTTCCTGTCACGAATCTGTCGATGCTTGTGAAAGAAAAATATATAATCTTACAGGCGTAAATATGGTAATACATATGGACCCTGTAGCAACAGATAATGATAAATACAATTCAATTAAAGATAAAATTTTAAATATATTAAAAAGCATTTCTGATGATTTATCTGTTCATGATTTTAGAATCGTTGAGTTAGATAATAAAAAAGACTTGATTTTCGATGTAGTCAAACCTTTTAATGTTGATATTTCTAACGAAGAATTAATTTTAGAAACAAAAAGAAAAATTCAGGAATTTGACAATGATTATGATTGTGTAATTACAGTGGACAATGTTTAAAGAACGGTTTTAATAACCGTTCTTTTTTTATTTTACTTTGCATAAAATTATTTTGGTGATTATATGCAAAATAAATGTTTATTAAAAATAGTCTATTTCAGAACAATTATCTGTTTGTTAATAATTATAACTTTAACTGTCTTTAAATTTTTAGTAAATGATAAATATAAAATCTTTTATTCATATTATAAAACTAACTTTTTAGACGATATTAATATAGAACAGGTAATTTCCGATGAAGAAAATGAAAAAGAAGAAACAACTCAAAACGAAGAAAAAACAGTACAAACCTCTGTTAATGATACTGCTTTAAAACAATTAAGTACAAATATTGTCGCTGAAAATATGTGTATTCCGGTAGATTATCAACGAATTTCATCCGAATACGGTTATAGATACAACCCTGTGACCGGAAATTATGCATTACATAGCGGAATAGATTTTGCAGCACCTGAAGGTCAGGAAATATATGCAGCCGCTGACGGAATTGTAAATAAAGCGATGTTTAGTACAGATTTGGGATACTTTGTTCAAATTAATCACTCAAGCGGGTTATATTCAACTTATGCACATTGTTTAGAATTAAAGGTTGAACAGGGTGATAAGGTAAAAAAAGGCGATTTGATTGCTTTGGTGGGCAGTACGGGACAATCTACGGGACCGCATCTGCACTTTGAAATTAAATTAAATGATACTATTTTGAACCCGATTTACTATTTACCTATATCAAATAATGCTTAAAATCAATTTTTGGTTTTTTATTGTACTCTCATTAATGCTTTTATCCGGTGATAACAGTTTAGTCGTTTGTTCTATATATTCTGCATTATTTCACGAATTGGGGCATCTGCTTTTTATACTTATAACAAAACAGAAAATTAACAGCCTGACTTTTGATTCTTGTGTTATAAATATAAATTTGAAATCTGATTTTTCAACAGAATTAGATAATTTATTAATATCTTCAGGCGGTTGTTTATTTAATTTAATCTTTCTGATTGTTTCTGTGATTTTCGGTTTAGATAACTACATAGTCGTTAATTTGTCGCTGCTTATATTTAATTTGTTGCCAATATACGGATTAGACGGTTATGATATTTTGTTATGCACAAAGATTAAACATAAATACTTAAATGTAATTTCATTGATTTTCAATGTAATCTTGTTATTATTCGGTTTGCTTTTAATTTATTTTAAAAATTACACAATATTGATTATATCAATATACTTACTTATTTTAAAAAAGCATAGCATTAAATGAACAAGTCCAGTAAAAACGGACAATAGAAAAAAAGAGCCCCCTATGGTAGAATTAATGGAACTACCATAGGGGGAATTTGTATGCCAAGAGAATATACACAGATTCAAAAACATGAGAAAGAGATATTAGAATTGAAAG
>JAXJSP010000051.1:0-27407 GCA_036310005.1 Acutalibacteraceae bacterium | reverse complement strand
TCGCCTCCACCAACAAAAACCGCCGTCTTAGATTAAGTTCTAAGATGGCGGTTTAGTTATGTGTGCTTGAAAAATAAGCGTAGCAATCGGCATGATGTTATGTAAAATTGCAATCAATCGTCTGCAATTCTGCTCGGTGGCACACCGTACTTATTTTTATATGCGCGGTAGAAGACTGAGTAATCTCTGAAACCGCACTGCAAATATGCCTTTGTAGGCGGAGTGCCCGAGAGAATAAGACGCCTGGCATTAACAAGCCTTTTTATAGTTATATATTCTACCACAGTCGATGCGGTGGCTTTTTTAAAAATGCGGCAAAGATGCGTCTTGCTTATGTAAAATCTGTCGCATATATCATCAAGGTTAATATTCTCGTAAAGATGTCGGTTAATATAATTAATAATTCTGCTGTCGAGCGATTTATTAATCTCCGTTTCGGTTACCGAGCTGAAAGCGTGAGAAATTTCATTTAAAAGCGGCAATAGATTTGTAATTATCTGAACACGCCTGTCAGCACTGTCGCTAATAAGGTTTTTAATAAAAACTTTGTAATCTTTGTTTTTGAAGTTGTCCGCGCGATAGCGGTTGAAAGTCCCGATTTTTCGACTGTTAAACGGTGCTAAAAGTTTACCGCTCGGGTCAATATCGGAAAAAAGGTCGGCTTTAAAATGAATCGCAAGTCTGGTATATGGTTGAGTATTGCTGATTTCTATATAGTGTACCTCTGCCGGTCGCAATATAAGAATGTCACCGCTTTCAAGCAGATAAGGTGTACCCTCAACCCTGTAAATACCGCTGCCGCCCTCAAAATAATATAACTCATAATATTCATGTGTGTGCATTCTGAAATCAGACGGAACAGGTTTTGTATCGCGGCTATAATGCATAAAAATATCTTTATCTTTGTAGGAAAAATATTTTGACATAGTATCACCGTGAATATATTAATATAATATGATAATATTTGCAATATATATTGTTAATTTTAACAATTTAATTGTATTGATTATTATATTATTATACTTATATATTGGGGTTGTATATGTATGAAAAATTATATGTTATAAACCTAAATACTCGCAGCAAAAATCTGTCATTACAATATAAAGGAAGCGATTGGTGATTGATATGAAAATGTCTTTTAGGTGGTATGGTGAGAGTGACCCGATTTCGCTCGAATACATAAGACAGATACCGAATATGCGCTCGGTAGTAACAGCAGTTTATGATGTTAAACCGGGTGAGGTATGGCCGGAAGAAAGTCTCGAAAAATTAAAAACACAGGCAGAGGAAAACGGACTTATTTTTGACATTGTTGAATCTGTACCCGTGCCCGAGGAAATTAAACTCGGAACAGAGAAAGCGGAGGAATATACTCAGGTGTATTGTGAAAATATCCGCCGCTGTGCTAAATACGGTGTTAAGTGTATCACATATAATTTTATGCCGGTCTTTGACTGGACAAGAACACAACTCGACAAAAAGGCGGCAGACGGTTCTACAAGCCTTGTTATGTATATGGAACAGTTAAAGGGATTAGATCCTTTAAAGGACGATATACATCTGCCTGGCTGGGATTCAAGTTATACTCAATCTGAAGTCAGAGATTTAATCGGTGCTTATTCAAAACTCGGCGAGGAGGGACTCTGGAGAAATTTAGAAAAATTTCTTAAAAAAATAATTCCTGTTGCCGAAGAATGCGGTGTTAAGATGGCAATACACCCCGACGACCCGCCATATCCGATTTTCGGTATCCCGAGAATTATTACTAACGAAGAAAATCTCGACAGATTGCTTAATATTGTAGACAGCCCGGCTAATAGCCTTTGTCTTTGCACCGGCAGTCTCGGAAGTGCCGGGTTTAACGATATCCCTAAAATGGTGCGTAAATACAGCGGTATGGACAGAATTGCCTTTATGCACATCCGACAGGTGAAACTTCTTGAGGACGGAAGTTTTGAGGAGTGCGGACATCTTTCTGCTAATGGCAGTCTTGATATGTACGAAATAGTAAAGGCACTCGTTGAAACGAAATTTGACGGCTATGTCCGTCCCGACCATGGCAGAATGATTTGGGGTGAAAGCGGAAAGCCCGGATACGGTCTTTACGACAGGGCTTTAGGTGCTACATATATTAACGGACTTTTTGAAGCCTGTGAAAAGGCGGAAACGGAGAATAAATAATGAATAAAAATGTCTTAAATACTGATTTAACAGGAAAAGTTGCAGTAGTAACAGGAGCAGGCGGTGTACTTTGCTCGGCATTTTCAAAAACACTTGCGCGTGCCGGTGCTAAAGTAGCTCTTCTTGACCTTTACTACGATGCCGCAAAGCAATATGCTGATGAAATTACCGCCGAGGGAGGTGTTGCTAAAGCTTATAAGTGTAATGTACTCGATAAAACTGCATGCTATGAGGTCGCAGACGAGGTAGAAAAAGATTTCGGCAAATGCGATATTTTAGTAAACGGTGCGGGCGGAAATAACCCGAAGGCAACAACCGATAAGGAATACTTTGAACTCGGTGACATCGATGCCGACACAAAAAGCTTCTTCGACCTTGAAAGTGACGGTGTCGGTTTTGTATTCAATCTTAACTTCTTGGGCACTCTGATACCTACTCAGGCGTTTGCTCGTCAGATGGTCGGCAGACAGGGATGCAACATGCTCAACATTTCAAGTATGAACGCTTTTACGCCGCTTACAAAAATTCCTGCCTATTCGGGTGCTAAGGCGGCAATTTCAAACTTTACACAGTGGCTTGCAGTACACTTCTCAAAAGTGGGCATCCGCGTAAATGCAATAGCACCGGGCTTTTTCTCAACAAAGCAGAATGCAAAATTGCTCTTTAACGATGACGGAACACCTACTGCAAGAACAGGAAAAATTTTAGCCGCTACACCTATGGGCAGATTTGGTGAGGCTAACGAACTTGATGGCGGACTGCTGTTTTTACTTAATAATGAAGCAGCAGGCTTTATCACAGGTGTAGTTTTACCGATAGATGGCGGATTTTCAGCATACTCGGGGGTATAAAAATGAAAGATATTAATATTTATGCATTTGCCGATGAAGCAAGCCCCGATATTGACGAGCAAATAATAGCGCTTAAAAGAAACGGTTTAAACGGACTTGAAATTCGAAATGTTGACGGTGTAAATGTTTCCGAAATAACCGTTGAGAAAGCAAAAGAAGTAAAAGATAAACTCAATAAAAATGGTCTTATCACCTGGTCAGTCGGTTCGCCTATCGGCAAGATAGAAATTGAAAGTGATGATTTTAAGGCTCATATTGAAAAACTTAAGCACACATTGGAAATAGCAAATATTCTTGAAAGCAAAAATATGCGCATATTCTCTTTTTATATACCCAATGAAAAAAACTTTTCAGATTATAAAAATGAAGTTATTGAGCGTTTGGGTGTTATGTGTGATTTATCGCAGCAATTTGATGTGACTCTTTGCCACGAAAATGAAAAAGGAATATATGGCGATACACCTGAAAGATGTCTTGAAATTTATAAGGCATTACCGACTCTTAAAGGTATATTTGACCCTGCTAACTTCGTTCAATGCGGTGTCAATACTTTAAATGCTTGGGATATGCTCAAAGATTATATTTACTATATGCATATTAAGGATGCAAAGTCAGAGGGCGAAATCGTACCGGCGGGATGCGGTGACGGAAATATTAAACAGATAGCCGAAAAGTTTATTTCGCTTGGCGGAAAAGACTTTACAATGGAACCGCATCTTACCGTGTTTGACGGTTTGTCAAACCTCGAGCGCAAGGGCGAAAAAAGTGAAATTACAGAAAATAAATATGCCGACAGTAATACTGCTTTTGATACAGCATGTAATTCATTTAAGAATTTATTTTAGGAGGAAAATACATTATGGAAATCAGTGCTCAATTATTTACAACTTATGAATTTTGCAAGGACTTAGACTCCTTTGCACAAACCCTTAAAAAGGTAGCAGACATCGGTTATAAAAGCGTGCAAGTATCAGGTACTTGCGATTATGAACCCGAATGGCTTAATGAGGAACTTAAAAAGAACGGACTTAAATGCGCACTCACGCACATTTCAGGGGATAAACTTCAAAGCGACATCGTGAAAGTTGCGAAAAATCATGACATTTTTGATTGTAAATATGTAGGACTCGGCTGGTACGGTTTTGTAGATGAAGACGGTGCAGAGCATTATGATGAGTTTGTTCGCGCATATAAACCCGTTGTAAAGGGCTTAAAAGAAAACGGAAAGTATTTTATGTATCATAATCACGACGGTGAATTTCAAAAAATAGGCGGAAAACTTATAATAGAAAAACTTGCAGAGGATTTTTCTGCCGACGAAATGGGATTTACCATTGATACTTTCTGGGTACAAGTCGGTGGCGGCGATCCGGCACAATGGATAGAAAAACTCTCAGGCAGAGTACCCTGTATTCACTTGAAAGATTATGCTCATAGCGGTAAAAGATATAATCCCATTATGGTTCCTGTTGGAGAGGGAAATCTTAACTTTGACCGCATTATTGAAAAAGCAGAGTCATCAGGAACAAAGTATCTGATTGTCGAACAGGATAACTGTAACGGCGAAGATCCCTTTGATTGCTTAAAGCGCAGCTATGACTATCTGCATTCTTTCGGTTTAGAATAATTATTACAGATATATTCTGGGGGGAGATAATAATGAATACTATTAAAGTAGCGGTAATCGGTATCGGAAACATGGGTTCGGTCCATGCCGCATGTATTGCTGAAAACCAAATTAACGGTATGACTCTTACTGCGGTTTGTGACATATCCGAGAAAAAACTCGATGCATTTTCAGAAAAACACCCTGATATTAAATGCTATACTGACTATGAACAGTTGTTTAATGATAAAATCTGCGACAGCGTTATTATAGCGGTGCCTCATCCTCTGCATGCCGAAATTGCTGTCAAGGCTTTTGATAAAGGGCTTAATGTAATGCTTGAAAAGCCTGCGGACATTTCGGTTTCAAGGGTGAAAAAACTTAATGAAGCGGCAAAAAAATCGGGCAAAGTATTCTCTATTATGCTCAATCAGCGCACCAATCCTTTGTTTATTAAAGCCCGCGAAATAGTAAAAAGCGGAAAGTTGGGCGAACTTAAAAGAGTTGTCTGGATAGTTACTAACTGGTTTCGTGACCAGAGTTATTATAATTCAGACAGTTGGCGTGCTACATGGATAGGTGAGGGCGGAGGAGTGCTTTTAAATCAGGCACCCCACAATCTTGACTTATGGCAATGGATTTGCGGTATGCCCGAAAGTATAACCGGCTTTTGCGATACAGCAAAATACCATAATATCGAGGTCGAGGACGATGCTACAATATTTGCCCGCTACAAAAATGGCGCTACAGGTGTATTTATGACGTCTACCGGCGAATACCCGGGAACAAACCGACTTGAAATATCAGGAGATTTAGGTAAAATTGTCCTTGAAAACGGTGTTTTGAAATGGTATAATGGTATAAACTCAAAGAATCAATAAGTGAAATTATCGCTGATGATAACAAAAACTTTGACGAATATGACTATGAGGAAATCAAACAGGATAAACACGAGTCAGCGCATAAGGGCATTTTGCAAAACTTTACTAATGCAGTACTTTTCGGAGAGGAACTAATATCTCCGGGAACTGACGGTATAGACGAACTTACCCTGTCTAATGCTGCCTATCTTTCTGAGTGGCAAGGCAATAAAGAAATCACTTTGCCATTTGATGATAAACTGTATGACTCTTTGCTTGCAGAGAAAATAAAGACCTCGAAGTTACATGATGCCGAATCGGATAAAATCGGAAATACTTCCTATCTTCCGAAATGGCAGACAAGATGGTAAACTAATTAAAAATTCACAGATTAATAACGGAGAATCATTATGAACGCATATTTATTGTTTCCTGACGGAAAAGAAAAAGCACTTACTTTAAGTTATGATGACTGTGTCGATACAGACATAGAATTAATCAAACTTATGGAGAAATATAATATCAAATGCACCTTTAATGTGAATGCAGGATTATTTTCTCCTGAGGGCACCGTCAGAGAAGAAGGTCAGATTCACTTTCGCCTTTCTAAACAAACAGCCCGTAAACTTTATGATAACCCTTTGTGTGAGGTTGCAACGCACGGATATAAGCATCCGGTATATCATCATATATCAACCGCAGAATGTGTCCGTGATATAATAAAAGACAGGGAAGAACTTGAAGAAACTTTCGGCAAAATCATTCGCGGACATGCTTACCCTTACGGTGCTTTCAATGATGATGTTGTCGATATATTAAAACAATCAGGTATAGTATATGCGAGAACAACTCGATCTCATCGCTCTTTCAAACTCCCTGAAGATTGGCTCAGATTAGATCCTACCTGTCATCACTGCGATAGCGAACTTATGAATCTTGCCGACAAATTCATAAATGAAGATGTCGCAAACCGTGATGGTTGGCTGTTTTATCTGTGGGGACATACCTATGAATTCCGCAAAGATAGTAACTGGAATGTAATCAAAGAATTTTTTGAAAAGGTTGCAAATAATGACAATGTGTGGTATGCTACTAATATAGAAATTTATGATTACATAACTGCTTACAGGAGCCTTGTCTATTCGGTTTGCGGAGATAAGGTTTACAACCCGACAGCAACAGATGTATGGGTTAAATTCGGGGATAAATCTGTATGTGTTCCGTCGGGTAAAACAGTTAATGTATGTTAATTAAAGGAGCAAATATAATGGAAAAATACATACCCGTAGTGGTTATCAAAGAATTGTCTGAAACTGATAAGATACTTTCCGCACTTAAAGCAAACGACATCAACTGTGCAGAAATAACATTCAGAACCGCTTGCGCAAAAGAAGCAATTGAATATGCTTGCAAGAATTACCCCGACATGTCAATCGGTGCCGGAACTGTTATTAATGCCGAACAATGTAAGGATGCTTTAAAAGCAGGAGCGCAGTTTATTGTGTCCCCCGGATTATCCGTTGATGTAGCGAAAGTGTGCAAAAAGAATAACGTGCCTTATTATCCCGGTTGTGTTACTCCTACCGAGATTATGCAAGCGCTTGAATTGGGCATTACTACCGTTAAATTTTTCCCGGCAAATGTCTATGGCGGCTTAAAGGCTTTAAAAGCACTTTCTGCTCCGTTCCCACAGGTTAAGTTTATCCCGACAGGTGGAGTCGACCGCGGTAATATTGATGAGTTTTTGGCCTTTGATAAAATTGCGGCAATCGGCGGCAGTTTCTTTGTAAAAGAATCACTTGAAAAGATGGAGGGAAAACAAAATGGCTAAGGTAGTAACTTTCGGCGAATTGATGCTCAGACTCGCCCCCAACGGATATTACAGATTTTTTCAAAACGACCAGATGCAGGCAACATTCGGCGGCGGTGAAGCAAATGTTGCAGTTTCACTTGCTAATTACGGTCTTGACAGTGTTTATGTAACAAAACTGCCAAAACACGCAATAGGTCAGGCGGCAGTTGACAGTCTGCGCTATTTCGGAGTAGATACAAGCAAAATTGTACGCGGCGGAGAAAGGGTAGGTATTTATTACCTCGAAAAAGGTGCGTCACAAAGAGGCTCTGTTTGTATTTATGACCGCAAATATTCATCAATTCAGCAAGCAGATGTAAACGATTTTGATTGGGACAGTATCTTTGAGGGTGCTGATTGGTTCCACTTTACAGGAATCACTCCGGCTCTCGGCGAAAACCTTGTTGAAATCTGCAAAGTTGCTTGCAAAAAAGCAAAAGAAAAAGGCGTTAAGATTTCTTGCGACTTAAATTACAGAGGAAAACTCTGGACAAGAGACCAGGCAAGAACTGCTATGACAGAACTTTGCCAATATGTTGATGTATGTATCTCGAATGAGGAAGATGCTAAGGATGTTTTCGGCATTGAGGCTGAAAATACCGATATTTACGGAGGTAAATTGGACAAAGAAGGATACAAATCGGTTGCAAAACAACTTGCCGATAAGTTTGACTTTGAAAAGGTAGCCATAACACTCCGTTCTTCTATTTCTGCCAGCGACAATGACTGGGCAGGTATGCTTTATGACGGAGAAGATTATTATTTTTCAAAAGAATACCACTTACATATCGTTGACCGTGTAGGCGGCGGCGACAGTTTCGGCGGCGGATTGATTTATGCTCTGCTTTCAGGTAAATCTTCTAAGGATGCTATCGAATTTGCAGTAGCAGCATCAGCACTTAAGCACTCTGTAGAGGGCGATTACAACCGTGTATCTGTTGCAGAAGTTGAAAAACTTGCCGGAGGAGACGGATCAGGCAGAGTACAAAGATAAACTTAAATTATTGTGTCTTTTGTGTCTGAGTATATAATTATATAAAAATTATTAAAACCGCTGTTATCAAACTGATAACAGCGGTTTTTAGACGCAATTTTAATTTATTATATTGTAATTTATACTGATATGTTAGATGTTTACTTATTATAAAAATTATGTTATAATAAACTTTTAACAAAACTATCACAATGGTTATACTAAAAAGGGGTGAAAATATGGCGGACAAGTTTATTTTACATTCAAATTACAAGCCTACGGGTGACCAACCGGAGGCTATCCAAAAATTGACCGAAGGTATTAAAAACGGAAAAAACAAGCAAGTTTTATTAGGCGTAACCGGTTCCGGTAAGACCTTTACAATGGCAAATATTATCGCGAATGTAAATAAGCCGACATTGGTACTTGCTCACAACAAAACCCTTGCTGCACAACTTTGCAGTGAGTTTCGTGAATTCTTCCCCGAAAACGCTGTTGAATATTTTGTATCCTAACACGAGATTTGCACCAAAAACCGTGACAAAACGCTGTTTTTAGGAACTTTTTAACACAGGATAACACGTAATAACACTACATAAACCAAATAAATTTGTGACCAAAATTCGTGTAATTGTCTATTAGGCAAAAAACATAAATGGCGACAGAGAGATTGCTAATCTTTCTGTCGCCATATTTTTATTTAAGTATCTTTTTTAAATCTTCTTCGGGTGTTGAAATCGGTGCGATGCTAAATTTATCTACAAGGAAATTCAACACATTAGGTGATACAAATGCAGGAAGCGAAGGCCCAAGGAGAATATTCTTGATGCCGAGATGAAGGAGAGTCAGCAAAATACATACCGCCTTCTGCTCATACCACGAAAGCACCATAGAAAGAGGAAGGTCGTTTACACCGCACTCAAATGCTTCCGCAAGTGCTACCGCAACCTTAATTGCACTGTAAGCATCGTTACACTGTCCCATATCCATAATGCGAGGCAGTCCGCCGATTGTTCCTGCATCAAGGTCATTAAAACGATACTTACCGCAGGCAAGTGTCAAAACAATACTGTCGGATGGAGTTTGTTTTACAAACTCGGTGTAATAGTTGCGCCCCGGCTTTGCACCGTCGCAACCACCAACGAGGAAGAAATGCTTGATAGCACCTGACTTGACCGCATCAATGACGGTGCCCGCTACTGACAAAACGGTGTTGTGGGCGAAGCCTGTCATTACCTTTTCACCACCGTTAATTCCCGTAAAGTGCATATCGGTTGGATAACCGCCAAGAGCAAGTGCCTTTTTGATAACCGGTGTAAAATCTTTGTTATCGCCAATATGCACGATTTCAGGATAAGACACTACCTCAGTGGTGAATACACGGTCGGCATAGCTTGATTTGGGCGGCATTAAGCAGTTGGTAGTAAAGAGAATAGGTGCGGGAATGTCTGCAAATTCCTTCTGCTGATTCTGCCAAGCCGTACCGTAATTACCTTTCAGATGAGCATACTTTTTAAGTTCGGGATAGGCATGAGCAGGAAGCATTTCGCCGTGAGTATAAATGTTGATACCCTTACCTTCAGTCTGTTCAAGCAACTGCTTAAGATCATAAAGGTCGTGTCCCGATATGACAATAAACGGACCTTTTTCAACCGTTAAGCTAACTTCGGTAGGAACAGGATTGCCATAGGTTTCGGTATTGGCGTTGTCAAGCAGAGCCATACATTTAAGGTTGATTTCGCCCACTTCCAAAACGATTGGAAGCAGTTCATCCATACCCCAATCCTTCATACCGATTGCAAAGAGTGCCTTATAGAAGAACTTGTTCACATCGGCATCTCTGTATCCAAGAGCTTCTGCGTGATAAGCATAGGCAGCCACTCCACGAATACCGAACAAAATGAGCGATTTGAGGGAACGAATATCCTCATTGGCATTCCACAACTCGTTCATATCGTAGTTGTCGTTTCTGCCGCAAGCAGAAGAACAACAGAAACACTTAGGCACAAGGCGTTCCTTCTCAGCTTCGATTCTTTCAATAAGCGCCGATATGGTTTCGTTATTGAAATTTACATTGGTAATAGTAGTAAACAGACCTTCAAGTATAAGTTTGGTTGTCGCTTCATTCACAAGGTTTTCATTACCTTCAGTTGCTCTTGCAAGACCGATAAGCGCACCTGTCAACTTATCTTGAAGCTCTGCGGTGTCGGCTTTCTTACCGCATACACCCGCACTACCAGTGCAAGCTGAACAACCCGCTGTCTGCTCACATTGAAAACAAAACATTTTTCTATCCATTTTTCTGTCCTCAGTTTAATCTAATATTTTACCGTCGGTAGAGATGGTAACAACTCTCCACGGAATGAATTTACCGCTTGTTTGTAAAGCCTGTTTAACCGCATACTCGATACCGCCGCAACAAGGTACTTCCATACGAACAACGGTTACACTTTTAATATCGTTATTTGCGATAATGGAAGTCAGTTTTTCGGTATAATCACCCTCATCAAGCTTAGGACAACCGATAAGCGTAATATGATTACGGATAAACTCGTTATGGAAATTACCGTAAGCGTAGGCGGTACAGTCTGCCGCAACCAAAAGGTTTGCTCCGTCAAAATATGGTGCATTTACCGGAACGAGCTTAATCTGCACAGGCCATTGTGATAATCTGCTGACAACGGGAGCACTTGTAGTTGGGCAAGAACATTCATCGTGTTTGATAGATTTTGACTGCGTGCCGGGACAACCGCAAGGCAGAGTATCGTGCTTTTTTGATTTTGCTTCGAGCACAGCAGCCTCATCATAAGCAGGCGCTTCTCTTTCCTCAAAAGTTATTGCATCTACGGGACAAGTGGGAAGGCAATCGCCAAGACCATCGCAATAATCTTCACGTGTGAGTTTTGCTTTACCGTTTATCATTTCAATAGCACCTTCGTGGCAAGCTGCAGCACAAGCGCCACAACCATTACATTTTTCTTCATCAATTTTGATAATTTTTCTAATCATAGTCATTTACTCCTTTTCAATTCTAAAAACATTGATAACATCACTGTCAGGACAACAAAACCGAATTTCGCCGCACTCTGCTTTTGGTGGCTCTCCGCCGTATCGCAGTATGTCTATATACGGAAATGCGACGTGCATTGCCATCGGGCAAAGTTTGCCTCTTTCGGTATCGTAATCAAAGGTGTCTCCGATCTGATGTCTTCTGTGGCATGGATGACTGCCTTTTCTGTCGATCAAAGTAATCTTGATTCTGGGTTTCAGTTCTATCCACCTCCCATTGACTTTATGGCTCCATTATAGTACAATAAAGAAAACAAAGCGGTTGTATTTACAACAGAAAGTGATGTTTATGAAAAAGTATGTATCCGTTCTCAAAAGAACTCAGTTGTTTTCCGGTGTTGGTGACGATGAAATCGTTTCTATGCTTTCCTGCCTTGGTGCAAGACTTTTCACTTATAAGAAGGGTGAATATGTATTAAGACAAGGAGAGCACTCAAACGATATTACCGTCTTAGTGGAAGGCAATTTACACATTCAAAACGACGATTATTGGGGGAATCGTAGTATCCTTGGTCAAATATCGGTTGGCGAGATGTTCGGTGAAGCCTACGTTGCTCCCGAAAGCGGCGCATTGCTCAACGATGTTGTCGCAGTGGAAGATAGCGCTGTAATGTTTTTTGATGTAAAGAAAATTATTACCACTTGTTCTTCTGCTTGTCGTTTTCACGCAACGGTAGTTCAGAATTTGTTTTTCGCAATTTCCGAGAAAAACAGAAAGCTCGTGCAGAAGCTCGGTCATATGTCCAAGCGTTCAACACGAGAAAAATTGATTTCCTATTTATCCGAAGAAGCCAAGCGACAGAATTGCTCATACTTCACCATTCCATATAACCGTCAGCAGCTTGCGGATTTTTTGTCAGTTGACAGAAGCGCTATGTCCAATGAGCTTTGCAAAATGCGGGATGAAGGGCTATTGGAATTTGACAAAAACCAATTCAGGCTATTATAAGTAGTCAATAATGACTACAAACAATTTTGTGAAGTAATCTTTTTTGCTAAGTAATACGTATGCAATGTATGTCGGGAATATTGATGCAATCACTTTTAATTTTGCTGCATTTATGTTATAATATTTATTAAACGATAACGTATTGTGTTATTTCGTGTTATTTTATCTCGTTTTGTGTTATCCTGTTGACCTTTCAAAATTGAACTTGATTACACGAATTTTGATTTTTATAAAAAATCATTTTTTCCTTTAAAATAGCGGGTTTAACGCAACTGAATACTTGGCTGAATATTTTGTACTGATTACGATTACAAATTTGTGACCTAAATTCGTGTAATTTACTATTCGCCAACTTTTTGAGGAAATTTCGAGTGAATTTAAGACAATAAAAAGACAGAAAATAATCACAAAAGAGAGGAGTGAGAACTTGGCAGATAAGTTTATTTTACATTCAAATTATAGTCCTACCGGAGACCAGCCGGAGGCTATCCAAAAATTGACCGAAGGTATTAAAAACGGAAAAAACAAGCAAGTTTTATTAGGCGTAACCGGTTCCGGTAAGACCTTTACAATGGCTAATATTATTGAAAAAGTAAACCGTCCAACCCTCGTTCTCGCTCACAATAAGACACTCGCCGCACAGCTGTGTTCAGAGTTTCGCGAATTTTTCCCCGAAAATGCGGTTGAATACTTTGTGTCCTATTATGACTATTATCAACCTGAGGCATACATTCCCGGCTCTGATACTTATATTGAAAAAGACTCTGCAATTAATGACGAAATAGATAAGTTAAGACATTCGGCAACCTGTTCACTTTCTGAAAGAAACGATGTAATCATTGTTGCAAGTGTATCTTGTATTTATTCTTTGGGAAGTCCTATTGATTACAGAAATATGGTAATTTCACTAAGACCGGGAATGCAAAAAGACAGAGACGAACTTTTAAGAAAATTAGTAGAATTGCAGTATGAAAGAAACGATATTAATTTTGTCAGAAATAAATTCAGAGTTCGTGGCGATGTAATCGAAATTTTTCCTGCTTATTACACCGATAAAGCAATCAGAGTCGAGTTTTTCGGAGATGAGATTGACAGAATAAGCGAGATTAATGTTTTAACAGGTGAAATTAAGGCGAATTTAGGTCATGTCGGAATTTATCCTGCGTCTCATTATATAATTCCGCCCGATAAAATGAGCAGTGCATTACAAGAATTAGAAAATGAAATGAATGAGCGAATAGAATACTTTACTGCAAACGGTAAACTGATAGAGGCACAAAGAATTAAACAAAGAACAGAATATGATATTGAAATGCTTAAAGAAATAGGCACCTGTAAAGGAATTGAAAACTATTCAAGAGTTTTAGCAGGCAGACCTAAGGGAGCAACTCCTTTTACTTTGCTTGATTATTTTAGTGACGACTTTTTGTTGTTTGTTGATGAATCACATGTAACCTTGCCGCAAGTAAGAGGAATGTTTGGCGGAGATAAAGCAAGAAAAACTTCGCTTGTTGATTACGGATTTCGTTTACCGTCTGCTTTCGATAACAGACCGTTAAATTTCGATGAGTTTTATTCAAAAATAGGTAAGGCAATCTTTGTTAGTGCCACTCCGGGTGAATTTGAAAAAAAAGAAAGCAAACAGATAGTTGAACAGGTAATCAGACCTACAGGACTTGTTGATCCTAAAATTACAGTTAAACCTACTGAAGGTCAAATAGATGATATTATTTCTCAAATTAATAAAAGAATTGATGCCAATGAAAGAGTACTGATAACAACTCTGACTAAAAAGATGGCGGAAGATTTAACTTCTTATCTTGAAAATTACTCAATTAAAGTTCGCTATATGCACCATGATATCGACACAATTGAACGAATGGAAATTATAAGAGATTTGCGTCTTGGCGAATTTGATGTACTTGTCGGAATCAATTTGTTAAGAGAAGGACTTGATATCCCCGAAGTGTCTTTAGTCGCAATATTAGACGCAGACAAAGAAGGCTTTTTAAGAAGTGAACAGTCGCTGATTCAAACAATAGGCAGAGCTGCAAGAAATGCGAATGGCGAAGTAATTATGTATGCTGACAGCGTTACTCGCTCAATGGAGAATGCTATCAGGGAAACTGAAAGAAGAAGAAATATTCAGATTCAATATAATTCAGATAATAAGATTACACCAAAAACCATTACAAAAGAAATAAGAGATGTAATTGAGATAACTCCTAAGACAATCAGAGATGACAACGGTAAGAAACTGTCAAAAGCCGAAAAGAAAGAACTTATTGCAAGATTAACAAGAGAGATGAAAAACGCAGCGAAAATGCTTGAATTTGAACATGCGGCTATGCTTAGAGATAAAATTGCTCAATTACAAGATTCGATTTAATTTAACGGAGGAAAATTTGGCTAACGATAAAATTATAATCAGAGGTGCCAGAGAGCACAATTTAAAAAATGTAGATTTAACTATCCCGCGCGATAAATTTGTTGTTTTTACAGGTTTATCCGGTTCGGGAAAGTCTTCATTAGCATTTGATACTTTGTACGCGGAAGGACAGCGAAGATATATTGAGTCTTTGTCAAGTTACGCAAGACAGTTTTTAGGCCAGATGGACAAGCCTGATGTAGATTCAATAGACGGTTTATCACCTGCAATTTCTATCGACCAGAAAACAACTTCTCGAAATCCGCGCTCAACTGTCGGAACAGTTACTGAAATTTATGACTATATGCGCCTTTTATATGCAAGAATAGGTTTGCCGCATTGTCCCGTTTGCGGTCGTGAAATTACTCAACAGACAGTAGATCAGATTGTCGATAAAATCATGCATCTGGAAAAAGGCTCTAAATTTCAAATTTTAGCACCTATCGTTATCGGAAGAAAAGGCGAGCATGTTAAGGAACTTGCCTCACTTAAAGTTTCGGGTTATGCGCGAGTCAGAGTCGATGGCAGTATTTATGATTTAACCGAAGAAATTAAATTAGATAAAAACAAAAAGCATAATATTGAAGTTGTGGTAGACAGATTAGTTTTAAAAGAAGATATTATATCAAGGTTAACCGATTCAATTGAAACTGCCTGCAATTTATCAAACGGAAATATAATTATAGATATTATTGATAAGGAAGAATTAGTATTTTCCCTTAATTATGCATGCCCTGAAGATAATATCAGTATCGAGGAATTATCACCGAGAATGTTCTCGTTTAATAACCCGTTCGGTGCGTGTGAAAGGTGCGGAGGCATCGGAGTTTTAATGACTGTAGATCCGTCACTTGTAATTTCTGATGAAAAGTTATCTTTGTCTCAAGGACTGATAAGAGTAAGCGGATGGAACAGTATAGATAAGTATAATTCTATTGCTCACATGTACTATAAAGGACTAGGCGAGCATTATGGTTTTACACTTGATACTCCGTTTAAAGATTATTCCGACGAAGCAAAAGAAGCCCTATTATACGGAACAAAGGGAAAAAAATTAAAATTTTCAAGACCGAGAGAATTTCGAAGTGAAACTTTAATCACTGAATTTGAGGGCATTGTCAATAATTTGGAACGCAGATACAGAGAAACAGACAGCGAATATTCTAAAAATGAAATTCAGTCATATATGAGTACTTGTAACTGCCCGAAATGTAAAGGAGCAAGGCTTAACCCAATTTCATTGGGTGTTACGGTCGGCGGTATTAATATTAACCAAATGAGCAATATGACTGTAAACGATTGCTACGATTTTATTGATAACTTGGTTTTAACTGACAGAGAAAAACAAATAGCCGATAGAATTTTAAAAGAAATCAAATCAAGATTACAGTTTTTAAACAGCGTAGGTCTCTCTTATTTAACATTGTCAAGAACCGCAACAACTTTATCGGGAGGCGAAAGCCAGAGAATAAGGCTTGCAACTCAAATCGGTTCTTCGCTAACAGGGGTTATGTATATTTTGGATGAACCGAGTATAGGACTTCATCAAAAAGATAATGAGAAACTTCTGAAAACTTTAAGAGATTTATGTGATTTGGGTAATTCTTTAGTAGTTGTTGAACACGATGAAGACACAATGAGAGCAGCCGATTTTATTGTCGATGTGGGACCGGGAGCGGGTATTCACGGTGGTAATATTGTCTTTGCAGGGACAGTAGATGATTTATGTAAATGCGAAGACTCTGTTACAGGTGAATATTTATCGGGTAAAAAGAAAATTGAAGTGCCTTTGTCAAGAAGAAAAGGCAACGGTAAATTTTTAACCGTGAAAGGAGCAAAACAAAACAACTTAAAGAATTTGGATGTTGAAATTCCTTTAGGTATGTTTGTTGCTGTTACAGGCGTGTCAGGTTCCGGAAAATCGTCTTTGGTTAATGAGGTAATTTATAGAAAACTTTGTAATGAACTAAACGGTGCAAAGATGAAGACAGGTAAATGTGATGACATTTTAGGTCTTGAGTATTTAGACAAAATAATTGCAGTTGACCAATCTCCGATAGGAAAGTCCTCCCGTTCAAATCCTGCAACTTATACAGGAGTTTTTAACGATATACGAGAATTGTATGCTCAGACTCAACAGTCTAAAATGAAAGGATATACAGCAAGCCGATTTTCGTTTAATGTTAAAGGCGGCAGATGTGAAGCCTGTCAAGGCGAAGGAATAGTTAAAATTGAAATGGTGTTTTTGCCCGATATCTATGTTCCTTGTGAGGTTTGCCAAGGACAAAGATATAACAGAGAGACTTTGGATGTTAAATATAAAGGCAAAAATATTCACGAAGTTTTGGATATGACGATTGAAGAAGCTATGGAGTTTTTCTTTTCTGTTCCGAAGATTTATAATAAAATCAAAACTCTTTATGATGTCGGCTTGGGTTATGTAAAATTAGGACAGCAAGCAACAACATTATCAGGCGGAGAAGCGCAAAGAGTTAAATTAGCAGACGAACTTTCCAAGCGTTCAACAGGTAAGACAATTTATGTTCTGGATGAACCTACAACAGGCCTTCATACTGCTGACGTTCAAAAGTTAATTGATGTATTAAATAGGCTGGTCGAAGACGGAAACACCGTTGTAGTGATTGAGCATAATTTAGATGTGATTAAGTCGGCTGATTATATTATTGACCTCGGACCTGACGGGGGAGATAAAGGCGGCGAAATTGTAGCATGCGGTACTCCCGAAGAAGTAGCAAAAAATAAAAAATCTTATACAGGCAAATATTTAATACCGTTACTTTAAGGAGGCAAAATGTTTGGATATGTAAAAATTTGCAAACCTCAACTTAAAGTTTGCGAATATGATGCTTATAAAGCAATATATTGCACTTTGTGTAAGCGCATAGGTAAGAAGTACGGATTAATAGCAAGATGGACTTTAAATTACGACTTTGCTTTTTTAGCCATGTTAAATTTATCTGTGCTTGATAAAAAATGCAGTTTTGAAAAGAAAAGGTGTACAACTAATCCTTTCAAAAAGTGTAATTATTGTTGTGGCTGTGACGATATATTTGATTTTGCATCGGGTGTTTCTGTCATTTTGTTGTATTACAGTTTAATAGATAAGATAAAAGATGAAAAAGGCCTGAAAAAAGTATTCTATCAGATATTTAAATTGATTATTAATAGAAAATTTAAAAAAGCAACAAAAGAGTTACCAAATATTTCTGATATAGTTAAAGAGTACTCAGACCGTCAGTTTGAAGTTGAAAGAAACGGAGCAGATATCGATTTGTCGTCAGAACCTACTGCGATTGCGCTTGGAAAAATATTTGAAACAATGGTTGATTCTTCTGATGAAAAGCGAATTTTATACAGAATGGGATATTGCACAGGTAAATGGATTTATTTAGCAGATGCATTAGATGACTTGAATGATGATATTAAGAAAAATCGCTTTAATCCATTAATTGACAGAAAAATCGAAGATGTTCAGGGAACATTAAATGTGTCATCTACCGATGCCGGTTTAAGTTTTGAATTGCTAAATACAAAACTTTATGATACAATCATAAAAAATGTTTATTATTTGGGAATGCCAAATGTAATTAAAAGTATTCTTTTGAAAAGAGATGATAAAAAGTGAACGATCCTTATGTAGTTCTCGGTGTAAGCAGAGATGCAACCGATCAGCAAATTAAAGACGCTTACAGAGAGTTGGCAAAAAAATATCATCCGGATAATTTTGCCGATAATCCTTTGTCTGATTTAGCAGAAGATAAAATGAAAGAAATTAATGAAGCCTATGATGCCATAATGAATGAAAGAAAAGGTTATGGAAAATCAAGCACCAACAATAATTATTCGAGCCCGGAATTAAAAGAAATCAGAAGTTTGATCAATATGGGCAGATTAGAAGAAGCACAAAGCAGATTGGATTCTGTCGGAATAAATGAAAGAAATGCCGAATGGTATTTTTTAAGCGGAAGTATTCAGTATAAACGCGGCTGGTTTGATAATGCTTATACAAATTTTTCTACCGCTTGCAGAATGGATCCTACTAACGGAGAATACCGTGCAGCATTAAATCAACTGCAACGCAGAAGATCGGGCTATAATCCGTATAATCAAAATGTTGGACGTGCAAATACAGGTGATTGTACAGGCTGCGATGTCTGTACCGGGCTTTGTTGTGCCGATACTTGTTGCGAATGTATGGGAGGCGACCTGATTGGCTGCTGCTGATTATACTAAAGTTCAACGGGTAACTTTTACTTCTTTAATCAGTGCGTTATGTGTTGCAATTATGTTTATAAGCAGAATTGTTCCGATCGGTATTTATGCAATACCGCCTATATGCAGTTTGTTTATAATGGTTGTACTTATAGAGTTTGGACCTAAATGGTCTATCGGATGTTATTTAGTGTCCGCCGTACTTAGTGCTTTGTTTGCAAACCCCGAATCTTCAATGGTATATATTGCCTTTTTCGGCTATTATCCGATTTTAAAAATGTTGTTAGAAAGAATCAATAATTCGATTTTAAAATGGATTATTAAAATTCTGTTCTTTAATACAGTCATTGTAGCCGGATATTTTATCCTGAATTTGTTTGTTCCTGTAATTGAAGAATTCTTTGCACAAGGTAATCTGATTTTTATTTTTACAGTAATTGCAGCTGAAATTATGTTTGTTTTGTATGATATTTGTATTGCTAAACTTTCAGTTACTTATATACAAAAATATCATCGCATAATAAGAAAAGCGTTAAAAAAGCAATGAATCGTCAGATTCATTGCTTTTTATTTTATATATATTGATATTTTTTTCTGTATTCTCCGGGTGAGATGTTATACTTTTTCTTAAATACCGTGTGGAACCAGGAGGTATTCTCAAAACCGCAAGCGTAGCAAATATCGGTTATAGACAAATTGCTGTTAATAAGCAGATTTGCAGAGTATTCTAAACGCAGATCGGTTATATACTGTGTGGGGGTTATACCGTAATGCTTTTTTAAAGAGCGTGCAAGATGCTCGTATGTCTTTTCGGATATTTCACACATTTTATCCAGCCCCGACACGAAATTTTGAGGTTTTTTCATTTTTTCGTATGTTATTTCAAGCCAAAGAGGAATAGCACTTTTAGTATTGGAATAATTTGAAAAATATTTTGAAAATATATTTATCAGCAATACTTTCAGTTTCAGGCGTGCAACTGAAATATCATTATAATTAACTAATTCCGAAAAAGAATAAAACAGATTTTCGGTTTTAAGCAAGGCCAGTTCTACCATTGGCGGAAGCGCCGAATCAAGTAAATCTGAATGAGAAAAATCATCGCCCAAATAATCAAAAACCGCATTGAGATATTCTTTCTTAAATGCGATGTTAATAAATTCAAAGTAGTTGTTGTCTGCGCTGGTGTAATGGTGTTTATCAAAATCTCTTATGAACAGTAAATGTCCTTTGTGCAGAATTTGCTGTGTAGAATTAACGGTGTGAAGCACATTACCCTTTAATATTAAAAACAGTTCATAATAGTCGTGATAATGCGGTTTGAATCTCTCGGTATTGCTTTTTACCAAATGACAAAGAAAACCTGTTTCACTGTTCGTGTGCTTTTCTGCACGAAGTAATTTTGCCTCCATATATTTCACCTCTTTTTTGTAATATACTGTTTTTTTGTGTAAATGTCAATATCATTATACTAAACAAAAATATCATTATACTGATTGTTTTGAATGATATTAAGGTATATAATCAAAAAGAAAGGATGTGTTCACATTATGTTTATGCGTGTCAAAAAAATTGAATCAATACTGAACAGACTCCAAAGCGAAATGTCTGAAAGATTATTCAATATAACGAATATTGAGTATATTGAATGTGGCTATAACAACTCAAACAATACTGATATTGAAGGTGAGTGGAAAGTTTCCGATACACCTATGTTGTCCAATCGGGATAAGCATTACATGCTTAAAGCAAAATTCAAAACTCCCGAAAAAAAAGACGGTTATGAAATATACCTGAATTTTAAAAATCTTTTGTCAACTAAACCCGGTTACGGTTTTGGTTGCATTTTATACCTGAACGGAAAAATGATACAGGAATTTGACGATAACCATACGGATGCGTTAATTGAGTATGATAAAGAATATGAAATGGTTATTAATTATTACGGTGCACTCGCGTATGATGGTATGCAGCAAGTTCAGCTTTATATTTCACAGGTGAATATTGTTGCAAAAAAGGCTTATTACGATATAAAAGTACCTTTTGATTGCCTGTCGTGTATTGACGCTGACAGTAATGAGTATGCAAAAATATTAGAAAGCCTTGACTATGCAGTCAATCTTATTGATTTTTGTGATGAGAAAAGCGATAAGTATTATGAAAGCCTTGAAAAAGCAAGCGAATACTTGAACGATAATTTTTATAACGGTATCTGTACAGACAAGAATGAGAAAATATACTGCGTCGGTCAGACTCATATTGATGTTGCCTGGTGTTGGAGTTTAGACCAAACAAGAGAAAAAGTTCAAAGAAGTTTCTCAACTGTCTTGAAACTTATGGAAAAATATCCCGAATACAAATTTATGTGTTCACAGCCTCAACTTTATGAATTTTTGAAAAATGACTCTCCGGAAGTTTATGAGAGAATTAAACAAAAGGTGCGTGAGGGTAAATGGGAAGTAGAGGGCGCGATGTGGCTTGAAGCCGATTGCAACCTGTTGTCGGGTGAGAGTTTTATAAGACAACTCATTCACGGAAAGAAATTTATTAAAGATGAATTCGGTGTCGATAGTAAATGTTTATGGCTACCCGATGTGTTCGGTTATAGCGCATCACTTCCGCAAATTCTTAAAAAATGCGGCGTTGATACATTTTTAACAACAAAAATCAGCTGGAACGAGTTTAATAAAATGCCGTACTCCACCTTTTTATGGGAAGGCCTGGACGGTACAAGGATATTTACTCACTTTTTTGATTACCTCAATGCCGATTTGAACCCTGCTTCAGTAAAGGGTGTAAGTACCGCATCTCCTACAAATCAAAAAATGTATTCAAAAAGCATAATGTTAGGTTACGGTTTCGGTGACGGTGGCGGCGGTGTTACCGATAAAATGCTTGAAAATCAAAGGCGCTTGAGTTACGGAATACCCGGTATGCCGCAAACAACTACATCAACCGTCAATGAATTTTTAGATGTAATTAAAGAAGAGTTTGATACAAACTGTAAGAATATAAGAAGAACACCTCTTTGGGTGGGAGAACTTTATCTTGAATTCCATCGAGGAACGTACACCTCTGTTGCAAGAATTAAAAAGAATAACAGAAAATTTGAATTTTTGCAGCAACAAACAGAACTTCTGTCCTCAATTAACAGCATTCTGTTAAACGAGAAATATCCGAAAGAAAGATTAACAAAGAATTTAAAAGTTCTTTTACTTAATCAGTTCCACGATATAATTCCCGGTTCTTCTATCGCTAAAGTTTATGAAGACTCAGATGCTCAATTTAAAGAGATTTTTGAAGACGAGAATGATATATTCACACAAAAACTATCAAGTCTTTCAAATAATATTGATACTCTTGGCGGCAGTTTTGCGTTTAACTCAAACGGTTTTTCATGTCCTACAATAGTAGATGTTAATAACAAATCTTATTTTGTAAATGAAATTCCGAATATGGGATACGGAAAGGTCGAATTAAAAGAAACCGAAAACCGGATAACCTTTAATAACAATATTGTTGACACTCCTTTTTATACTGTTAAATTTAATGACAGTATGAATATTGTATCTTTGTACGATAAAGAGAATAACAAAGAGTGCGTGCAAAAGGGGACCGAGTTTAACAAACTTAAAATTTATGAGGATATACCTTACTCATATAATGCTTGGGATATATGCGAATATGCTTGGGATAAAACTTATGATGTTGATAGCGTTACAGATGTTAAAACCGAGATTTCCGGCGACAGATTTGAACTTATAATCAGCAGGAAGTTTTCAAAATCAAGCATTGTTCAAAAACTTTGTTTTTATAACAGCATAAGAAGAATAGATGTTAAAAACAGCATTGATTGGAACAATCATTCTATGGTGTTAAAAGCAGAGTTCCCTGTAAATGTTCATACAGATGAGGCAACTTATGATACTCAGTTCGGAAACTTAAAAAGACCGACGCATAAAAACACTTCTTGGGACAGAGCAAAGTTTGAAGTGTGCGCTCATAAATGGGGCGATGTATCCGAGGCAGATTACGGCGTAAGTATTCTCAATGATTGTAAATTCGGATACAGTTGTGATTTGAATGTTATGAGCCTGACTCTCTTAAAAAGTCCGATTAATCCTTGCAAAGATGTAGATACTGGACATCACGAGTTTACCTATTCAATTTATCCGCACAAAGGAAATTGTACAGAAGGGAAAACAGTTTTTGAGGCTTATATGCTTAACAATCCTGTCCGCATATTTGACTTGCCTGAACAAAGCGGAACCTTAAAAGAAAGTTTTGAGTTTGTAAAGGTCGATGACAGTAGCGTTATGACCGAAACCGTCAAGTCGGCAGAGCAGGGCGATGAGATTGTTGTCCGTATGTATGAGCAGTTCAACAGAAGATGTGTGACAGACGCAGAATTCGGATTTGATGTAAAAAGAGTTTATATATGCGATATGCTCGAAAACATTATTGATGAAGTCGAGGTTAAAGACAATAAAATTTCGTTGGAATTTACTCCTTTTGAAATCAAAACATTAAAAATTGAAAAATAGTTATAATTAAAAAGCAAGCGGTTGGTAGTTTTGAATTATTCAACTGCTTGCTCTTTTTATATAAGAAAACCACACGCAAAATGCGTGTGGTTTTCAAAATGACTTGTAGTTAAAAAAATTAAACTACACCGAAAAGCATATCTCCATAGGTCGGATATGGCCAATACTTTCTTCCGATTAAAGATTCAAGTTCATCAGCCAAGATTCTTGTTTCATTCATAGCAGATAACACTATATCTTTTTCATATTTAGCAATCGTTAAAACATCAGCGTCGGTAGGTAAGTTGTTTATTGCATCTTCTAAGTCTACAGTTTTGTCATAAAGTTTTTCTACTAAATCGGAAATTTTTGAAATAATCTTTTCTTCCAGTCCGAAAGACATATTAATATCCGACTTGTTTTTAGCAATTTGAGTAATGTCTTTCAGGTAGTATTCAACCGCAGGTATAATTTCTTTCCTGAGCATTTCAAGACAAGTATCTGCTTCAATTCTTATTGTTGTTATATAGTTTTCTAAAGCAACTTCATATCGAGCATAAATTTCTGTTTCGTTATATACACCATGCTTTTGGAACAATTCAATATTCTTGACATCCAATAAATAGGGCAGACAGTCAACAGTTGTTTCAAGGTTATGCAGTCCGCGCTTTTTAGCCTCTTCTTTCCATTCATCAGAATAACCGTTACCGTTAAATATTATTCTGTGGTGTTTTGTAAGAGTGTCTTTAACAAGTTTTTTAGCATCAATCTCAAAGTTGTCAGATTTTTCAAGAATGTCTGCAAACTGTTGTAAAGATTCGGCAACAATTGTGTTTATGATAATGTTAGGATCGGCAACAGAAGCGGTAGAACCTAACATACGAAACTCGAATTTGTTTCCTGTAAATGCAAAAGGTGAAGTCCTGTTTCTGTCAGTATTATCTCTTTTAAATTCAGGTAATACATCAACGCCTAATTTCATCATTGTGTTCGGTGCGCTGTGAAATTCGTGTCCGTCAATTATTGCCTCAACTAAAGCATTTAATTCGTCACCTAAAAAGATTGAGATGATTGCAGGAGGTGCTTCTCCCGCACCTAATCTGTGGTCGTTTCCTGCCGACGCAACAGAAATTCGCATAAGATCCTGATACTCATCTATCGCCTTAATTATAGCCGACAAGAAAACTAAAAACTGTAAGTTATCTCCGGGTTTTTTGCCCGGCTTAATTAAGTTCTCGCCACTATCTGATGTAATAGACCAGTTATTATGTTTGCCGGAACCGTTAACTCCTTTGAACGGTTTTTCGTGCAGTAAACAAACGAGATTATGTTTATGTGCTACTCGCTTCATAATTTCCATTGTAAGTTGGTTGTGGTCAGTAGCAATATTTGTGGTTGAATATACAGGTGCTAATTCATGTTGAGCAGGCGCTGCTTCATTATGCTTTGTTTTAGCCAAAACGCCTAATTCCCAAAGCGCCATATCTAAATCGCTCATATATTCTGCAACCGCAGGTTTAATGGCGCCGAAATAGTGGTCATCAAGTTCCTGACCTTTAGGAGGCCTTGTACCAAATAAAGTTCTTCCGCAATATACTAAGTCTTTGCGCTTTTTATACATATCAAAAGGAATTAAAAAATACTCCTGTTCGGCACCGACAGAACTTGTAACTCTCTTAACATCTTTTCCGAAAAGTTTTAAAACTCTGCATGCCTGTTTGGATATAGCGTCCATCGAACGCAGCAGAGGAGTTTTTTTATCAAGAGCATCACCGTTGTAGGAACAGAATGCGGTCGGAATGCAAAGACAGTTGTCTTTAATAAACGCGTTTGATGCAGGATCCCAGTCAGTATAACCTCTTGCCTCAAAAGTTGCTCTAAGTCCTCCTGAAGGGAATGAAGATGCATCAGGCTCGCCTTTAATGAGTTCTTTGCCTGAAAATTCCATTATAACTTTGTCGTTTTCTGTCGGAGTTATGAATGAATCGTGCTTTTCGGCAGTAATGTTAGTAAGAGGCTGGAACCAATGAGTATAATGCGTAGCACCTTTTTCAATGGCCCATTCTTTCATACCGTTAGCAACTTCGTTTGCAGTATCAAAATCAAGACTTGTACAGTTTTCAATAGCGTCTTTTAATGATTTGTACACTTTTTCCGGTAAATACTTTTTCATCGCAGTATCATTAAATACTAAATTTCCGAATATTTCGGGAATATTTTTATTCATTTATTAAACTGCCTCCCATTTGTTTTAATAAAGTTTATTCACAAAGTAAAAACTATATTAAAACGCAATTTTATCATTAATGTAACTTTCTAATTCGTCGATTTTTATTCTTTCTTGATTCATAGTATCTCTGTCTCTGACAGTTACACATCCATCTTCAAGAGATTCAAAGTCATAAGTAATGCAAATCGGTGTTCCGATTTCATCTTGTCTTCTGTATCTTTTACCGATTGAACCTGCATCATCATAATCAATGTTAAACTTTTTAGCAAGTTCTTCTCTTAAAGCATCTGCCTGTTGAGACAGTTTTTTGGATAACGGTAAAACAGCAGCTTTATATGGTGCAAGAGCAGGGTGCAATCTTAAAACCGTACGCACATCGCCCTTGTCATCGGTTTCTTCATCATAAGCATCACATAAGAAAGCCAGAGTGACTCTGTCTGCGCCGAGTGAAGGCTCAACAACATAAGGAATGTATTTTTCGTTGGTTTCCTGATCAAAGTAGTCAAGAGATTTACCCGATTGGTTAATGTGCTGTGTTAAATCGAAATCGGTTCTGTCAGCAATACCCCATAATTCACCCCAACCGAACGGGAATAAAAACTCAATATCGGTTGTTGCTTTGGAATAGTGAGATAATTCTTTTTGCTCGTGATCCCTGAGTTTAAGATTATTTTCTTTCAGACCAAGGGACAGTAAGAATTTATAACAGTAATCTTTCCAATATTTAAACCATTCTAAATCGGTACCGGGCTTGCAGAAAAATTCAAGTTCCATTTGTTCAAATTCGCGAATTCTGAAAATGAAGTTACCGGGTGTGATTTCATTTCGGAATGATTTTCCGATTTGTCCGACACCAAAAGGAATTTTTCTTCTTGTTGTTCTTTGAACATTTGCAAAGTTTACAAATATACCTTGCGCAGTTTCAGGTCTTAAGTATATTTCACTTTTAGCATCTTCGGTAACGCCCTGATATGTCTTGTACATTAAGTTAAATTGTCTTATATCAGTAAAATCGCATTTTCCGCAATTAGGACAAACAACATTGTTGTCTTTAATATAATTGCTCATTTGTTCAAAAGACCAACCGGCAGGATTAACACCGGTTGTTTCAATAAGTTGGTCAGCGCGGTGCCTTGTCTTGCATTCTTTACAGTCCATAAGCGGGTCGGAAAAACCGCCGACATGTCCGGAAGCCACCCAAACTTGCGGATTCATAAGAATTGCAGAGTCAAGACCTACATTATATTTATTTTCTTGGACAAATTTTTTCCACCAAGCCTTTTTAACATTGTTTTTTAATTCTACACCGAGAGGGCCGTAATCCCACGAATTGGATAAGCCTCCGTAAATATCAGAGCCCGGATAAACAAAGCCTCTGCTTTTAGCAAGGTTTACAATAGTGTCCATAGTTTTTTTGTTGTTGTCCATAATTATTATACTCCTGTGAAACGTTTAATAATAATAATATAAAATACAACAAAAACAAAGTCAAGCAATTATTAAACACAATTTGTGTTATGATACAATAGATAGGTAACAGTAAAAATAGAAAAAACAACTCAAATGTGCTAAGATGTAAAGTGACCAAACCCAACATCGGCACAAAGGAGTTGTTTTTCCGATGAAAAGTATATCACCAAAAGCCCACT
>JAXJSP010000050.1:0-100539 GCA_036310005.1 Acutalibacteraceae bacterium | reverse complement strand
TTCAATTAAAAACAAAACTGACTCCGATTGAAAAACGAAATCAGTTTGTTGCTTAAAATTTAATTTTATCTACCATTAGGTGCTTTTTTGTGCTGTCCGTACAATTTGGGGCAGTTCAGAAATCACCTCGCTTTTGTTATTTGAAATTTTTGTGGCAATTCTGTTTTAGGAACGCTTTGTGTTAAAAGCACAACAGATGGGCTTAAACATTTGTTGAGTAACCTTTAGTTACAACAAAATCAAAATGTCTGTTGTTCTATTAATATTTATGCTGTGAAATAAAGTTGTCTTTGAGCCACAAATGCTTTTGTTGCCTGTGTAAATATTGATGCAGGCATTTTAAAATCTTCTTTTATTGATTCAATAAAACTATTGGCAGTAATTGCATCACTAAAATGCAAAATCACTTTACCACTTTCGCTATCAAAACAAAAATAATTATCATCAAATAATCCATGATGGTTTTTGCAAAGCCAAACACCATTATCTCCCGAATTTGCTAATGAGTATTTTTTGAAAAACAACTCGTTACTGTATTTAGTATTTGTATCTATAAGATTTAAAAGTTGATTGGTATTTATAAAACCATTAATTTGCTTTGCGCTAGCGCTTTTAATTTTGTTAACTTCCCATAAATGAGCAGCATCTAGAATTGACGGATTATCTTCACCGCATAAAACGCATTCAGTTGGTATACCTTTTTTGCGAATATTGTTTCTAAAAAGATTTTGATTTCGCAGTTCATTTTTTGCTTTATATCGCAAAAAGGTTTCTTCGGCCATAGAAGTTTCCCTCATAAATGTTTCGTCTGTAATATAATCAATAATAATTCCCGCATTTTCCAGAGTTTTTTTAATAGGACCGGTCAAGTCACTTGCAATACGTCGTTCCTCTTGTTCATACGCAAAGTATTGTTTACCTAAACGAAACTCTATTTCAACATTCTCTTTATCTGCTAATACTTTCATACACCAACATCTTAATAAACTATCATATCCCTGAGCCGAAAGGGACTTGAATGTATATGTATATTTATCTACAGAATAAATGTAATCGCCATTTTCATCAGTTTTTATTGTTTCATCACATTTTAGAAAAGAGGAAATATTTGCTGTGTTTCTGCTAGAAATATACGCAACATCTCTCATTAATTTATTAAATGTATTGAAAGCAATATTTTTATAAGACAACTTGCTATTACAACAATTCTCATACTCTGCAAAATTAATCATATCAATATTCAAAATTTTAAAACCTATCGTTTCTAACTCTCTATAAGAAAGTATATTAAAAAGGTTGTGTGGATAACTTCTCTCAGTATCAAGCAAATAAAATGATAGGGTGACATTTTGCTTTACGTTTTCGAAATAGTAATTTATTATGTTATTAATTCCTTGCAGAAGATATGTGTTGGCGTGATAACCATCACCACCAAAAGAATTTTTCTTTTTTATTGATTTTCCTAATATAAACTCTTGATTCTTGTCGTAATCATAATTTGTATTACTTATTCCCACAATATGTGAAAGTTTATCGCCTTCATATATTCTGACAGTTCTTGTCACATACGAAGACTTACTTCTTTGACTTTGAATTGACAGCGTGCCATTTTGCGAAATATCTTCTACTTCAAGTTTGACATTGTTAAAATCAACATTTGAGCCATAAAGTCTTTTTACTATGTCTTTATAAACACGAGAATATGTTAAACTATAACAACTATATATTTTTACTATAATTTCCACGCTAGTCATCCTTTCTATAATTTGTAACTATGATCTCTCTACGGTTTTGTCGGTTTCTTTTTATTGTATGACTACTTAAAAAAATATTAAATCCATTCTTTAAACTCCAAGAATTTAATGAATTTTCGTTACCTGTAGTGTGTTCGACATAATTTGAAAACATAAATTTAATTTTTCTTTTATTTAATGTTTCAACAAACATGTGCAGTTCTTGTTCCTGTTCAAAATCCCAACCATTAAATCCTCGTTTTCCATCTTGATACGCTCCATTATTACCCAAATATGGTGGATCAAGATAAACAAAATCATTCTTTTTGATTGAATCAGCCATATCAACATAAGAACCTTGAACAAATTCGATGTTTATTTCGTGACATCTCAAGTAAAAAGATATTAATTTTTCATACATTTCGTCATTAAACCCAGAGTTGCCACAAGGATTATTAAATTCATGCTTTGAGTTGAATCTTATTTGATGTTCAAATCCATAACATATAAGTAAATAAAGTAAAATAGGATCACGAGTTTTGTTATAATCGTCCCTTAATAATTTATAACCTTCTTTATTTCCTTTGCTAAGACCATATTTTTTTTGCAATTTACTTATTTTCTCATATACCTTAACCGGATGCTTTTGTGATAGTGTTTTAATCAATTGTACAACAAAAGGATTGATTTCATTATATACTATTTTCCTTGCTGAAACATTTAACGAAACAGTCGCACCACCACCAAACAAATCGTAAAAAACATTAATTTTTTTTGGTAAATTAGGCACGATAAGTTCCAACGAGTCATATTTCCCCCCAATATAATTTAAAGGAGATACGTACTTTGGTGTGTCTTTTTTTTCAATATAAAAAAGATATTCATAATGTGGTTTTTTTTGAGTTTTGTCGTTATTTTCTTTGTTAACAGCTCGAGTGTTTTTATATTTAACAAAATTAATTTTTTTAAAAACAAAACTTTCTTCCTTGCCATACCTTTTTAACACCGATTTAATAAAAGCAGTTGACATAATTCCTCTGTCGCTGTATGAAAAAATTATATGCTTAAAGTTTGCTTCTTTTATAAGTTTTTCAAACTCGTACTCCACAGATCCTTTTTTGCACCATTTAGACAGCCTATCATTATCTCTGTGCTTTCCCACCCCATGTGTTTTAGGATTGTCGTTTCTTGCTATAGTTTCTAAAACATGATACTGGCTGTTATATTGCGTTGGTGTATAAGGTGGATCTAGATAAAGTATATCTCCCTTTATTTTTTGAATGAATTCACTAACTTCTTCACAAAAAACTTTATTTTTATATCTGGATGCTCGTATTTCTATCGGTGTATAAATCAATGGCTTTATCGCTCTTGGATCCCAAATTTTTAAAAAAGCACTATATACTCCTGCTACATTTGATACTTTACTGATAGATTCTAAAAGACAAGCAATTAAATATGACTTTTCTTCCGGTGTTATTCTATTTGTGGAATACCATTCATCTATTGTATTTCTTATAAAATCAATTTTTTTTGCATTATCATCACTAAAATATTGACACCCGCCATTTGGTGAAAAATTGTTGTAACAAAATCCCACCTTATACGAACTTGCATCGTAATTGTTAAAATAATCAAATGGATTAAACCCTAGCCCCGCGAATTTAGAATTTTTATAAAGTAATAAACCAGCGGTGTACTCATATGAAAATGTCAAAAAATCATTTGCAATAAGTCTGTAAAATCCATTATAAAAATTTGAAACAGTCGCTGTTCCTGAAAAAGCATCGCAAAATGTCAAGCCTTTAACTTTTAGATTTTTTTCTTGCAATAACAAATCAATTTCCTTTAATAGCTTGTTTTTATTTCCAATGTATCGCATTTTACCGTCCTCTAATATTGAATATATATTATTCTCGTTATTTTTGATAGGGTTCATCTAATGTTTTTTCATTCGATCAAACCATTTGTTGAGCCTCGAGGATAAAATCACTTGCCCCACATGGTGTATAAATGTTAAGATTTCATAAAAAACATCCTTACATTCTTTTCATGCCTTTATTATACTATTGTTTGTCTTTTTTTTCAAGGCAAACACCCTAAACAGATAAACAATTTGCAACTATGTGTGTTCGTGAAGGTGATGCATTATTAACAACATCTGCATCGTATGAAAAGTTATCCGTTGCGATATATAAATTTATTTGATTTTTTAAATTTTATCAATTTTGTTTATTTGATTTTTACTTTAAATTCATTTACAAGGTTTTTGAAATTACAGTATAATTTTTCTTTGTTGACAAATAATAGTATCACGATTTGAAATTAAAGGAGATTTATATATGAAAGCAACAGGAATTGTGCGTAGAATTGATGATCTCGGTCGTGTTGTAATACCGAAAGAAATACGCCGCACAATGAAAATCAGAGAGGGCGACCCATTACATACATCATTGACACCGTATGAAAAGTTCTGTTATGCAATGCTTCAGTTCGCTGACCGTTGCATCGGAAAATAAATTTTACGGAGGTCATAGAAATGACAGAGTATGAGAAAATGGGCGATACATATCGCCAAACGGGAGATTACATTCTCCCAAATCTTGAAATTGCCGCAGGACAAGACAGCCCCATTGGAATATGGGGAGAACGGCACAGACGATTTCTGAAATCGCAACATCGGGTAAGGTATTACAATTTGCTGACAAGCGGAACGCTTAACGGCTACCTTGCAGACATCAATCAGCAAGCCGAGGAAATGTTTGAGACCATAGTGAAATCACTTGCCGAAAAAGGGGGCGTTACGGAAAAATTGAAAGCCGCCGCACCGATGGAGTGGGTGCAGAAGATGAATAATATCCGTAACCAAGCCACCGAAATTGTCAACACAGAGTTAATTTTCAACTAAGTAAAAGGCACAGCCGACGGAAAAATTCCGAAGGTTGTGCCTTCTTTTTGCGTTAGTGAGTTATTCTGTACTATCTTAGCGAGCAGACCGTTTTGATAGCCAAACGGTAGCCTGCCCGCTTTATGCACTTACTGAGCGAGCAGACCATTTATGGACAGGTTTGTCCAAAACGGTGCTGTCGCTCGTGCAATCTCAGCGAGCAGTGTATTTGGATAACCACAGTTACCAAATACCTCGTTAGGGTTTCACCCTAAGACCTACTAAATTAAGATAATTTACTCCTCACCGTACACTACGGTTTTTGTTGCATTGATTTTTTTATCAGTGTACTTAACAACATCTTTGATAACCAATTTTTGAATGGCGGATATCAGTGTTTCCATATATGAATAGTCGGGATTTCCGTCTATTTCTGGTAACATAATATCAAGGGCATCGGCATCTTTGGCATAGAAATTATGTCCATAATCAAATTTTCCTGTATGAGATGCTTTATGAATTGCTGATGTAACAAATATCGATGCTTTCATCGGAAGTTTATCAGTATGTACTACTGCAATATGGTCATCCGCTCCATACTTGTAGTTGCGATACTTTGCAGAACCAAACATATCAATGGTTGTTGTATTTTCATTAAACACCTCAACCTTATTGCCTATGTGCGCCGATATACCTTCAGATGCTTCTCCGGCAGTAACAAAAGGCAAGTCGCCAACAATTCGATCTGCGCTCTTTAATCTTTTTCCTCTTGTGGATTTGCCAAATAACTTCTCTAAATTAAAAGACTTCCAGTTGATAGATTGATACTCCTGAAGAGCGTTGAGCTCTTCATCCGACAATTCGTAATTGTCGAATCCGCTTACTTTTAAGTAAGCGGATAGCTCAGCTATCCGCTGAGCTTCTAGCTCAGCTATAAATGACTCCATAAAATCGAAGTCAATGAAACCATTTTCGGATTCAGGTAGCATAATGGTATTATTTTTTATCCTTTCCCAACCTGCTTTATTTGTCCATTCATAATTACCATATACAGTTTTTGCTATACAGCTTGTAATAAACAAATATTGGTTATCCGTCAAAGCACAATCACTATAAACCCATTGTATTGCATACGCATCTTGCAATACCGTAAATTCCTTGCTCTGGTAAAATGTTGCCCCCGTGTTTGCACCATTCGCAGAAATAGAAATGACATTCTTTAAAACGGTAGCACCGTCGTATGGAACATAATTATTGAGTCCTTGATTCTCAATACCTGCGGTTAATGCTGGCAAGCGGAATTTTCCTGTAGCTTTACTCGGAAGCTCTTTTGTTTTATACTTTAAGGTGTTTACTCGAATTTTCGAAAACAATCTGTTTATCTCATATTCGCCCCACTTAACTGCCCTCAACTTTTCGTTAAGTGAGGCATTTATTTTCCCAGGCGTTCATCCTCCATGTTTTGATTTTTAAGAAGATTAGACACTTCCCACGCAAGATAGTCGCTCACCGTTTTCTTGAAATCTTCAAGAGTTGGTTTTGTGTCTATCGGCGCTGCCTGATTCCAGTCTGCACCGTTGTTAGGATCGATTTTCCCCTCGTAATACTCTTTTTCGGTAAAGATATTCAGTTTTGATTTTCCGAATCTTACAAGGTCAACGAGTTCCTGATAACGCTCTTTTGCACGGTCAGTATCACGAAGATTACAGCTTGCCTTCTTGCGGTTTGTTCTTGTGTAACCGTCATTTGAGAAATCTATAAACTTTACAACATCATCCTGCTGATGTGCTTCGCCGACACGGAAAACATAAACATTCGTCTGAACACTTGACTTTCCTATAAACAAGTCTATCGGCATTTTGATACTTGCGAGCAGGGTGCTATGTTTTAGAATCTTTTTGTTATATTCGGTCGCCTTACCGCTGCCTGCTGAATTTTGAATGATAATTGCAGCATAACCCTTGTTCATCATCGACAGAGCCTTTTCAACGAATATCATTCCATTTCCGGGTGCAGAATATGGTGGATTTAGAACGAAAGCGTCAGCGGGGAATTTTTCGTTAGTCTTTCCGAAACCGTAATTACCGTCAAATTCTTTGAGTGAGTCTTTGTTCAGAATGTTGGAACTGCCGTCGCCCATCATAATCATGTTGAGAACAGCAAGCATATAAACATTGGACAGGATTTCCAGACCCAATAACTGATTTGCTTTGATTTCCGCTGACTTGCGTGCCAATTCTTCAGGCGATTTGATTTTCTTTTTGGCATCTATAAGCATTTCATTCATAGCTGCTACCAGCAGACCTGCCGAACCTGTTGCAAAGTCCCACACATAAGAGTCTTTATTTACTCTTGCAAGACGGCACAAAAGAGTCGCAACATAAGAAGGAGTCAGCACAACATCATTAAGCTGATCCTGTGTGAAACCGAGCCAAGAATACATTTCATTAAACAATTTGCCCGTAAAATCGGTTGTCAAACCTATTTTGTAATAAATTCCGAGGTCGTCAACAATTTTTATAAATACACGCTTTAATTGGCTTTCGCCATCTTCAACTTTGTTGATATTATCGGTAGTAAGCGTGTTTTGAAGTGTTCTTACAATCAAATCTTTCTTATCTTTAGGGAGATTTTTAGCATTGAGGAAAGAATTGATTTTTCGAATCATAATATCGCCGTCTCTATCGCCTTCTTCATCAGAGGATTTAAGCTCGGCTTTGGTCAGCGGATATACCTTATTGTCAACATCACCGAGTGTTGCCATAATAGATGCGGCAACAAGGTAAACACGGTCGTTTTCGCTAAGTCCTTTTTCGCTCTTGAATATATCGTTATTCAGCTTAACAAGGCTTGCAGTAATTTCTTGTTCTCTGCGTTCTTTTAATTTTTCAATTTCTTCTTGAGGGAGAGATAACTGTTTTGCCTTTTCAATGAACGCAGAAAAATGCTCTTTTTTAAGGAAGGAAAGATCGGTATATTCATCAACCTTTTGACCAACACCAAAGTTGCTTTTAGAAACATAGTAAACGCCGATTTGATGTATGATCTTTCCGTCTGCATTTTTATGTCCGGTAACACCGATAGCAATAACATCTGTATAGCTTGTATAATGCAATATGGCGTTTGCATAGTGAACAGCACCGTTTACGGCATAGGAATTTATGTTAGTAAAGTCTGGTTGATTCTTTGATGTTTTGTTGGCAACATTACCTTCGTCATCCAATTTAACAAGTTTATCTTTATATCCTTTATATTCAATAAGGACAGGATAATATTTGCCGTCATTTGCTTTCAAAAGAAGCTTAGCATCGGGACGGTTGCCGCCTTTGCCACCATTCTTAGAAAAATAGTCATTGAGAGCTTGGTCTATCTCTGTATTTAAAGACTCTTGCTCCAATTTATAATCTACTTTATATGATTTGAGCCAACCATTTACTAAATCGGCAATATTAGGCTCGATAGATTGAACTGTATTTTTAGCCATTTTCTTGATCCTCCAATGTGATATTTTCCAAGTCGAAAATCTTAGAATTGGGAACGATAATAATTTTATCTTGAACTAATTTCAAAGTCTCTGAAACTTTGCAATGACTACGTTCTAACATCATTTCTCTGTTTGAATCTCTAAAACGAATTTTTTCTTGTCCTGATAACTGCACATTCGTGTTTTTGTTAATAAACAATACTAAACGATTATCTTTCTCTCGTTTCAACCGCTCAATAATATAACTCCACCACATTCCGTCTGTATCACCAATAGAAAGGCCGAATAAACAAACATATTTGCTCTTATCTATAATTTCTTTTGCCTTTTCGATCTTCTTTTCGCCCAATGCGGTATTTACAACAGATTTAACTATGTAATTTGTTAATTTGGGGTTTGTTTTCAACTTGTCATTCAATATCTGCTCTGTGTTATCTAACCCTAAAATTAAATCCTCTGTTAGTTTTCCGTGAATGTGATGCGGTAATATAACGGCATCGTTATATCCTGTATTGCCTGCACTATGATTGCCAAAAGGTTTGCAATTTTTTTGAGCAGCAGAGACTATCATATCAAGAACGCTTGTGTAATTAAATGTAATAAAGTTGTAATTAATTTGCGTTCTAGTTGCGCTCATTACTTGATGGTAATGATCTTTATCAATAGCATTAAAATCAGAAAAGAAATTAAGAACTTTTTTCTTGAATTCTTCAGCAAGTGCTTTCTCATCTTTTATATGGACTCGATTATTTTCTGAAGTTAAATACTCTGACAGCATTCTTTCCAACGTGCTTTTGCTGTCGAGAAATTCTTTAATCTGACTTTCATCAATATCTTTTAGAAATTCGCCCAAACCTACTTCCAAATCAGACCACATTTCATAATCTTCTTTTATAGATTTGGAAAGTAAATCTTTTGGATCATTTTTAATATAGTATTTATAAAAATCAGAATATCGTGTATTTAATTTTAGATTTAAATCAAAACCATTGCCAACTAAAAAAGTAATATTCATTTCTTACATCCTATCTTTGCTTTATCACACTATATCTCTACAATTTTCGCACACATAATTCCAATAAGCCAAGGCTTGAGGAAAAGATATATGCGTGATAAAAATTCACGCTTTTACAAATTTTTGATTTGAACTTTTCGGCTTGTCAGGCATTGTCATTTTCAATTTACCTTCAGCAACAAGCGGTGCTACAATCTGCGACATAACATAATTTTTGGACTTGCCTACAAAAGCGACTATTTCAGTTCTTGTTCGAGGCGTGGAACAAAACTCTACAAGAGAATCGCCGACAGGCATTGTCTCCGCAAACAATCCGTTTTTCATAACAACCTTAAATTCACCGTGAACAACGGAAAACAGCGGTGCGGGGAGTCCTGCATTTGCAAACTCACTACGCATAGTAGGGATTCCCGAATATCTATTTTCAGTAACGTTCAAGAGTTCGAGCATATTGGCAAGTGCGGCATTTCTTGTTTCAGGGCGAACTTTACCAAGTGCGTCAATGGAAATTTTACCATATAAACCGCCACTGTTGATAATCTCCATACGGTCACGGTACATTTCAATGCGAATAGGTACATTTTCTGTATGAACACTGTAATCACGATGTACCAATGCGTTAAGAATTGCTTCACGAACAGCCTTTATCGGATATTCCGGCTTGTCTGCTCTATGCCCGTTATCGTCAATAATCGTTTTCGTGCGGCTGTTTTTACGCACAAATTCAACCGCTTCTTCAAGCATATCGGGAATTGCACCGGTAATACGCTTATTATCTATAAATCTCTCGCCGTCATTACCGACTGTTCCTTGTTCTGTTCCGGGAAGTGAAACTGCGGTGATGCAAAGCTGAGGAAAGTACGCTTGAGGATATTTTGAGAAAGTCATAAGTCCTGCAAGTGTAGGAATGCCATCGTTGGTAATTCCCATCAGCTCCAAAATTTCTTCCTCAGTAACATTATCGGCAAGATTTTTTCTCTCGTTTTTAACTGCGTTCAGATAATCTGCCATCCGATTTTCATTAATCATAGTGAGCTTGGCGTTCTCTACGGTGCGAATGTCATCACGAGTTCTTTTACGAAACGCTTCATAACTATAAATCTCGTATTCGCTCATTGGTTCGTCGGATTCGCCGACACGAACGTAAGAACCTTTGATACGACCTACACCCTTATAGAAAACAGGGCGTTCGGAAATATCTACACCGGGAATTTCGGCAGAAACAATCGCTTTGCCGTCAATCTCACAAACTGTAAACAATGCACGAACAGACGGTTCCATTTGTTTGCATTGCTCGGTTACTTTCTTTTGAAGATCCTGAGCATCATAAACACCCTTAATCGCATAGTTGTCTTTTTCATCAACACCGAAAATAATAATTCCGCCTTCGTCTTGATTAGAAAAAGACGAAAGTGTATCAAATAATCTTGTAGGGCAACCTTGTATAGCGGCTTTCAGTTCAATAGTTTGGGTTTCTGTTTTCAAGGCTTTTATATCTAAAACGATTTTTTTGAGAGCTTCCGTTTGCATTAACGCTTCCTCCTTGAAGATGATAATTTTATTATAATCTATTCTTGCTCTAAAATCAATAATTAACTGTAAAAATATAAGAATTAACGATATTTCAAAAGAATTAACGGTATCGTTAATTCTAATCGTTAATTCTCGGCTGAATTTATTGTACCTATTCGTATGTTTTGAAAAGACTTATTCGCACCTGCAACTATAAATCAAACTGTCGCTCACATCTAAATAACAGCGGTAACGCCAACAGACACTTATCAATTATGGTAGGTGTCTTTTTTATGCTCTATGCAGCAAAGGGTTTTAGGGATTTCTCTAACGAGGTATTTGGAAACTGTGGTTATCCAAATACACTGCTCGCTAATTCTGTGCAGAATCAAAATTCACTTGCCGTTTTATTTCCCAAAATCAATAAATTTTCAAATTTGGAAAATTGATTTGCGATAATTTTGTTTCCGCACGACACCTTACAATTTAATATTTTTTCAATCACCTTCTCCTCTCGGTTCGATGAATCAAGGGGAGATTTTTTATTTTATATATTTTTTTCAAAAAACACCCCCCAATTTTGCTCTGCCATTTCAAACAAGTAGAGGGATATTTTACAAAAACAAGGTGAACGCTTGCTTGTTCTCGGTGCGAATTAGTGAGAGAATTAAAAATTTTTGAAGAAAATACCCTGACTTTTTCTTCTCCCAGTTCAAACAAGTGAGGGGTTAAATTTTTTAAAGTATTTTTTGCAAAAGTGGTCAAAAAGGGTGTGCATTTCGGCACTGCTTGTGCAAATGAGTGAAGGGGTAAATTTTTTCAAAGAAATTTTTGCAAAACCGTTCAAAAAGGGTGTGCATTTTGGTGTTGCTTGTCCAAATAAGTGAAGGGGAAAATTTTCAGAGAATTTTTGAGAAAAGCAGAAAAATGGGTGTCCATTTCATACCCCTTTGTCCAAATGAGTGAAGGGATAAAAATTTTTTAGTGAATTTTTCTGGAAAAGCAGCAAAACGGGTGTCGGTTTTGCACACCTTTGTGCAAATAAGTGAAAGGAGTTTTTATTATGCCAAGATTATCAAAGAAATCTAAACAGGAGTGGGCGTTCTTCATTCATCCGAAAACGAACCGCCGCACCTACAACGAAATCTGCCGCAGTTGCACCCGTGACTGTAAGCAGAGTTTTCGGGCGAAGCTCATCGAGTGCCGCTGTTACGAGAGCAAAAGGGCAGTAAATTATGCGCGTAAAAATGCACCTAAACACAACAAAAAACGAGGTATCGGGGAATTACGAGAAACATACCACCCACCATAGAAAAGTCGTTCACAGAGGAGAAAAACCGCAAAATACGCACCATTTTAATACAAAAAATCGGTGTATCTTCCCACGAAAGGAGTGAGAGCGTTTGAATAAAAATTACAAAGAAAAAGAAGCAGAAAAATTTGCTTTTTTACGAGTTCCGAAAGTGCTTATATCGCATACGGCATACAAAAAGCTATCGGCTGATGCGGTCCTGCTCTATGGCATACTGTTTGACCGAATGTGTTTATCCGTCAAAAACAGGGACAGATTTACAGACCGCTACGGAGATGTGTTCGTGTACTGCACCTTAAAGGAAATATGCGAAACCTTTAACTGCGGACACGATAAAGCCACAAAAATGCTGAAAGAATTAGAACTTTACGGACTCATCAGCCGCCTACAACAAGGCAAAGGCAGACCCGCCCGTATCTATGTTCACAAGTTTATAACCGAGCTATAGGGTGCGTTTTTTTCGCATTAAAGACTGCGACTTTATAGCAAGAAATAATACTTAGGTTAATAACACTTTTACCATCTGAAGAAGAATATATTATCTACTACTTATATTAAAGATTATATAAGGACAGCGGTAATTTAAAACGGTACCGTGTTCTGACGAATCCCGTTTCTTTTTCAGCCGGTAAAAAAACAAACTGTATAGATGCAACAAAATCGAGGAAAAATATGGAATGAACGGAGGTAATGCTGAATGGTTTTGGAAGTCTATGAGGACAAAAAATTTGCGTGTTATTGGTTTACACGAGAAGATTTAGAGGACAAAGCGTTGCTGGAGTCCTTAATACCCGAACAAAAGGAATGGAATAAAAAAGGCTACCGAGTGTGCGAATATCATTCCGGCACGGGCGATATCGTAGAACTCACAAAAGAACTACTTATTCACAACAAAAAAGTTATTGCAGAACAAAATGTGAAGAAGAAAAAATCACAAGACAGAGAAAGATAATTCTTCTGTCTTCGGCAGATTAACATCTGCCGGCTTACATCAAAAAGACTTCCAAAATCAGTTATTTCCTCGAAAACTGTTGCGATTTGTAAAACGATATGTTACAATGTTATTCGTAAAGAGAATATATAAAAATACAACATTGAAAGTGAGGTATTATGTCAAAGAAGATTGCCGCATATATGCGTATCTCTGTTGATACCGAAAAAGACAGAGATAATACATCTATAGAAAACCAAAGAAGAATTATAAAGGCTTACATTAAACAAACATTTCCCGATGCAGAGGTAGATTTTTACGAGGATCGTGACCGAAGCGGTTATACATTTGAACAACGAGAAAATTATCAGCGTATGCGTCCCCTTTTAATGAACGGACACTACGATATTCTGATGATAAAGGACTTCTCTCGTTTCTCCCGCCGTAACAGCAGAGGTCTTGTTGAACTCGAAGATTTACGAGACGCAGGGGTTCGTATTATCTCCATAGGCGACGGTATCGACTACCCGACCTATGACGATTGGAACAACATTCAAGTACGCTTTCTGCTAAATGAAATGCCGGTTACCGACGCTTCCAAAAAGGTAAAAAGGGTTGTTGAGAGCCGCCAAAATGAAGGTAATTGGATTTGTGCCGTACCTTACGGATATTACTTTGTAAACACCAAAGAAATGATTTTTGAAGTGGATGAAGCGGCGGCGGAGGTTGTCCGTGAAATCTTTGACCTATACATTAAAGGGTGGGGTTACAAGAAGATTGCGAACTACCTTACCGAAAAAAATATTCCTACACCTCGTATGGTGGAAAAGGAAAGAAAAGAAGCTGAAGCCGCTAAAAATAAAAGCAAGGAAGAAATAAAAATTAAGGCAAGTTCCGTGTGGGCAATACCTACTGTCAGCGGTATTTTGCAGAACGATTTTTATATCGGCACACTCCGTCAGCGTAAATATGCCCGCAAAAATATCAACGGTGCAGACAAAAAATTGGATGTGGAAGAAAATAAAGTGTTTGAAAACCACCACCCTGCGATTGTCGATGTGAAAACCTTTATGAAGGCACAACAACAGTTGAAACAAAGGTCAATATCACATTACAGAGGTGTCAAGAAATATGAAAACGAGTATTCGGGTTTTCTTTTCTGCGGTGATTGCGGCAGCCCTATGTTCTCGATGAGCCGTCCCGATTTAGCGGCTGCATACACTTGTGGTACATACCACAAACGAGGATTAAAAGGGTGTACTTCCCACCACATCCGCCTTGATACGCTTGACGATTTGCTGAAAAACTATGTAGAGCGGGTGATGAAGAACTCCGAAAAAATGATTGCCGAACTCGAAAAAGCAATCAAGGACGAACCGCAGATGATGAAAAGTTCTGCTTCGACCATCGCAAAATTAGAGGTGGAATTGGCAAAGGCAAGGGAGAGTTATAAGGCTACTCAGAAGCAGAAAATCCGTGAACTTATGAAAGCGGATGGCGATAATCGGGAAATCATAGAGGAAACCTATGAGGAAATCGAAACCGAGCTTTTGCAGAAAATTGACGGTCTTGAAAAGCAACTTGAAATGACGGTAGAACACCGCAACACACGGATTGAGGTTAACCGAATTGCAAAAACGGCATTAGATATTTTCCGTGATTTTCTTGAAAAGGACAAGCTTGATAAAGGCGATTTAAGTTTAATTATTGATAAAATCATCGTGTTTGAAAACAAAGAAGAAGGCACGAACAAGATAGAAATTAAACTTAAAGCCGATATTCAGATGTTACTCGAAACAGGTACGCTTACCGAAGAAGAACTTGAAGAATCCGGTTACAGAGGTAAAGTCGTAAATTTTAATTGGGACATCGAGAGCAACTTATCAGCCCAAATAGTCCAAAAGGTACGCAACCAAAGGGACAAGGCTTTCGGTGTCAATGTTATATGTGAGGGCGACCCGCTTGAGATTTACACTGACAGTAACGGAGAGGTCATTTTTAAAAAGTATTCGCCTATCGGCGAAATCTCGGCTTTTGCGACACAGTTTGCCGATATTTTAGCAAAAAACACTTCTGTTCCGGTTATTGTTACCGACCGTGACCACTGCATTTCTGCGGCCGGAATCAGCAAAAAAGAAGTGCTTGAGCGCAGGGTAAGCAGTCAACTTGAAGATATTTGCGAAAAGCGTAAAATTTATGCTTACAAAAAAGGCGACCGCACAAAAGTCGAACCGCTTGAGGGATGTGATATTACAGCAAGTTGCATCGCGCCTATATTATGTGCGGGTGATATTTGCGGTGCTGTTATATTTATTGACAACGACACTAACTTCACACCTGACCAAAGCGACATTACCCTATTACAGGTTGCGGCAAGTTTTCTGGCAAAACAAATGGAAGAATAAAAAAGTACTTGCATTATTGTATAATGTATGTTATTATACTTTTAGTAAAAGATGTTTTAAGCAAAAGAGTAGGTTTTGACCTGCTCTTTTCAATTTGTTAAGGAGAACTTTATGGCTAAAATCAAAGAACTAGAGAAAAAGGTTTTACAAATCGCGCTCCCTATTGCGCAGCAACTTAATCTTGAAATCTGGGATATACAATTTGTAAAAGAAGGCAGTGAGTATTATCTGAGAATTGCCATTGACAAGCCGGAAGGGATATCAATTGACGATTGCAAAGACTTTTCGCACGCGATAGACCCTTTACTTGACGAGTATGACCCTATTGATACTTCCTACTATTTAGAGGTGTCTTCCCCGGGACTCGGCAGACAGTTAACCCGTCCCGAGCATTTTGAAAAAATGCTGGGTGAAGAAATCAAAGTCGGTTTGTATCAGGCAATAAACGGACAAAAAGAGTTTACGGGAAAACTTGTAAGTTACGGTGACAACCTGGTGATTAAAACCGAAGATGAAGAATTAACTTTTGAAAAAAAACAAATAAGCGTTGTTAAATTAAATGATGACGCAGATTTATTTTAATTCATATATTAAACCGAAAGGATGACTAATAAAAAATGAAAAACAATGAATTTTTTGCAGCGCTTGAAATGATGGAAAAGGAAAAAGGTATCCCCGCTGAATTTATTGCAGAAAAAATTGAAAATGCAATAATAATCACAGTCAGAAAAGACTATGGCGGAGAGGACATAATTCACTGCAATATTGACTGCGATAAACAAATTTTCGAAGTATATATTGAAAAAAATGTTGTGGATGAAATTGAAAACGAATTTACCGACATTACCGTAAGCGATGCGCAGGCTTATTTAAAAGACGCAAAAGTCGGTGACACGGTAAAAATTCAACTTGATACAATGCAATTCGGTCGTATTGCCGCACAGACTGCTAAACATGTTATCCGCCAGGGTATCAGAGATGCAGAACGTGACAGAACAAGAGTTGAGTTTCAAAACAAGAACCAGGAACTCGTATCTGCAAAAGTTTTACGCATTGACCCTGTCAGCGGCAACGCTACAATTGAAATTGCAAAGAGCGAGGCTACATTACCAAAAAGCGAAATGCTTGAAAAAGAGACCTTTAAAGAGGGCGACATAATCAAAGTTTTCATTGTTGATGTTAAGGAAACGGACAAAGGTCCCAAGGCGATTTTATCGCGCACGCATTCAGGTCTTGTCCGCAGAATGTTTGAGCAGGAAGTTCCTGAAATCTACGACGGAATAATTGAAATTAAGTCAATCACAAGAGAAGCCGGCTCGAGAACAAAAATTGCTGTATATTCAAAAGATGAAAATGTTGATGCCATAGGTTCATGTATCGGTCCCAAAGGCACAAGAGTCAACAAGATTTTGGAAGAACTCGGCGAAGAAAAGATTGACATTGTTAAATATTCGGACGATCCTGTTGAATTTATCAAAGAGGCATTGTCTCCGGCAAAAGTTTTATCGGTAGAAGTTGACTCGGAAGGCGCAAAGTCTTGCAAAGCGACCGTACCTGATTCACAGTTATCTCTTGCTATCGGAAACAAAGGACAAAATGTCCGTCTTGCCGCAAGACTTACCGGCTGGAAAATTGACATTCGTCCCGAAAGCGGATTTTACGGAGAATAATTTAATTTGAAGGGAAAAAGTATGCAAAACAAAAAAATTCCGATGCGTATGTGTTGCGGTTGCAGTCAAATGAAACCTAAAGGCGAACTCGTAAGAGTTGTAAAAGACAAAGAAAATAACCTTTTCATAGATTTTGTCGGCAAGCAAAACGGAAGAGGTGCATATATTTGCAAAAATGAAGACTGTCTTTTAAATGCTATTAAAACAAAGCGTATTGAAAGATGTCTTGACATTCAAATTCCCGATGAGATTTATCAGAGGTTAAGGGAGGAAATTTAAGTAATTGTTGCTTAATATTTTAGGATTATCAAGACGCGCCGGAAAGTTGGAGTGTGGATTTAACAAAGCGATAGGCTCGCTTAAACGCAATAAGGCTATGCTTATTATTTTATCCTCTACCCTGTCCGACAAAACAAAAAAAGAGGCGGAATATTTTTGCAATAAACACAACTGCCCTTTGATAATTACCGATTACACTCTTGAGGACCTTGCAAAAGCGACCGGTTTTAAAGCGGGAATTTTTGCTGTAACCGATAAGGGCTTTGCAGAAAAAATAAGTTCTATTGCCAATAAATAAAGGAGAGAATGCTATGACAGTTAAATATAAAGTTCATGAACTTGCTAAAGATTTTAATATTTCAAGTAAAGAAATTTTATCTATTTTAAGCGAGAACTCCGGCGATGCAAAAAAAAGCCAAACTTCACTTGATGAACATCAACTTAATATTGTATTTGAAGTGCTCACTAAGCAAAATGAGGTTAAATCTTTTGACAATTATTTTGAAACGGGCGAGCAAGCAAGATTAGAAAAGAAAAACAAAAAGGCTGCTGCTAAAAAAGCAAGGGATGACGAGCAGGCAAGAATTGCTTTGGAACTTGCTAAACTTGCGGCTGCCGCTAAAGGCGAAGCATTACCGCAGGATAAAAAAGAAGAAAAGCCGCCTGTTAAGACAGAACAAAAGGCAGAGCCTAAAAAAGTTCAGGAAAAGCCTGCTGCTAAACAGAAGGTTAACAAGCAAGAACCTGATAAAAAGGCTGAACCCGAAACTAAAAAAGAAGAAAAAGCGGAAGAAAAGAAAGTTGAACATAAAGTATCTACACCTATTCCGCCAAGAAAGCCGAAGGTTGCAGGCGAGGCTCCGAACAGAGGGCCTGCCGAGATGCGTCATGTTGACACCCGAACAAGTAATGTGGAAGTTGACCGTTATAATGACAAATACTTCAACATCGCCGCTGACAAGGGTTATGCGGATGTAAAAGGCGGAAAGCAAAGAATTCAAAAGCGTAATAATCAGCAGCGTTTCGGCTCTAAAAAGTCAAAACAGGAAACAGAGGCAGATAAGTTACGCAAAATTCAACTTGAGAGAATTAAAAAGACTCCTATCGAGGTTACTGTCGGTGAGAGTATTACTGTTGCAGATTTGGCTGCAAAAATGAAGAAAACTGCTGCCGAAGTTATTAAAGAACTTATGAAGTTGGGCGTAATGGCGGCACAAACTCAAGAAATTGATTATGATACTGCTGAAATTGTAGCGACTGAAATGGGAGCAAAAGTTAAAAGAGAAGTTGTTGTTACCATTGAAGAACGCATTATAGACGATACAGAGGACACTTCAGAGAACCTTTTGCCGCGTGATCCTGTTGTATGTGTAATGGGACATGTTGACCACGGTAAGACATCACTTTTGGATGCTATAAGAAACAAAAATGTTGTTGATACGGAAGCCGGCGGTATCACACAGGCAATAGGTGCTTACAGAGTTAATGTAAACGGAAGAAACATCACCTTCCTTGACACACCCGGTCACGAGGCGTTTACCGCTATGCGTGAAAGAGGTGCAAAATCAACCGATATTGCTATCCTTGTAGTTGCGGCTGACGACGGTATCATGCCGCAGACTGTTGAGGCTATTAACCACGCTAAAATGGCAAAGGTACAAATAATTGTTGCTATTAACAAAATGGATAAACCCGGTGCAAACCCCGACAGAATTATGCAGCAACTTACCGAATATGAACTTGTACCCGAGGCTTGGGGCGGAGATATTATTACAGTACCTGTATCTGCTAAAAACAAGACAGGTATTGATGAATTGCTTGAAAATGTACTTCTTGTTGCAGATGTAATGGAACTCAAGGCTAATCCTAATCGTCGTGCCGGCGGTCTTGTTATCGAGGCGCGTCTTGACAAAGGCAGAGGCCCTGTTGCTACCTTGCTTGTACAAAAGGGTACATTACACACAGGCGATATTATTGTTGCGGGAACATCGGTAGGCAGAGTAAGAGCGATGCTTAACGAAAACGGTATGAAATTAAGCGAGGCAGGTCCTTGCGTACCTGTTGAAATTACAGGTCTTGATGCTGTACCGAGTGCGGGCGACACCTTTGATGCTGTAAGTGATGAAAGGCTTGCAAGAGAACTTGTTGAGCAAAGAATTCAAAAGGCTAAAGAAGATGTCTGGGGCGCTAACCAAAAGGTCACTCTTGATAATCTTTTCTCGCACATGCAAGAGGGTGACATCAAAGAACTTAACATTATTGTCAAAGCCGATGTACAAGGCTCGGTTGAGGCAGTTAAGCAGTCGCTTGAAAAATTATCAAACGATGAAGTTAAAGTCAGAGTAATTCACGGTGCGGTAGGTGCTGTAAACGAAAGCGATGTTATGCTTGCAAACACATCTAATGCTATTATCGTAGGCTTTAATGTCCGTCCCGAATCGGGTGCTAAGGTCAACGCAGAGCGTGACGGTGTTGAAATTCGTCTTTACAGGGTTATTTACCACGCTATTGAAGAAATTGAGTCCGCTATGAAAGGTATGCTTGCGCCTAAATACAGAGATGTTGAAAAAGGCAGTGCGGAAGTCAGACAGGTATACAAGATTTCTTCTGTCGGCACGGTTGCCGGAAGTTATGTCACAAGCGGTTCAATCACACGCAACTGCAAAATCAGGGTTGTCCGTGACGGTATTGTTATTGCGGAAGACGAGATTGACTCATTACGCCGATTCAAAGACGACGTTAAGGAAGTCAACAGCGGTTATGAATGCGGTATCGGACTTGCAAAGTTCAACGATATCAAAGAAGGCGACATTTTAGAAGGTTTCATTACCGAAGAATACAGAGAGGACTAAGCTATGTCCGGACATAAAATTGAAAGAATTCAAAGCGACATTACCTTTCAGCTTTCAAACATCATTCCGACCTTAAAGGACCCTCGCATAAGCGGGCTTTTAAGCATTGTCAGAGTTGAAGTTACAAACGATTTAAGTTATGCAAAGGTATATGTAGGCTCACTTGAGGGATTAGAGCAGGCAAAAAAAGCGGTAAAAGGACTTACAAATGCATCGGGTTATATAAGACGCGAATTAAGTTCTAAACTCAAACTGCGCAAGACTCCCGAACTGCGCTTTATTGCTGATAATTCAATTGAGCACAGCGCATCAATATCTAAAATGATAGATGATTTTTCATCTGACGGAGATAATGAAAATGATTAGTTTATCTAGAGTTTGTGAGCAGTTAAAATCAGGTAATGATTACCTGATTTTAATGCACGCATCCCCTGACGGAGATACAATCGGCAGTGCAACTGCTCTTTGCCTTGCTTTACAGAAAATGGGCAAGAGGGTTAAGTGCCGATGTGCCGATACAATCGACAGTAAATACTTATATATGTTTAATGATATAAAGACGCAAGATTTTGAAGAAAAATGCGTTATAAGCGTTGATGTTGCAGACACAAAACTGCTCGGAAAATTAAAAGAGGAATATGAAGACCGCATTGATATTAATATCGACCATCATATTTCAAACAAGATGTTTGCAAAAGTAAATTATGTAGTCGGCGAGAGCGGTGCTAACTGCGAAAACATATATGATATAATCAAAGGTTTGAATGCAGAAATTGACGGTAATATTGCAAATTGCTTATACACGGGAATTTCTACCGATACGGGCTGTTTTAAATATTCAAACACCACTGCACGCACTTTCAGAATTGCGGCAGATTTATTAGACCTCGGTGCGGATACCGCTTATATCAACCGTATTTTGTTTGAGACAAAATCAAAGGCGAGAATTGAGGTTGAAAAACAGGCTCTTGAAAATATGGAGTTTCACTGTCACGACAAGGTTGCGCTTATTTTAATAACCGATAAAATGCAAGAAAAAGCGACACTATCCGATTTAGAGGGCATAACCGCTATGCCCCGTACGGTTGAAGATGTGCTTATCGGTATTACATTAAAGCACAAAGGCGAAAATCTTTATAAGGTTTCCGTAAGGACATTCGAGCCTATTGACGCATCCGCTATATGTTCAAATTTCGGAGGCGGCGGACACAGTGCGGCTGCCGGATGTGAGATGCACGGAAGTTTAGATGAAGTAAAGTTAAGGCTTTTAGAAGTTTGTAAAAAAGAACTGGAGAAATAATATGCAAGGACTTGTTTTATTAGATAAGCCCGAAGGTATTACATCATTTGGTGCAGTTGCCGCTGTACGAAAAATTTTTAATCAAAAACGCATCGGACATACAGGTACATTAGACCCCTTTGCAACAGGGGTTTTACCTGTTTTACTCGGCAGAGCGACAAGGCTTAGTTCTTACATTCTTGAAAGCGACAAGTCATATCTTGCGGAAATCAAACTCGGTATTACAACAGACACTCTTGATATTACAGGTAATGTACTAAACAGATGTGACGCTGATTTTACAAGAGAGGAAATTGAACAGGCTCTTGTAAATTTCAGGGGCAAAATATTACAGCAGCCTCCTATGTTTTCTGCGATACATCAAGACGGAGTGCGTTTGTATCAACTTGCAAGACAGGGCAAAACGATTGACAGGCCGAAAAGAGAAGTCGAAATTTTTTCTAATGAAATTGTAAGTTTTGAAGATGACACTCTTTTGCTGTCTGTCAACTGTTCAAAAGGCACTTATATCCGCTCGCTTGCAGACGATATAGGTAATTTTCTCGGTTGCGGGGCGACAGTATCTAAACTTCGCAGGACAAAAAGCAGTAATTTTTCAATAGAACAATGCGTAAGTTTGGAGCAGTTAAGAAAAAACCCCGAAAAGTATATTTTAAGCCCTGAAAAGGCAGTTGAGCATTTAGACACCGTAAATGTAACTCAAAACCAGGCAAAGAGGATATTAAACGGCGGCGCAATTTTTTTAAATCGCTGCGGTGCGGATGATACAGACGAAAAACTGTATAAAATTAAGTATAACGATGAATTTATTGCATTAGGTCAGGTAGATTCAGCAAAGGGACTGCTTAACATTAAATGCATAATTAAAGAGGAAAACAACTGATGCAAATTTTATATGCTCCCCTATTTTTTGACGGCGGATGTGCAGTTGCACTCGGAACATTTGACGGAGTGCATATAGGACACAGCAAGGTTATTAAGAGCGCAAAAGAATTTAATTTACCTACTGTTGTTGTCACGACATTAAGCAGTCCGCATAATTCAAAGAGAATATTATCTCGCACGCTTTGTCAAAATGAATTTAAGTCTTTGGGTGTTGAGAGTGTATTATATTTGAATTTTGGCGATATAAAAAATCTGTCACCTACTGAGTATCTTGATTTTTTAAGAGATAAACTCAACGCTATATGTTTTTGCTGCGGTTATAATTTCAAATTCGGCAAAAACGCAAGCGGTGACAAAAACACCGTTATTGAATATGCGGATAAAAACGGTTTAAAATGTTGTGTAACGGACAATGTTAAAAGCGCAAGTTCCACAAACATAAGAGATTTATTAGCGCGCGGCGAAATCAGCAAAGCCAATGAAATGCTCGGTCACAACTACTGCTTTGATTTTAAGGTGGTAAGCGGTGACAAGCGTGGCAGAACCTGGAACTTCCCTACTATTAATCAGCCTTTTGATAATGATTTTTGTATTCCGAGATTCGGGGTATATGTATCAAAAACTTATATTGAAGGCAAAGAATATAAAAGCGTTACAAACATCGGAATAAGGCCTACTTTCGAACTTGAAAATGCCATGAGCGAGACTTATATAATAGGTTACAGCGGTAATTTATACGACAAAAACATAAAAGTTGAACTCTTGCATTTTATAAGGGATGAAATTAAGTTTAACAGCGAAGAGCAAGTAAAAGCGCAAATTAAAAAAGACACAGAATTTGCAATAAACTACAAAGAATAAAAACAGCACCTGTATTGTGTGTTATTCAAGACACAATACAGGTGCTGATGTTTTTTATTAATATTAATATGCTTTGCCCCAATAGAGCATTTTCTTTGCAGGTTTGCCGCAGCAAACGCATTTATCGGATATGTTTTGCTGTTCAAACGGAATACAGCGTGAGCCGACTGAAGTAAGTTCTTTGACTTTATCTTCGCACTCCTCGGCTCCGCACCACATCGCTTTTACAAATCCGTCTCCGTTTTGTTCCAACGCAGATTTTATTTCGTCGATGCTTGTGCAGGTAAATGTTTTTTCCTCGCGGTTTTTGAGCGCTTTTTCATAAAGTCCGACTCTTACCTCTTCGAGTTTTTCTTTAACCTTTTGTTCTATCTCGTCAAGGCTTACAACGGTTTTTTCTCCGTTATGTCTTGTTACTAAAACGCATTGGTTATTTTCAATATCTCTCGGTCCTATTTCTACTCTGACAGGGACACCTTTCATTTCATACTCGGCAAATTTCCAGCCGGGCATATTATCGGAGTCATCAAGTTTTACCCTGAAGTCTTTTGCAAGTCTTTGTTTGAGTTCGTTTGCTTTTTCGAGGACTCCCTCTTTATGCATGGCAACAGGAATGATTACTGCCTGGACAGGTGCTACATCGGGAGGTAAAACAAGTCCGTTATTATCTCCGTGTGTCATAATAATAGCGCCGATAAGTCGGGTTGTCATACCCCAGGAGGTCTGATGCGGATAGACTTTATTGTTTTGCTTGTCGGTATATGTAATATCGAAAGCCTTTGCAAAACCGTCGCCGAAATAGTGCGATGTGCCTGCCTGAAGTGCCTTTCCGTCGTGCATTAGAGCCTCAATGCAGTAGGTTGCTTCTGCGCCGGCAAATTTATCCGAATCGGTTTTTCTTCCCTTGACAACAGGCATAGCAAGGTATTTTTCACAAAACTCGGCATAGCACTCAAGCATTCTTTCGGTTTCTTCAATGGCTTCCTGTGCGGTAGCGTGGAGAGTATGTCCCTCTTGCCATAAAAACTCTCTTGAGCGCAGGAACGGGCGGGTTGTCTTTTCCCATCTTACGACTGATACCCACTGATTATAAAGTTTAGGCAAATCTCTGTAAGACTGCACGACATTTTTAAAATGCTCGCAGAAAAGAGTTTCGCTTGTAGGTCTTACACATAATCTTTCTTCAAGTTCTTCGCTGCCGCCGATTGTTACCCACGCACATTCGGGCGCAAAGCCTTCGACATGGTCTTTTTCTTTTTGTAAAAGACTTTCCGGAATAAACATCGGCATACAAACATTCTCGTGTCCTAAGTCTTTAAACATTTTATCTAAAATGCGTTGAATGTTTTCCCAGATTGCATAACCGTAAGGTCTTATGACCATACATCCTTTTACCGATGTATACTCTATAAGTTCTGCTTTTTTTACAATATCAGTGTACCACTGTGCAAAATCTTCGTCCATTGAAGTTATTGCTTCAACTTTTTTCTTTTCAGCCATTTATTCTAACTCCTGTATGCTTAAATTATGGTAAAAACCGCCTTGAGTGTTGCTCAAAACGGTTTAGTAAACCAAATAAAATTTACTTTATTACTGATTGTTTTCGATATATTTTACGATATCTCCGACTGTTTTGATACCCTCGATATCATCATCAGGTACTTCAATTTCAAACTCATCTTCAATGCTCATAATCAAATCGATAAAATCTAATGAGTCTGCATTAAAATCATCAACAATGCTTGAGTCCATTGTAATTGAATCTTCTTCAACATCAAATTGATTACTAAGAATAACTTTTAATTTTTCAAATACCATAAAATCAGCCTCCGAATATATAAAAATTAGTGCTTACCTTATAGACAAACACGTACAAAGTGTGGTATTATTCTTTTATGACCTAAACAAATAATATGTTTATATTTTGTTTTTGTCAATAGTTTTTTTAAAAAATAAGTGAGATGATTATTGTGCAGGAAAATATCGAATACGCTGTAATAGGTCACCCTATAGGTCATACTATGTCACCGTATATCCATACGCGGCTTTTTAAACTTCAGAATAAAACGGTGAATTATTCAAAACTTGATATTTCGCCTGATGCTTTAAAAGACAGTTTTTCGTCGCTAAAAACTTTAAAAGGTTTTAATGTAACTATTCCACATAAACAAAGTATTATTCAGTTTATTGATAAATTAGACTCGTCTGCTTTAAAATACGGTGCTGTAAACTGTGTAGACACAAAAGACGGTATTACATACGGTTACAACACCGATGCATACGGTTTTATAAAATCGCTTGAAAGCAACAATGTTAAATTGGAAGGTAAAGTGCTTATCTGCGGCTCGGGCGGTGTTGCACGCACCTTTGCAAAAGAGAGTATCGGTTGCGGTTGCGATGTATATATTGCCGCTATAAACAACGAGTCCGAATACTTAAAAAGCGAACTTGACTTTACAAGTATAGAATACTCGCAAATCAACGGAGGTTTTGATATAATAATCAATGCAACTCCAGTGGGCATGTACCCTAAATGCGATAATGCGATTTTGAGTGAAAATCAACTTGCAGGATGCAAAGTTCTTTTTGATGCAGTTTATAACCCTTGTAAAACAAAGCTTTTACAGATTGCCGAAAAATCGGGAATTACTGCAATAGGCGGTATGAGTATGCTTGTCTGGCAAGCGGTAAAGGCACACGAAATCTGGTATGATGCAAAATTCGATTTAGACGACATAAATAATTTAATTGCCGATGCAAACATGGCTCTCGGCGAGATTTTCGGAGAAAAAGAATGAACAACATTGTTTTGTGCGGGTTTATGGGATGCGGTAAAACTACCGTCGGAAAAAGGCTTGCACAAATTACGGGTAATAAATTTATTGATTTAGATTTATACATTGAAAAAAAAACCGGTTTAAAAATCAAAGACATATTTGCAAAATACGGTGAAGATACTTTCAGAGATTATGAGCATTCGGCCTGCAAAGAAGTAGCGCATATTGAAAACGCAATTATTTCGACAGGTGGCGGTGCTTTAACTTTTGAGAGAAACTGTTTAGAGTTCAAAGATGATTTTACCGTATTTCTTGACTGTCCTTTCAGCGTAATTGAAAGCAGAATAAAAAACGACAAAAGCAGGCCTTTGATGAACGAAAACGCGCAAAGTTTATACACTAAAAGGCGTCCTTTATATCAAAAGGCAAGCAATTTTACAGTTAATGCAGATAACAGCGTAGAAAAAATCTGCGAATTAATAATTGACAAACGAGGTTAAAAATGAACATACTTATAGCCGGGCTCGGTCTTATAGGCGGAAGTCTTGCAAAGGCAATTAAGAAAAACACACCTTATACTGTATTAGGTTATGATATAGACAGTGTTGTTATTTGCGAGTCAAAAAGCGTAAAAGCGATTGACAGGGCGGTTAATGCAAACGAATTTAATCAGGCCGATATAGTATTTGTTGCGCTTTACCCGAAAGCCGCTGCCGAATTTATTAACACGAACTTATCTAATTTTAAAAGCGGCAGTATTATCTGTGACTGCTGCGGTATTAAAAAAGCGCTTTACGATATGTTAGACGAAAAAGTGTTAAAAGGCGAGCGATTTACTTTTATAGGCGGTCACCCGATGGCAGGGCGAGAGGTATACGGTTTTGCAAACTCGGTTGATAATCTTTATGATAATGCTTCATTTATTATGACACCCGAGAATGCAGACAGCGAAAAAGTCAAAAAATTAGAGCAGATTATTTTGCAAATCGGCTTTAAAAGCATTACAAAAACAGATATTGCAACGCACGATTATATGATAGCATACACTTCACAGTTAGCGCATGTACTCGCTTGCAGTTATATCTTTGACCCGCTTGCTCAAAAGCACAAAGGTTTTTCTGCCGGTTCTTTTTTGGATGTTACAAGGGTTGCTAATATCAATGAAACCATGTGGGCTGAACTGTTTTTGGAAAACAAGCAAGCGTTAAGCGATGAGATTGATATTTTAATTAAAAATCTTAATTTATTCAAGGATGCCATTGACACATCTGACGAGCAGACTTTGCGCTCGCTTATGAAAAAGAGTTGTCAAATCAAGGAGAATTTATAATGAAATTAAATGTATCAAACAGTTATGATATAATCATTCAAAGAGGCGCTGTATCTGACTGCGCTAAATACATAAAGCAAGTTGCACGAGGCACAAAATGCGCGGTAATTTCAGACAGTAATGTAATTGCTCTTTACGGGAAAACCGTTATTGACAGTTTAAAGCAAGAGGGCTTTGATGTTTGTTCTTTTTCCTTTGAAGCGGGAGAAAAAAGCAAAGTAATCAACACGGTAATTCAGATGGTTGAGTTTTTGTCCAGAAGCGCACTAACGCGTTATGATACCGTTATTGCTCTTGGCGGCGGAGTAACAGGAGATATGGCGGGGTTTGCCGCAAGCATGTATCTGCGCGGAATTGATTTTGTAGGAATACCCACTTCCCTGCTTGCGCAGATTGACTCATCGGTCGGCGGCAAGACAGGTTGTGATTTAAGAAGCGGTAAAAATCTTGTCGGTGCTTTTTATAACCCAAAATTAGTCTTAATTGACCCTGATACCTTAAACTCATTACCAAATGAGTTTTTATCTGACGGAATGGCAGAGGCTATAAAATGCAGTTGCATTAAATCGGAAGAACTGTTCTGTATGATTGAAAAGGCAACTGATTTTTCATTTATTGACGATATGATTTATTCTTGTGTGAGCATTAAAAAGCAGGTAGTAGAAAACGATTTCAAGGAAAACGGAGAACGGGCGCTGCTTAATTTCGGTCACACATTAGGACACGCTATTGAAAAATTACAGAATTTTTGCGGGTTGTCTCACGGATGTGCGGTAAGTGTCGGAATGAATTATGTAGTAAAAGCGTGTGAGAAAAACGGAATGTGTGAAAAAGACACAGCGCAAAGGCTTGAAGCAATTTGCAAAAAATACAATTTACCCGTCAGTGTTGACATAGACTTAAAAGAAATCTGCGATGCGTGTTATAATGACAAAAAAAGGGCTGACGATAAAATCAAACTTATAACAATATCAAAAATCGGACAAAGTCAAATTACCGAAACTCAATGTGACAAGTTATATGAATTTATAAAGGAGTAAAAAATGATTGCACGGATAGAAAAAAGCGAACTTTTCGGACAAGTTAATATCCCGTCATCTAAGAGTGCGTCACACCGTGCTATTATAAGCGCTGCCCTGTCTTCGGGGCAAAGCAAAATTTACTGTATAAGTTTATCCGATGACATTAAAGCAACGATAAATGCATTGACTTGTCTTGGTGCCGATATTAAAATAAACAGCGATTATATTCTTATAAACGGTATTAAAAAGGCAAATGAAAATGCGGTTATTGACTGTAAAGAAAGCGGCTCTACGCTAAGGTTTTTAATTCCTATTGCAGCGGCGCTCGGTGTTAACGCAACATTTATCGGTTGCGGCAGGTTGCCGCAAAGACCGCTTGATGATATAATTAATCTGTTAAGAGAAAACGGTATTGAATGTAATGACAGGCTGCCCTTAACGATTAAGGGCAAATTAAAAAGCGGTAAATATCATATTTCCGGTGCTACATCATCACAGTTTATTACCGGACTTATGTATGCTATGAGTGTATTTGACGAGCAAAGTGAAATTATAATAACCGACTCTCTTGAGTCAAAAGGTTATGTTGATATGACCGCACAGAGTTTAAATGATTTTTCCTGTAATGTAGAAAAGACTGAATTCGGCTACAAAGTAAAAGGCAGACCTGTTGCAAGAGATATTTATGTTGAGGGTGATTATTCACAGGCTGCATTTTATCTCGAGGCGGCGGCTCTTAACTCACAGATTGAAATCAAGGGGCTTTTAAATAATTCTTTACAGGGTGACAAAAAGTGTATTGACTTATTTAAAGAAATGGGAGTCGATATAAGTTTTTGCGAGAGCGTCAAGGCAAAAAAAGGCGAACTCAACGCAATAGATATTGACGCGTCGCAAATACCCGATTTGGTGCCGGCGCTTGCGGTCACACTTGCTTTTGCTAAGGGAAAAAGTGTTATTTACAACGCAAAAAGGCTCAGGCTTAAAGAAAGCGACAGGCTTGATGCTGTTGCAAAAAATCTTAATAAAATGGGAATAAAAACCGAGCAGACCGAAGACAGTCTGACTGTTTTCGGCGGTGTTGCGCACGGTGCAGATTTAGACGGGTTTAATGACCACAGAATTGTTATGGCGTTTAGTATTGCGCTTGCAAAATGCGGCGGAAGTATAACCGACTGCGAGGCAATTAATAAATCGTACCCTGAATTTTTCGAGCATTTCAGATTATTAGGAGGTAAATGCGATGTCCTCTAATTTAGGCAAAGATATAAAAGTACAAATATTCGGAGAAAGTCACGGTCCGTATATCGGTGCTGTGCTTGACGGTGTGCCTTCAAACTACATAATTGACGAAGAAAAAATTGCGGTTCAGATGTCAAGAAGGGCGCCCGGCAAAGACAAGGCATCGACTCAAAGAAAAGAAAGCGATAAGGTTGAAATTGTATCCGGCATATACGAGGGTAAGACGACCGGTATGCCTATTTGCGGACTGATTAAAAATTCCGACCAACATTCTACCGATTATTCTGATTTACTTGACACTCCCCGCCCCTCTCACGCTGACTTTGTTGCAATTACTAAATACGAAAACTTTGATATAAGAGGCAGCGGACATTTTTCAGGCAGACTTACTGCGCCTATAACCTTTGCGGGTGCTTTATTAAGACAGATTTTAGATACAAAGGGCATTACGGTAGGCGGACATATACTGTCTGTCGGCGAAGTTTATGATGAAAGATTTAACAAAGAAAACGTATCAAAAGAACTTTTGCAGCGGCTTAACACTTCATCATTCAGCGTAATTGATGAGAGCAAAGAAGAACTTATGCGCAAGGAAATTGAAAGCGCAAGGCTTGATTGTGATTCTGTCGGCGGAAGTGTGGAAATCGCGGTAACAGGCTTGCCTGTCGGAATCGGCGAGCCTATGTGCAGAGGGCTTGAAAGTGTAATAAGCGCTGCTTTATTCTCGGTCCCTGCAGTTAAAGGTGTAAGTTTCGGTGCGGGTTTTGATTTTTGCAAAATGCGTGGCTCTAAAGCAAACGACACTTATTATTATGAGTCTGATAAAATCAAGGTAAAAGGCAATTTAAACGGTGGTATTCTCGGCGGTATTTCGACTTCAATGCCGCTTATAATCACGGTTGCATTAAAGCCGACTCCTTCAATTTCAAAAGAGCAGGACACGGTAAATTTAAAGACTCACAAAAACACTACTTTAAAGATTAAAGGCCGACACGACCCTTGTATTGTGCAAAGGGCGGTCGCACCTCTTGAAAGTGCTGTTATTATAGTATTGGCAGATTTAATGAAAGAGGGAGAACTTATTTGAATTTAGATAAAATCAGAAAAGAAATTGACAGCATTGATAAATCTCTTTGCGAACTGATAAACAAAAGAATGGACCTTTCAAAAGAGGTTGCCGAATATAAAATAGAAAACAACATGCCTGTTTTTGACAGAGTCAGAGAGAATGCGATACTTGACAAAGTCGCAAACGAGAGCGAAGAATACGCTGACCAACTCAAAAAAATCTACTCATCAATAATGGAGCAGTCAAAATCTATTCAATATTCAATGATTGGCGGTAATATAAGAGATAATTTTGTTGCGGCACCGTCGCCTGACGAGGTAAAAACAGTTGCCTGTCAAGGTGTAGAGGGCGCTTATTCTCATCTGACAGCGCTTGCTCTTTACAAAAATGCCGATGTGCTTTTTTACGATACGTGGAAAGAAGTGTGTAATGCGGTAAAAAAAGGCGAAGCGGAATACGGAATTTTGCCTGTTGAAAATTCCTGGGCAGGTTCTGTGCATGAGGTATATGACCTTTTAATTAACGGAGATTTTTATATTTCATTATGTGCAGATGCGAGAATTTGTCACAATTTAATCGGTCTTAAGGGTGCAAAAAAGGAAGATATTACTACTGTTTTATCTCATCCGCAAGCGCTTGCACAATGTTCTGATTATTTAAAGCAAAACGGATATGTAAAAGAACAAATGGCTAATACTGCTATGGCAGTAAAAAAAGTAAGCGAGATTAAAGACATACACAAGGCGGCAATAGGCTCTAAATATTCGGCGCAGATTTACTCGTTAGATATCCTGGACTCATCTATTGCCTCATCAAAAAACAACACTACGCGTTTTGTATCCATTTCAAACAAGCCTCAGATTATGGAGAAAACAGATAAAATATCCGTAGTATTAAGTCTTGATAACAAATCGGGTACGCTTTATAATTTGCTTGCGCGTTTTGCCTCTTGCAATATGAACCTGACAAAACTTGAGTCAAGGCCTACTAAACAAAAGCAATTTGAGTATATATTTTATATTGATTTTGAAGGCAATTTACACGATAAAAAGACGCTCGGCGTACTGACCACAGTTGAAAGCGACTTGCCTTACTTTAAACTCCTCGGTAACTATCCTGAGTTTAATATTACTCTTGAATAAGGAATTCAAATAATATGAAAGAAACTTTATTTTCAAGCGACAGCGAAAAAAAATTAAAAGAGCATACAAAAACTTTATTTTATGAAAAAAGAAAAGACAAACTGCTTTTTTCGAGTTTAAGCGGCATATATTCTGCCTGTAATGTGCTGACATACATATTATTTTTTATTAATGTGCTTTTTTATCTGGCTATGTTTATAGGCACATTAATTCTGCTTACAAGTTACTCAAGTCCTGTAGAAATTGTTTTTTCGGGCTTTACTTTAAGTTTAGTGCTTTTAATCGCAGGAATTACGGTATATAAATTTTCCTCGCAACTTACGGGTTGCTGTTTAATGCTTATATCTACCGTGACAAAGTATTTTTCAATTTACACCGGTTCAAACTCAAACCCGTTTAATTTGTCTGTTACTAATGCGGCGGCATCACAACTCGGGACTCCGAAAGCACAGTTTTTTATGCATTTTATTCCGCAAATTTGTCTTTTTGCGGTTTGCTTATATATTATTATTACATTAATAAGAGAAAAGGCACTTTTAAAAAAGATATATAATCAGATTTGCAACAAGATATATTCCCTTAAAAGCGAAGATGATTTGAATTTCACTTCAGAGGATGAGTGGAGCAAATATATTGACAGTTATTTAAGCGGAGAATATAAGAATTTTAAGCATCCTAAAAAATCAATAAAAAAGCGCATTGAGAAAGAAAACAAAGAATAAAAAAATTCTTAAAAATTTTTTAAAAAAAGACTTGCTTTTTTCAAACAGGTGTGATATTATATACAGCGTTGAGAGTTGGTGCTTATAGTGATGAGGGTCCACCTGTTCCCATTCCGAACACAGTAGTTAAGCTCATCTATGCTGACAATACTTGGCTGGTGACGGCCCGGGAAGATAAGTCAGTGCCAACACAAAAAAAGCAGTCGAATTTTTCGGCTGTTTTTTTCTTTTTATATAATCCAAGGAGGAAACCGTATATGTTTGAGTTTATTCAAAATATTGATAACGCGGTTATTCACGCTTTTGATAATTTACATACTCCCGTTGCCTCATATATTTTAGGAGTATTTTCATTTATTAATGACAACGGTTTAATCTGGATAGCGGCTGCTGTTATAATGCTATGCTTTAAATCTACAAGAAAAATCGGGCTTACCCTCTCTGTTGCATTGGTATTCGGACTTGTTGTGACAAATCTGTTTTTAAAGCCGACAGTTGCACGGATACGACCGTACGATGCTTTAGGTTTTACGCCGCTTATTGATAAACTCAGCGACTACTCTTTTCCGTCAGGTCACGCTACAAGTGCGTTTGAGGGTGCAATAAGTTGTATGCTATGGAATAAGAAATACGGGTTTATTGCCTTACTTGTTGCAATACTTGTATGTTTTTCAAGAATATATTTTCAGGTGCATTATTTGTCCGATGTTATTGCCGGTGCGATTATCGGCTCTATAATGGCAATACTTGCATATTTAATTGTAAAGGCGGTTTATAAGGGTAAGAATGCAAAGTGATTTTTGGCATTATATAAGCACAACAAATAAGCCTGTATGGTTATACGGTATGGGTGACGGGGCTGACAAAATAATTAATGCGCTTGCTCTTTACAACAAAGAAATTTACGGTGTTTTCGCTTCCGATGAATTTGTAAGAGGACAAAGTTTTCACTCATACAAGGTACATACATTCAACGAGGCGGTAAGCGAATGTAAAGATATAATTGTACTTGTTTGTTTCGGAAGCGGTATTAAGTCGGTAATTGACAATGTTAAAAAAATCAGCGCTACACAAGAGGTGTATGCACCTGATGTTCCCGTTTACGGGGGCGGACTTTTCAATTCAGACTTTGCAAGAAAAAACGAGGACAAATTAAGGCAAGTTTATAATATTCTTGCAGATGAACACTCAAAAAAGGTATTTGAAAATACGGTAATGTACAAACTTTCGGCAAAACTCGATTACCTGTTTTCCTGTCAGAGCGAAGTTGACGAGGCTTACTCTCTGCTCAATTTAAGCGATGAAGAAATTTTTGTTGATTTAGGTGCTTACAGAGGCGATACCGTAAGTGAATTTATAAATCACACATCAGGTTATAATAAAATTTACGCTGTCGAGCCTGATAGAAAGACATTTAAAAAATTAGAGCAGAATACAAAAGACTTAAACAATATTTTCCTGTACAACGTTTGTATAAGCGATAAAAAAGGGCTTATCCCCTTTAGTATGAAATCGGGCAGGAACTCATCGGCGGGTGCGGGCGAACTCTTTAACGCTGAAAGTGTTGACAGTATTCTCGCCACGCAAAAAGCAAGTTACATTAAATTTGATGTGGAAGGCTCTGAACTTTTAGCAATAAAGGGCGCTTACAATACAATCAAAAATTTTAAGCCGAAAATGAATATTGCCTGTTATCACAGAAACGAGGACATATTTTCAATTCCGCTTGAAGTTTTAAAAATCAGAAGCGATTACAAGGTTTACATGCGGCACTACCCTTGTATTCCCTCCTGGGACACGCAGTTCTATTTTATATAGGCTGCGCTTTATTTTTTGCCAAAAGTCAGTTAAAGTCAAAAAATATTTTAAAAAACTATTGACAATACAGTAAATTAGTGGTAAATTAAATAATGCAGTTAGCACTCAAACTAATAGAGTGCTAAAAAAGAAGGTGAGAAAATCAAGTGGAACTCAGCACACGGAAAAAGGATGTACTTAAAATAGTAGTACAAAATTATATCAAAAGCGGTGAGCCGATAGGTTCGAAGTCAATGTGTGAAGCATTAGGCGGTATTTCTTCTGCGACTATAAGAAACGAGATGAGTTCGCTTGAAGAACTTAATTTACTGTATCACCCACATACTTCTGCGGGCAGAATTCCGACTACAAACGGTTTTCGGTTTTATCTTGATAATATTATGAAGCCCGAAAAACTGTCAGCAAAGCAAAAGCAACTGCTTAATATGCTGTTGCCTGACAGTAATTTTGACAAAAAGCAAGCTGTTAAATTTGCGGCATCCGCTTTATCGCAAGCGACAAAATGCACCACGCTTGTCACGGATGAAACCGACAAGCAGACAAAAGTACAAAAAGTTGAAGCGGTACTTATTAATTCAAGCACTGTACTTTTAATGCTTATCACTTCAAATTCAAATGTTATTTCAAGAACTTACAGATTTTCTACACTGATAACGGATGAAATTTTAGATGCATTTTTACATCTTGTAAACAGCGAGATTGCAGGCGAATTAATTTGTGATATACAGCCGGCATTTTTGCAAACAGTAGTAGCAAACAGCGGTCAGTACGCATTAGATGTTGCGCCTTTGATTTCACAGTTAAGCGAACTTATTACAGAGGCCGGCGAATGTAAGTTAGAACTTTTCGGTGAGGCAAATTTACTAAGTTGTGCCGATTACTCGGTAATTAACGCAAAAGAAATTTTCTCACTCCTTACACGACGCGATGAAGTATTGAATTTGCTTGAAATCTGGGATAAAAATTCAGGTGTGATACTCGGTGCCGATACTCCGTACAAGGCGCTGCAAAACGCAAGTTTAGTACTGTCTAAATACTCCTTGGGAGGAAGTCAGGGATATATCGGAATAATCGGACCGACAAGAATGGATTATGACTCTATTGTACCTAGCATTGAATATTTTGCTGACAAATTAAGCAATCTCGGTACTTACACAAATGTATGAAAGGAATGTGAATATGAGTAAAAATAACACTGACAAAGAAACCGAACAGGTTGAAAAAGAAACAGAGCAGGTTGAAAAAGAGACCGAACAGGTTGAAAAAGAAGAAGAAAAAAGCGAACTTGATTTAATAAGTGAAGAACTTGCCTCTACAAAGGATATGCTGTTAAGAACGGCGGCCGAACTTGACAACTTTAAAAAGCGCACGGAAAAAGAAAAAAGCGAGTTGTCTGCCTTTGTAAAAGCGAGCGTATTAAAAACGCTGTTGCCTGTTGCAGATAATATAGCAAGGGCATCGCTTGCAGAAAAAGGAAGCGACGATTACTTTAAAGGGCTTGAACTTATCACAAAGCAGTTATGTGATGTTTTAAAGCAATTGGGACTTGAAGAAATTGAATGTTTAAATCAGCCTTTTAACCCTAATTTTCACGAAGCGGTAATGCATATTGAAGATGAAAATTACGGTGAAAATACAGTAGTAGAAATACTGCAAGCCGGCTACAAAAGCGGCGATATTGTTATTCGCCCGGCGATGGTCAAAGTAGCCAACTAAATTTTATTTATAACATATTTGGAGGAAAATATTATGTCAAAAATCATTGGTATCGACTTAGGTACAACAAACTCATGTGTCGCTGTTATTGAAGGCGGCGAGCCTGTAGTTATTGCGAATGCAGAGGGTTCAAGAACAACCCCGAGTGTCGTTGCATTTTCTAAAACAGGCGAAAGAATGGTAGGTCAGATTGCTAAAAGACAGGCAATTACCAATCCTACAAGAACAATATCATCAATCAAAAGAGAAATGGGTACTTCTTATAAAGTAAACATTGATTCAAAAGATTACACACCTCAGGAAATTTCTGCAATAATTTTACAAAAACTCAAAGCGGATGCAGAAAGTTATCTCGGCGCTCCTGTAACAGAGGCAGTTATTACTGTTCCGGCGTACTTTACCGATGCACAGCGCCAGGCAACCAAAGATGCCGGAAAGATTGCAGGTCTTGATGTCAAGAGAATCATCAACGAGCCGACTGCCGCAGCACTTGCTTACGGTGTTGACAAGGAAAACGATCAAAAAATTATGGTATATGACTTAGGCGGCGGTACATTCGATGTATCCATTATTGAAATGGGTGACGGTGTACAGGAAGTTCTTGCTACTGCAGGTAACAACCGTCTTGGCGGTGACGATTTCGATAACAGAGTTATGGACTACATTGTATCCGAATTCAAAAAAGAAAGCGGAATTGATTTGTCAGGCGACAAAATGGCTATGCAAAGAGTTAAAGAGGCCGCTGAGAAAGCAAAAATTGACCTTTCCGGTATGACTTCGGCAGAAATCAACTTACCGTTTATTACTGCTGATGCAACAGGACCTAAACATTTTGAAACAACACTTTCACGCGCTAAATTCAACGAACTTACTGCTGATTTAGTTGATGCAACAATGACTCCTGTTAAACAGGCACTTTCAGATTCAGGTCTTTCTGCTAATGAAATTGACAAAGTTCTTATGGTCGGCGGTTCAAGCAGAATACCTGCTGTTCAAGAGGCTATTAAAAACTTTATGGGCAAAGAACCGTTCAAGGGCATTAACCCCGACGAATGTGTTGCTATCGGTGCATCAATTCAGGCAGGCGTACTTCAGGGCGATGTTAAAGGGCTCTTACTTTTAGATGTTACTCCGTTGTCACTCGGTATTGAAACAATGGGTAATGTTTGCACAAAGGTTATTGAGAGAAACACTACAATTCCTACTAAAAAATCACAGATTTTCTCTACTGCCGCTGACGGACAGACTTCTGTTGAAGTTCACGTACTTCAAGGTGAGAGAGAATTTGCTAAAGACAACAAGACTCTCGGTGTGTTCCACTTAGACGGAATTGCTCCCGCACCGCGCGGAATTCCTCAGATTGAAGTTACATTTGACATTGATGCTAACGGTATTGTTAATGTATCTGCAAAAGATTTAGGTACAGGCAAAGAGCAGTCTATTACAATTACGTCTTCTACAAATATGTCAAAAGAAGATATTGAAAAGGCTGTTAAAGAGGCTGAACAATATGCTGCAGAAGATGCTAAGCGCAAAGAAGAGGTTGATACTCTTAATGCTGCTGACCAGATGGTATATACAACCGAAAAGATGATTACCGATATGGGTGACAAGTTAAGCGAAGATGAAAAATCGGGACTTCAGTCAGGAATTGATGATCTTAAAGTGCAAATTGCCGCAAAAGATTTAGAAAAAATCAAGGCATCACAGGAAGAATTACAGAAAAAGGTATATGCAGTCAGCGAAAAGGTATATAAGGCGGCTCAGGAGGCTCAGGCTCAGGCAGGCGCTCAACAAGGTAATGCACAGCCTACCGATGACAATGTATATGATGCTGATTTCAACGATGTTGAAACCAACGGAGAAGAAAAATAATTTATCAAACCTATAAAAAGCGCAGAGTGTTTCACTCTGCGTATTAGGTTTAATTAGTGAGGTAAGTCTATTGGCAGACAAGAGAGATTATTATGAAGTATTAGGCGTTGATAAAAACGCGGACGACAATACAATTAAAAAGGCTTACAGGCAAGCGGCAAAAAAATATCACCCTGACTTAAACCCGGGTGATAAAGAGGCAGAGGCTAAATTCAAAGAAGTAAACGAGGCTTACGAAATTTTGTCTGATCCGGACAAAAAAAGCCGATATGACCAATTCGGACACGCCGGTGTTGATCCTAACTTCGGTGCCGGCGGCGGATACGGTGGCTACGGTAACGGCGGCTTTGATGTTGACCTCGGTGATATATTCAGCTCGTTTTTCGGTGGCGGTTTTGGCGGTTCAAACCGTTCAAACCCGAATGCGCCAAGGCGCGGTGCCGACGCTCAAAGCAGTATAGTTCTTTCGTTTGAAGAAGCGGCAAAAGGCTGTACAAAACAAGTCAAGGTATCAGTTGTAGAAAACTGTGCCAAATGTAACGGAAGCGGTGCTAAAGAAGGCACATCTGCGCGCACCTGCCCTACTTGTAACGGACGAGGCAGTGTTGTTGTAAACCAGCGCACGATGTTCGGTCAGATGCAGACTCAACGCCCGTGCGAGAGTTGCAGAGGAAGCGGTAAGATTATTGACTCACCCTGTCCTGTATGTTCGGGCAAGGGTAAAGTCAGAAGACAAAAGACTGTTGATGTTACCATTCCTGCCGGAATTGATGATGACCAGATTTTAAATGTACGAGGCGGCGGTGATGCCGGCTTTAACGGTGGTCCCAGCGGTGACCTGAGGGTACACGTTTCAGTCAGACCTCACCCTGTTTTTGAGCGTGACGGAATTGATGTATATTGCACGTTCCCTATCACATTTACTCAAGCGGCACTCGGCGATACAATTCTTGTGCCGACTCTTGACGGTAAGGTTGAACTTAAAATTCCCGAAGGCACACAGCCTAACACTAAATTCAGGCTTAAAGGCAAGGGTATCAACCGTTTACATTCGCCTTTGCGCGGCGACCAATTTGTTGTAGTATCAGTTGAAGTTCCGAAAGATTTAAGCAAGGAACAAAAGAACATACTTAAAGAGTTTGACAAAAAAACAGACAGCAAAAACTATAAAAAGCAAAAAGGATTTTTTGATACTATAAAAGACATATTTAATTAAATGATATGAACATTAAAAAAGGCAAGAAGGAAGTTTTTCTTCTTGCCTTTTTTACATATTCATCATCACTCTTTATCGGGGCAAGTGATTTCTACGAGTTTTTCGATTGCGTGATGAAGCATTTCCGACTGTTTTGTCTGTGCCGCTTTATAATACACCTCTTTACCGTCTCTGCGGCTTGTAATCAGGTGATTTGAGCGCAGAAGTTTAAGATGATGAGAAACTGCGGGACTTGTCATATCCATCATAACCGATATATTGGTTACACACTCTTCACAGTGGCATAAAAGCCAGAAAATTCTGACTCTGCTGCTGTCACCGAGGAGTTTGAATATATCGGCAACCGTGTTGAATTCGTCTGTTTTCGGCATGTGGTCAAAATGATGCTCTATTTCCTGGCCATGGTCGTGAGGCAGTTTAATATCGGGCATAATAAAATCTCCTTTATATATCTTTTACAGTTTATTTACAAACAATGCGCGAATGGCATTAAGTACAGCAATAATCATTACTCCGACATCCGCAAAAATGGCTATCCACATATTTGCAACACCGAAGGCAACAAAAATAAGCGCTAACACTTTAACCGAAATTGCAAACGCAATATTCTGATAGACAATTTTTAAACACTTGCGGGAAATTTTAACCGCTTTTGCGATTTTGACGGGATCGTCGTCCATCAACACAACATCTGCCGCCTCAATCGCCGCATCGGAGCCCATAGCACCCATGGCAATACCGATATCGGCGCGGGATAAAACAGGAGCGTCATTAATACCGTCACCCACAAAGCAAAGTTTTGACTTCGGTGTTTTTTCATTAAGCAGTTCTTCCACCCGTGCAACCTTATCGGCAGGCAGAAGTTCGCTGTAACAGGTGTCTATATCGAGTTTTGTTGCCACCCGCTCTGCTACCGGTGCGCAATCGCCTGTTAGCATAACAGTCTTTTTAACTCCGGCAGATTTCAGTTGAGAAATTGCTTTTTCTGAAGTCGGCTTTACTACATCCGAAATAACAATATGTCCTGCATACTGTCCGTCTAAAGCGATGTGTATAATTGTTCCGATGCTGTGACAGTCTGAATAAGAAATACGAAGTTTTCTCATCAGTTTATCGTTTCCGACTGCAACCTCTTTTCCGTCAACCTTAGCAACAATACCGTTTCCGCCGAATTCCTGAATGTCCGTTACGCGAGTGCGGTCAATTTGCTTTCCGTAGGCACGCCTGATGCTTTTGCTGATTGGATGTGAGGAGGCGCTCTCGGCAAGTGCGGCATACTCAATAAGGGTTTCTTCGGCAAGAACGCTGTGATGTATTTCACTAACTTCAAAAACGCCCTGTGTCAAGGTGCCTGTTTTATCAAACACCACACATTCGGTTTTTGAGAGGGCTTCTAAATAATTAGAGCCTTTTACCAGGATGCCTTGTTTACTTGCTCCTCCTATCCCCGCAAAGAAACTCAGGGGAATGCTTACAACCAACGCACAGGGACAACTTGCCACTAAAAAGGAAAGTGCCCTGTATAACCACTGACTCCAATTGGCAGGAATGTGAAATAATAAACTGAACAACGGCGGGATGATTGCAAGCGCCAGAGCGCTGTAACAAACAACGGGGGTATATATCGCGGCAAATTTTGAAATGAAATCTTCCGACTTTGATTTTCTTGAACTTGCATTTTCAACCAAGTCAAGAATTTTTGAAACCGTAGAATCGCCGAATTCTTTTGTAGTCCTGATTTTTAAAACACCGCTTAAATTGATACATCCGCTGACTGTTTCATCCCCGACTTTAACATCTCTCGGCAGACTCTCCCCTGTCAGGGCACTTGTGTTAAGGCTTGAAAAACCCTCTTCTACAATACCGTCAATCGGAATTTTCTCGCCCGGCTGTACGATGATAACGGTACCAATGCGCACTTTGTCAGGGGCAATCTGCTCTAACTTACCGTCAACTTCAATATTGGCATAATCAGGTCGGATGTCCATAAGTTCGCTGATGTTTTTACGACTTTTTCCTACAGCGTAACTCTGGAAAAGTTCACCTATCTGATAAAACATCATAACAGCAATTGCTTCCTCATAATCACCGTTTTGTGTAACTGCGATTATCATAGCCCCGACTGTTGCTACGGACATCAGAAAATTCTCGTCAAATACCTGTCTGTTTTTGATGCCTTTAAACGCTTTTATCAGTATATCATAGCCTACTGTCAGATAAGGAATCAGATACAGCACAAATCGTGCAATTCCCTTAAGCGGTAAGACAGCAAATACAATCATTAATACTGCGGCAAGGACAATTCTTAAAAGCATCTTTTTTTGTTTTTTAGTCATAATTTCGCCCCTTAACCCGAAACTCAAAGATAGATTTCACACTCGTCTTCTACCCTTTTGCAATTTTTAAGGACAGATTGCATTATTTTATCAGGCTCTGTGCAGTCCTCAAATTCCACTATCATCTTTTGTGTCATAAAATTTACGGTCGCGTTTTTTACACCCTCGGTTTTATTTGCGGCTTTTTCCATTTTATTTGCACAGTTTATACAGTCAACTTCAATCTTATATATTTTTTCCATATCATCGAGTCCTTTCAATTATACAATTAAACGATTGTTTAATCGTTTAATTCATTATATTATATGCAGTTATAAAAGTCAATATGATTTTTTAAAAGGGAGTGTGTCAGTAAACACGCTCCCTTAAAATTACTTATGATGATTCTCCGAACACTTACCGCTGCATTTTCCCCCATAAGGGCAACCTATACATTTTGCACCTTTTTTCTTTTGTCTTACAAGGTATATAACGATGCCTGCTATAATTGCAAGCAGTATTACAGCAACAATATAGTTTTCCATAATTTTAACCCAATACGTACTCTGTCTTCATATTCTTGTTGGTATTCTTAATCAAAGCAACTATAATTGCCGCAAAGACTAAAACTGCAACAAGTCCGCATATAGCCGCGCCGATATTAAGCGATGCGGGAGCAGTAATGAGAGTACCGATAGTGTAAACGAGATAGGCTACTGTGTAGCCGACACCGAGTTGCAACCCGATACCGCCCCATAACCACTTTCCGCTTTTCATTTCGGAGTTCATAGCACCGATAGCGGCGAAGCAAGGAGGAGTATAAAGGGTGCAAGCATAGCGGTTGCTCTGCGTTCACGCTCGTTACGGATGGTGCGTGAAGCCATAATGCCGGGGACTGCGCAACCTACTGTGATTACAAACGGAATAACCGATTTGCCTGAAAGACCGACCTTTTCGTTTCTGCCGGTCAGGGCATTATACATTGTAGTTTTGCCCGAGTTCGGATTGCCTGTTAATGCAATTCTCATTAATTATTACCTCCTATATACATTGTTTTAACTTTATAAATATCCTTGCGGATAAAGTTACTGAATTTTGTTAGCGACCGCTAACATTACGGCTTTAAAAAAACTGATATAAAAATCAGCCTTTTAAATTGCGATAGTTTCTGCCAACTGATTGTCGATATTATATCTTCCGTCTTTAATAGAAACAACACAACCGCCTTTAATATGTGACACTACGGTTATTTTTTCACCGCTGTAGCAACCGAGTGAAAACAAAAATGAGTTTAGTTCTTCATCATCGGTATCAATGTTTTTGATTGTGTATTCCTGTCCTTCAACAGCACTTTTAAGTGTCATAACTATCTCCGCCCTTTGTAATAAACATTAAATTAGTTAGCAACTGCTAACATCGAGTCTTAAAAATTAGTTAGCAGCTGCTAACTAAAATTATTATATTCACCCGAAAGTGATTTGTCAACCTTTTTCTGATTTTTTTAAAAAAAGTTGAAGATATTGATTTTAATTTTTGAAAGTGGTATATTATTATAAACGGTTTATATTAATTCTCTGAAAACGGAGGTAAAAAGAATATGTCGCTTAAAGAATCGGGCGAAATGTATCTTGAAACAATATACATCTTATATAAATCTAAATCATCTGTTCGTTCCATTGATATAGCGGAGCACATGAATTTTTCGAGGGCGAGTGTGAGTCGCGGTATCGGGCTGCTTAAAAAACAAGATTTTATATCGGTGGATAAAGACGGATATATTACTCTTACAAAAACCGGTTTTGAGATTGCAAAAAAAATCTATGAAAGGCATACAACACTTACAGATTTTCTTATTCGTCTCGGTGTTGACAAAGATATAGCGGTAGAAGACGCGTGTAAAATGGAGCACGATATAAGCGATGAAACTTTTGAGGCTATGAAGCGTCACGCGAACAAGTACTCGGGCAAATAAAATTGATAAATAAAGCGGTGCAGTTAAAAACTGCACCGCTTTTTAGTTAATCTGTTCTAATTATCTTTTTCTGTTTCTTCTACTTTTTCTCCGCAACTTGAACAGAAAAGTCCGTCTTTTGATATTTTGGCGCCACATTTAGCGCAGGTTTTTTGTTCGGGGACAAAACTGTTTATGTATTCTTCCGAAGTTTCAAAAATCGTTTCTTGTTTTTGTTCGTTTTGATTTTTAATTTTGTTGTTAATTTCCATTGTATTCTTAACTAAAAGTAAGAATGACATCATAAGTTCAAACGCAATTCTTATAACAATCGGGCCGAGTACCATCAGTAAAAGTCCCACAAGTACCATTTGTCCCGGCAAATACGCAGTAGGGCTTGTAATGATTGTTAAAAATCCTTCAATCAAGCATACGAGAGTAGCAAAAATATAAACTACTTTCAAAATCTTTTCAATAATCAGGTATTTGAAATTGAAAAGGTCGTGTAAGAAAACAAAAAATTTAGGTAAACTTTCTCTTTTCTTTTTCGGTGTGACCATGACAACCAAAAGCACGGTTGCTACAATCGCTAAAATTACCGAAATTGCCGAAACAGCCATTGATGTTGTCATTCCTGTTACCATTGCCATAATATACCCCTCCTCAAATTAGGTTTTCTGATTAAATTATATATTAAGCGCAGATTTTTGTCAATATTAATCTAACACCATATAAACCGCTTGTTTTACCGATTTAACGCCGATTATTTCAATGCCCTCGATTTTTTTAAGGCTGCTGACATTTGCGTAAGGGACAATACATTTTGTAAAGCCGAGTCTTGCCGCCTCGCTTACTCTTTCTGCGGTTCTTGACACGCTTCTGATTTCACCGCCGAGTCCTATTTCCCCGAAGGCTACAACGCTGTCGTCGATTGCTTTATCTTTGAGCGAAGATACTATACTTAACGCAACGGGCAAGTCGGCGGCGGGCTCATCCAGTCTCAGACCGCCTACGACATTCAGATAAACATCCATACCGCCAAAGAAATAGCCCGCTCTTTTTTCAAGCACAGCAATAATCAGGTTCATTCTGTTATAATCAAAGCCCGTTGACATTCTCCTTGGGTTCCCGCCGAAACCGCTTGTGCTGACAAGTGCCTGAATTTCCGCAAGCAAGGGCCTTGTGCCTTCTAAATTGCAGGCAACGACCGTACCCGATACTCCTTTAGGTCTGCCGCTTAAAAGCATCTGCGAGGGGTTTTTGACCTCACTTAAGCCGCTGTCGGTCATTTCAAAAACGCCTATTTCATTAGTAGAGCCGAATCTGTTTTTGACAGCGCGCAGATTTCTGTAAGGCAGATTTCTTTCTCCCTCAAAATAGAGTACTGCATCCACTATATGCTCAATTACTTTAGGGCCGGCGATATTACCGTCTTTATTGACATGGCCGATAATAAATATCGGCACATCATAATTTTTTGCTGTGCGTAAAAACAGGTTTGTACATTCTCTTACCTGCGACACGCTGCCCGGTGATGATGACACCTCATTGATTGACATAGTCTGCACGGAGTCAACTATTACTATATCGGGTTTTTGTTCTCTTATAAACTCGCACACTGCTACTGCGTCGGTTGCGGCGACGATAGAGATGTTTTCATTTTTGACTCCTAATCTGTCGGCGCGGAGTTTTATTTGTCTTTTTGATTCTTCACCCGACACATAAAGCACACTCAGTTTTTTAGCAAGATGCTCACAAATCTGAAGCATTATTGTACTTTTGCCTATTCCGGGGTCTCCGCCTAAAAGCACTAAACTGCCTTTTACGATGCCGCCGCCGAGGACTCTGTCGAGTTCGCCTATACCGGTATGGTATCTGCACTCGTCTTTTATATCAATATCAGTAAGTTTATCAGAGCCGATTACAGTAGCGCTTTGTCTTATTGCAGATATATTTTCGGGCATAATAATTTGCTCTTGCAAAGTATTCCACGCGCCGCAAGATGGACATCTTCCGTACCACTGACCGCTTTCGTAACCGCACACGGTACAAGCATAGCATTTTTTAGGCTTTGCCATTTTAACTTCTCCTTTATTTTATAAAATCACAGACTGTATCTGAAATTATTTTGCTTAATTTCAGCTGATACTTTTCATTTTTAAGATTCTGCAAATCTTCGCTGTTGGATAAAAAGCCACATTCAATAAGTACCGCGGGGACTGTTGCTTTACTGACAACATAAACCGATTCTGTAATGGGTTTGATTTGTCTGTTATTATCGTTTTGCAGATTTTCTTTAATATTTTGCTGTAAAAGGCTTGCTAAATCTTTTGAAATATCGTCATTTTGCGAATAGAAAATTTGCGCACCTTTTACGCTCGTTTGACCGAAATGATTTTGATGTATGCAAAGATAAACAGAATTTTCATATTTTTGCTGCAGAGCGTGGCGGTTATGGATATCGCTTTTCTTTTTATCTCTTAAATTATCCCCTTCGGTGTTTACTGCCTCATCGCAATCTCTTACAAGCACGGTTTTTTGCCCTGCTTTTTTCAAGTAGGAATTAACTTTCAAAGCGATAGAAAGATTTATGTCTTTTTCCAATGTACCGTCGGCTCCGCTTGCGCCACCGTCAAACCCACCGTGCCCTGCATCGATTATTATATAAGGGGCAGAAGTGAAATTTACATTTGCAGGTACTGTTTTCTTAGCCGAAAGAGAAACAAATACCGTTAAAATCACCGTTATAACCGACATGGCAATTATCATCTGTTTTTTAGTTATAGTCAAGTTACCACCTCACATTAAAATATGACTTTTAATGCAGCAGTAGAACTTATACAAATTTATTATAACTAACCTTCTACCTTTTTTCAACAAGTAAAAAAGGCTCAAGGGGTCCTTGAGTCTTTTTGTATTTTATATATTTTATTTTTTCTTTTTGGGGAAATATGTATCGGCGAATGATATGTCTTCATATCCGAACAGGTAACCTGCTCCTACCGACAGCGGCGGTAAAACGAGTACGGACACGGAAATCAGCACGTCGCTCATAGGTATTTCGTTAAGAGTAAATACCGTCGGCATTAATGCTTGATTTAAAGGTAAAAACGGTGCTTCTAATATTCTGTAATATGCTAAAAAGATTTCCGGTACGACGCCTAATTTGGCAAGTATCATTACTACGCCGATTAAGAGTGCGGGAATATATGCAATAAAGCCTGATTTGAACCCGCGAAATCTGTCTTCTTTGATGACCTCATTTTTAACCCTGTTTATATCGTCGTTGCCTAATTTATAAGCAAGCATATACGGGAGCATAATAATAATTCCCAGATTAAAGCCTTGTGCAATATATGCGCCCGACACACCCGGACAAAATGCCAGAATAGAAAAGGACACAACAAGGCACATAATATGGTAGCCTAAAAATCTTAAAAAAATTTGAAGTGCGGTTGAAAGTACAGTTGTTTTTTTCACTTTGATTTTCCCTATAGTTTGTTTTTTCTTATTTTATCATACTATGTATACTATTTCAAATATTTTATATCATTTTTCTTTTTTGAGATTTATTGACTCCCAAAATTCCGCCGGCGCTTGATAAAAGCAAAACTACTACTGCTTTAATAAGAGTATAATATGTAAAAGCAGTATCGTTAAAGAGTGCTATTGCAAGAGTTATAAAAAACATAACAAGACCTGTTACTGCTCCGTTTACAAGCCCTTTTTCTTTTTTCAAAAGTGCGCTGATGCATCCGCCCGCAAAAGCGCCTACAGACAAGGCAATAATTGATGCAACAGGCGCTGCATCGGCGGTTAAAGTGTCGCTTAAAAACAAAAAAGCAAATATAAATATCAAAGCAAAGGTTATTAAATAACCTACGCCGCAGCCTATCAAATAAGGTAAATATTTCTTCAAAATAAAAGCACCTCCGGAATAATACTTATTCCAAAGGTGCATTTTTTATTACTTATCTTCTTTTTCCTGCTTGTCCTGTTTTTCTTTCTTTTCTTCTTTTTCAGCCTTTTTTGCAGTTGCCTTTTCCTCTTTTACGGGAGCAGGAGTATCATGAACAGTAAGATTCTGAGATACTGCAGAACGGGTAATTCTTAATTTGCTTCTGTCACCTGATGATTCAATGATAAGCGAGTCTTCTTTTAAAGATACTACTCTTCCGTAGATACCGCCGATTGTGAGAATTTCATCACCGATTTCAATGCTGTTTCTCATTTTTGCTTCTTCTTTTTCGCGTTTTTTCTGCGGTCTTATCATAAGAAAATACATAATAACTACAAATAAAACCAAAATACCGATAGAAGCAAGACTGCTCATACCGTTTGCTTGTGTTGTCTGTTCTGCTACAAAGTTAGTTGCTAAATTTAACATTTTATTTCCTCCAAGTTTTAATATTTTATAATTATATAATAAATGCCGCTTAATTGCAATATTACTTTTTAAGACTGTTTACTGTATTTTCGGTTGCTTTAAATATTACATCAGCAATTTTCTCATATCCTTGCTTATTCGGGTAAGCATAGGAGGTAGCAGCATCAGTATAACAACTGAAATCTAAACTCGAATTACTAACGCTCATATCAATAAACTCAACCTGTTTTTGACTTGCTACAAGTTTAATTCCCTCAAAATATGCTTTTTCAATATCGCTGTCACTCATTTGTTCTGCTCCGTCGCTTTGTCTTACGGGCGGAACACTCGGCAAGAAAATCTTTGCCGAAGGATATGCAGATTTTAATTTATCTACCGTTTGTGCCAGATAATTTAAAAAATCATTGACATCGGTCCCCTGAATTATATCATTTCTGCCGAGCATTAAAATGATTATATCCGGTGTGTCGCACTGTATGATATTATTTATTTCGTTTTCAAGGATACTTTTCGCGGTCGCGTTTGTATACCCACAATGATAAATATTTGCATCTTTCATTTCTGCCGACGCGGTGTTTTGTGTGCCGACATACTCTGTTTTAACATTTAAACTTGAGTATTTGTCTGCAAGAATCTGTCTATAAGCAGAACTGCTCGAATCGGGCACTCCGCCGCTTGTAGTGATTTCGCCTATCGGCATAACTTTGATTACGCTTTGTGATGCGGATACCGTATTATCGGATGATGTTTGCGCGGAGGAAGTATCAACTGTTGAATATGTAGTGGTGACAACTTTTTTAACAACGACCTTGGGAGGCACCGATGCCACACTTTCCTGTTCGCTTGATGCTTGTGCCAAAAGTGAAGAAATATCTTCACTTGATACATCTCCGAAAGCCTGCAAACTGCTTGCGTAAGAACTTATACTGTCGGCAGACGAAGTCGGTGAAACTTCGGATGAAGTTTGCGAAACTGAACTTGTATTCTCCGATGATGACGATATATTAATTGTCGTGGAGGTTGCGGTTCCGGCGCAAGAGCATAAGACAAGTGATATTAAAATCAGCGTTGCTAAGTAAAGTGTAATTTTTTTCATTATATCTCCTTTGGTGTGACATACACCGTATTATAGTTATCGTATATTACCATACCCGGTTTTGCACCGTTTGGTTTTTTAACATTTTTGACAGGGCAATAATCTACTGCAACCTGATTTGACTGTTTGGCTTTTGAATGATAAGCGCAAACAGAGGCTGCGTATTCGATAACGCTTTGAGGCACCTGTCTGCCCTCGGCGACAATTATCGTATGAGAACCGTGTATATTTTTTGTGTGCAGCCAGATATCGCTTTTAGCGGCAGTTTTTAAAGTAAGTTGGTCGTTTTGCTTATTGTTTCTGCCTACATAGATTTTAAATCTGTCTTTTTCAAACTCATACGGCGGTAGAGGTTTTGCAGGTTTTTGATAAGATTTCGGGAGTCTTATATACCCCTGTTCTGCAAGTTCTAACCGAATCTGCGACAAGTCTTTTTCGCCCTCGGCTCTTAAAATCGAGTCATAGACGCTCTCGAAATAATCAAGTTCTTTTTCGCCTTCTATTATCAACTCGGTTAATTTCTGCTCGGCGGTGTGTGCCTTTTTATATTCTTTGAAATATCTTGTCGCGTTTTGCGAGGGTGATAATTCGGGTTTTAATTTAATTCTGACGGTTTTTACCGGCGATTCGTAATAGTTTTCAACCTCGCAATACGGGCTTCCCTTTTTGAGTTTATATAAATTCGCTTTTAAAAGTTCACCGTAAATTCTTAATTGTTCTTTATCCTCACATCTTGCAAGTTCGCCCTTTTGCTTTTCAATCTTTCTGACTTTTCGCTCAGTTAAAGAATTAATGAGTTTTATCATATCACGGGCTTTTCTTTTGATTGTGTCGCTTTTTTGTCTGTCCTTATAAAACTCATCCAAAAGTTGATTAAACGACTCTTGCTGTATGTTTTCGCCTGCATACTGGTTTATTTTCATAAAGCAGTAATCATTATCGCCTGTTACATAAGGCTTTGCATTTATAACATTATTTTTAAAGTTATAAAGTTCGGCTTTGAGTTTTTCTTTTTGAGTGTCGTTTAGCGGACAGGTTATATCGACATCACAAAACGCATTAATCGTTATTTCCCTTGCAACTAACGGACTTACTCCCTCAATGCAACTGCCTATTGATTTATACAAATAAGATGTTTGCTCACTTATTTTATCTGCAAGCAAATCTATATTGCAAGTAAGGATATTTTCTTTATCGCGAATCTGCGGATATACATATTTGGCTCCGGGTAATATAAGCCGGTCTGATTTTTCGGGGTCCGTGCGGCGCACAGAATCAATAATTTTTCCGTTTGCGGTAAAGATTATATTGGAATTTCTGCCCATTATTTCTACGATAACCGAAAGTTCGACCTCGTCGCCCATTTCATTAAAGCCCGTAAAATTCAGCGTCAGCACTCTGTCCAAAGACAGTTGTGTAATGTTTTTCAGTTTTGCCGACTGAAAGTGTTTTCTTACAAGCATACAAAGGGGCGGCGGTGTCTGCGGATTTTCAAAATTCAAGCTTGTGAAATGTATGCGGGGAGCAACACCGCTGAGAGTAATCAACAGTTTTTTATTAAAATCTTTTCCTCGCAAATTAAATACAAATTCATCGTGCGACGGTTGATATATTTTTTCAATTCTGCTTTCCTCCGCCTGTTTCAACTCGGCTAAAAGGCAATTTAAAAATATTCCGTCAAGGGGCATTAAATAATCTTTCCTTTTTAAATATATTCGGCAGGATCTTTTTCTTCGATAATTTCACAACAAAAATTATTTAAAGAGAGTATCTCGTAAATTTTTTCTTTTATAAATTTTTCCGTATTAAAATGTCCGCATTCAAAAAGTGCAAAGTCTAAATTGACTGCATCAATTCGGTTGTTATGTTTTGCTTCGCCTGTTACTAAAGCATCGCAGTTATTAATAATTGCATCCTGCATATAACAAGCGCCGCTTCCCCCGCAAATCGCAATTTTTTCAATAGGTGCATTTACATTTGTAAATTTAACCGAGCAGTCAAGTTTTTCTTTTAAAAACTTTGCAAAACAAGTTGCATTTTCAAAATGCTTATACCCTACTCTTGCCATATCGGATAAAGGCTGAACATTTTCAAGTTCCAATTTTTTTGCAAGGCAGTCGTTTACTCCGCCTTTTGCTATATCAAAATTTGTATGTACGCTGATTACATTCAAGCCTTTTTTGATACACAAAGCGGGTAAAGAAGATGTATCCATCTGTTTTAACGCATCAAATATTATCGGGTGATGTGTTATGAGCAAATCGCAATTTGAGTTTACCGCTTTATTTATAACATCGTTTGTTGCATCCAATGCTATCCCGATTTTTGTAACGCTATCGTTTTCGTTCCCTACAAGCAGGCCCGAATTATCAAAATCAAGTTGTGTATCAAACGGTGCAAAGTTATCTAATACTGTTAGTACATCTTTAACTGTCATTTTTCTAACCTCCTGCTTACTGCATTAATAATATCGTCAAGGTCATTAATTCTTTTTTCGTCTTTTTGCTTTGAATTAATAAGTCCTGTTTTTATCTTGTTTAATTTTTTGATCTGGTGATTTAAGTATTCTTGTGAATCTTTTGAATCGTTATATATATTTCCGACATAAAGGTATTCTTTATCATATTTTTTATCTTTAACACCGTCATATATAACACTTAAAAGGCAGTAGTGCTTACCCATATCGGTAACTGCTACTTCCTTTTTTACCAAAAAGCCTTCTTTTGACAAATAGGCTCTGAGTTTATCTGCCGCAGTCATTGGTTGTAAAATCAGTTCTTTGTTTTTACACCAGGGGGTGTCTGAAATAATTTTTATTATCATTTCTCCGCCCATACCGGCAATAACTATTGTATCGACTTCATTTTCGTTAATTTTTTCAAGTCCGTCGCAAAGTCGCAAATCTATTTTATCCTGTACTCCGGCACTTTGTACTGTTTTAAGCGCGTTATCGAGCGGACCTTGCATAATATCACTTGCAATACAGCAAGGCGAAATGCCTTGCTGTATCAACAATACCGGTAATTTTGCGTGGTCGGTGCCTATGTCGGCAACCCTGCTGCCTTTTTTTACAAGGCTTGCTGCTTTTTTAAGCCTCTTACAAATTATCATTATCAGATAGCGGCGTTGATTTTATCAATAAGTTCATCTACATCAATTCCGTGAACCAAGCAAGCTTCTTCAAGTGATTCGCCTCTTGCCGAAGGGCAACCTAAACAGTGCATACCCATTTCCATAAAATATACTGCTGTTTGAGGTGCTGCATCGAGTATATCGCCGATGATTGAATCTTTTGTTACTGTCATAAATTTATTCCTCCTCAATTAAATTACCTTTCATCATATCATCAAACTGTTCAGAATTCATTTTTTCGTTGTCGAAAAGATATTTTGCAACAGTATGAAGTTTGTCCATATTTTCCGATAAAATGCTTTTTGCCTTATCATACTGAGTTTTGATAATTAAGTCTATTTCCTCATCAATGACAGAAGCAATTTTTTCAGAATAATTTTTCTGTGTTCCGAAATCTCTGCCGAGGAACACCTCCTCGTCGCTTTTTCCGTAAACAACAGGTCCGAGTTTTTCGCTCATTCCGTATTTTGTTATCATATTGCGTGCGGTTTCGGTTGCTCTTTCGATATCGTTTGATGCGCCTGTACAAATATCGGGTTGGGTGAGTTCTTCTGCCGCTCTGCCTCCGAGTAATGAACATATATCCTCGGTAAGTTTTGCTTTTGAGACATGATTTTTATCTTCATTCGGCAGATACATTGTGTATCCTGCCGCCATGCCTCTCGGGATAATGGAAATCTGGTGGACAGGGTCCTGAGTAGGCAAGAAATAAGATACAATTGCATGTCCTGCTTCGTGGTATGAAGTTACGAGTTTATCTTTATCGTTGATAACGTGCGATTTCTTTTCCGAACCCATTACAACCTTAATGGTTGCCTCTTCGATGTTTGACTCGACTATTGCTTTTCTGCCTTCTCTTACTGCAAGAAGTGCCGCCTCATTTAACAGGTTTTCAAGGTCTGCACCTGTAAAGCCGGAAGTAGAGCGTGCAATAGTTTTCAAATTTACATCCGGTCCGAGCGGCTTTGAACGGGAATGTACTTTCAGTATTTCTTCTCTGCCCTTTACATCGGGGTAATTAACAGTAATCTGTCTGTCAAATCTGCCCGGTCTTAAAAGCGCTTTATCTAAAATATCAGGTCGGTTTGTTGCGGCAATAATGATTACACCTTCGTTTGCACCGAAACCGTCCATTTCAACTAAAAGTTGGTTTAAAGTCTGTTCCCTCTCGTCGTGTCCGCCGCCAAGGCCTGCGCCACGCTGACGACCTACTGCATCTATTTCATCAATAAAGATGATTGCAGGTGCCTGTTTTTTTGCCTGAGAAAACAAATCTCTTACTCTTGACGCACCGACACCGACATACATTTCAACGAAGTCAGAGCCTGAAATTGAGAAAAACGGAACATTTGCTTCACCCGCAACTGCTCTTGCAAGCAAGGTTTTACCTGTACCCGGAGGGCCTACAAGCAGCACGCCTTTCGGAATTCTTGCGCCCATATCATTAAACTTTTTAGGTCCTTTTAAAAACTCGACAATTTCTTCAAGTTCTGCTTTTTCCTCGTCTGCGCCTGCGACATCGGCAAAAGTAGTTTTGCGTTTGTCGTCTTCCTGCTTTTTAATACGGGCTTTGCCAAAGCCCATTGTTGTGTCGCCGCCCATCATTTTGCCCATACGCTTTGACATAAATATCCAAAGTGCAGCAATTAAGGCTACTCCGACAACCATCGGGAGCAAACTTGAAATCCAGGTTGTGTCCTTTACGGGAATATAGTCATAAACTATCTTTTCTTCTTCTGTTTTTGCATTTTTATTGATATCTTTTACAATTTCGTTGATATCCTCAAAGAAAACAGAAGCGTTTGCATTATAAGTATAAACTCTTTGTTCTTTATCGTCTCTTAAAGTATATTGCAACTCTCCGCTACCGAGGTCCAAAGAAAACTCTTTGACTTCATTTTCTTCAAACATTTGCAATATTTCAGAATATTCTTTTGTTACGGTTTGAGATTTTAACTGCGTCATTCCCCAAAACGAAACAATGATTACTATCGGCAAGACGATAAACAGCAGTATGTTTTTTAATTTGTTATTCATATTATATCTCCAATATTATTTTCTTCCGTACACTGCCGGCGACAGTATTCCGAGATAAGGTAAATTTCTGTATTTTTCAGCATAATCGAGTCCGTATCCTACAACAAACTCATCAGGAATTTCCTGTCCTGTATAATCGACTTCGATTTCGACTTGTCTGCGTGCGGGTTTATCTAAAAGCGTACACAGTTTCACGCTCTCCGCGTTTCTGCTTTCAAGCAGTTTTTTTACACAGGACATTGTGTTGCCGGAGTCAATAATATCCTCGACTATCAGCACATGATAACCCGATAAATCTTTTCTTATGTCTTTTTTTATTTCCACCATATTGCTCGTTTCGGTGCCTGCTCCGTATGACGATGCGACCATAAAATCGACTTCAAGAGGTAAATCAATTTTTCTGATTAAATCAGCCATAAAGATAAAAGAACCTTTTAAAAGTCCGACTGCCAATACTCTTTTATTTTTGTAATCAGCGGTTATCTTTTCGCCTAACACGGTGGTAATTTCATCAAGTTGTTTTTCTGATAAAAGAACCGATTTAATATCTTCATTCATTTTCAACTACCGTCGCTTTCAATAAATTTTTACTGTTTTTATCTACCGCTACCCGCTCGGCTACGCCGACAAACGGAACGAATATTACTCCTTTACCGTCTGCAAGTACCGGTAGGTTATCACGCTGTGACAAAGGGAGTGCAATTTCATTAAAAAGTTTTTTAAGCGTTTTTTCGGGCCTGCCTTTTAATTTAATTCTGTCTCCCGGCTGTCTTGTACGAATTATTACCTCACCTGTTATTTTATCACAGTCGGCGGTGCAATTTATCAACAAATTATTAACTTCTTGTGTCTTTTCTAATTCAATTTTAAAGAATTTAAAGTTTTTGGCGTTCTCAAATGTTAATTTTCCTTTGCAGATGTTTGCAAAGCAATTATTATTCAGCTGAAGTCTTGCACCGTTGAAAAGTGATGCGTAAAGCGAATTCAAATGAAAACTGTCAAGATTTACATTGATTTCGTTTTTTGAAATTATCAAAAGCACTCTTTTAGCGAGGGCTGTCGGCATAGATTTGATTTTTTCTGTGTCATACCCGTTGTGTGTTTTAATCTTTTCAATCTGATTTTCTGCACTCTGATTTAAAAAAGCATCAATTTCTCTTAAACTGTTGCTCATATTCAAAACGGAATTTTCAACCTGAGAATTTATTTTTTTTAAACTCGGCACAATATTGTGGCGGATATGATTTCTGTTATATTCATCACTTAAATTGCTCAGATCAACAACAAAGTTTTCCGCAAACTGCTCGGTTTCCTCTTTGCCGCAATAAATCAGGGGCCTTATATAATTATCACGCTTTGGCGGTATGCCGCAAAGACCTGAAATACTGCTGCCTCTTGCCATATTAAATATTACTGTTTCGAGATTATCGCTTTTTGTATGTGCGGTTGCTATTTTAAAACCCTCACTTATAATTTCATCGAATACCTGATACCGTACAACGCGGGCATTGAGTTCAACAGAGCCTTTCATTTTTGACACATCCACCCGTTTTACAGTAATGGGAATGTTCATCCCATTACAAAGATTAACGCAAAACTGCTCGTCGTTATCAGATTCGCGCCCTCTTAAACAGTGGTTAATATGGACTGCTGTAATCTGATTGATTAAAAGAGTCTGTTTTAGCTGAATGAGACCTTTTAAAAGTGCGACGGAATCGGCTCCGCCCGAGAGCGCAACACAAATATTATCGCCTTTTTCAATAAGGTTATAGTCATTTACCGCTTTTAAAATTTTACTGAGCATATTTATCGTTTGCAATCGAAGTAAAGCGTGTGAACTGTCCGTCCCAATAGAGTTTTACATCGGCAGTTTCACCGTGACGGTTTTTTGCGACAATGCAGGTTGCATCGTGCTCGTTTGAATTGTCAGCCGGATTTTCATTTTCAATGTTTTTATATCCGTCTCTGAATAAGAGCAAGACAATATCTGCATCCTGCTCAATAGAGCCTGATTCTCTGAGTGATGACAAAGTAGGTCTGTGAACTTTTCCGTCTGCACTTTCTCCGCCGCGGTGCAACTGTGAAAGGACTACAACCGGAATTGCAAGTTCTTTTGCCATAATTTTTAAATCTCTTGTAAGTTTACTTACTTCCTGAACTCTGTTTTCGCTGCGTTTTTCGGACTGCATAAGTTGTAAGTAGTCAATTACAACTAAGTCTACGCCCTGTAATCGGCGCACCTTTGCTTTGATTTCAGGTACTGTGATATTTGAAGTTTCATCGACATAAAGGTTTGCTTTTGAGAGCACATCGGAGGCCTGAATAATTCTTTCAAGTTCTTTTTCATCAAGGTCGCCTGTTCTCATTTTTTCACTTTTAACGCAAGCGTCCGATGACAAGAGTCTTTGTGCTAACTGGTCCCTGCTCATTTCAAGAGAGAAAAAACAGACGGTTTTTTTCTCTTTAACCGCTACGTGCCTTGCAATATTCAAAGCAAACGAAGTTTTACCCATACCGGGACGCGCGCCGATAATAATAAGGTCAGACTTATTAAGCCCGGTTGTGACTTTGTCAAGGTCTTTGAGTCCTGTGGGAATTCCGATATAATCTTTTTTAGTTTGCTCGTCTTGCATTTTATCTATTCTGTCTAAAGTTTCATTGATAATAATGCTTGAAATATGAGTAAGGCCTGTTACCTCTCTGCCCTGTCTGATTTCATATATGCTTTGCTCTGCCGAAGAAATAAGCGTATTTACATCTGACGCACTTTCTTCAACATCTTTGATAATACCCGATGCGGCATTGATAAGGCAGCGAGCATAATATTTATCGCGCACGATATTTGCATAACTTGCAACATTTGCGCTTGTAGGAACGCAGTCAACAAGGCGCGAGATGTACTGTTTTCCGCCCGCCTCATCATACACTCCCTCATTTTTCAGATTTTCAAGCAGCGTTACCATATCAATTATGTCCGAATGATTAGACATTGAATAAAGCACATTAAAAATCGACTTATGCTGCGGAATATAAAAATAGTCCGGTTTAATAATGCTTATTACCGTATGTATACATTCGGGATCGATAATAATTGAGCCGAGTACAGACTGCTCTGCTTCTAAACTGAAAGGAACCTGATTAGGAGTAAAAGTATCAAATTGATTATTGGGCATTTTTTAGCCCTCCTGTGTTTTTACTTTAATATTGATTTTAGCGCTTATGCCCTGATAAGTCTTAACCTCTGCTGTATATTCTCCCTGTGATTTGATATCCTGCATTGAAATTTTCTTTTTATCAATATCAAGATTGAAACTCTTTTTAATCTGCTCTGAAATTTCCTTTGAAGTTACAGAGCCGAAAAGTTTACCGTTAGAGCCGGCTTTGGCAACTATTTCGACTGTTTTTCCGTCTAACATCTTTGCAGCCTCTTGTGCGGCTTGCTTTGCTTTGAGTGTGTGATAATTTTTTGCTTCTTCACGGTTTTTAAGTTCTGTCATATTCTGATTGTCTGCTTCTATTGCCAATTTTCTCGGCAACAGAAAATTGCGCGCATATCCGTCAGATGCCTCAACTAACTCACCTTTTTTACCGTGTCCTTTAACATCACAAAGTAAAATAACTTTCATTTTATACACTTCGCTTTCTATGAATTTTCGCTGATATAGTTATCTATTGCTTTTTTAATAAGTTCCAAACCCTGTTCGGGTGTTACATCTTTTACCTGTGCAGCAGCCATTGTAAGATGTCCGCCGCCGCCGAGACTTTCCATTATAAGTTGTACATTTACTGCGCCGAGCGAACGCGCCGAAATATTTATTCCTCCGCTGATACCGTAAAATACAAATGACGCGCTAACCCCGTTAATGCCGAGCATTTCATCCGCCGCCTGTGCGCATGCGACAATTGTGTCGGTGCCTGTCTTGTCCGAATATGAAATTGCACAGCCTTTATAAATAAATGCCTTTTTGACAAGTTCTGCTCTTTGTTTAAATACTTCCACGGAATTTTGGAACATATTTTTTACAACAACCGGGTCGGCTCCGCAAGAGCGCAGATATGCCGATGCCTCGAAAGTTCGGCTGCTTGTATGTAATACAAAATTCTTTGTATCCAAAGTTATTCCTGCAAGTAAGCCTTCGGCTACTACCTTATTGACTTTTGAAATAATATTTTGCACAAGTTCCGTTACCATCTCGCTTGCGGATGAAGAATACGGCTCGTGGTAGAAAATAACCGAATTATCAATATAATCAACTGTTTTTCTGTGGTGGTCGATAATTACTATATTCTGACATTTTTTATAAATGTCCGCACTTTCAACAAAGTTTTTCCTGTGTGTATCCGTAATAATCAGCAGCGTATTCTCATTTACAATTTCGTCTGCATCGTCAGGGCTTACAAATATATCCTTTGCTTCTTTTGAGATATAATCTACCAGATTATTGCAAAGGCAGGTTGTTCTGTTGACAATAATATTTACTTTTTTTCCGCAAGAGGCTGCTATTCTGCTAAGTCCGTATGCGGAACCGATACAGTCAAAGTCGGCGTTTTTATGTCCCATAATAAGAACATTACCGCTTTCGTTTATAAGTTTTACAAGCGCATCTGCTACGACTCTTGTTCTTACTCTTGAGCGTTTTGAAGTAGTAGCGGAAGTGCCGCCGTAAAATTCAAAGTCATTTGAATTTTTAACTGCAACCTGGTCACCGCCTCTGCCGAGCGCCATATCGAGCGCATCTCTTGCGTAGGCTTCATCTTTTTCAAAACTGTCTGCATCATAGCCAAGTCCTATTGATAATGTTGCGACTGCGTTTTCTCTCAGCGAGATGCTTTTTACTCTTTTTAATATATCAAATTTGTTTGCTCTTAAATGCTCAAGTCCTCTGCGGTCAGTGAGCATAAAAAATCTGTCTGAGCTTAACTTTTTGATAATGCAGTTGAATTCGTTTGACCAGATTTCAACCGTATGCTGAATAACAGAACTGATTTCTGCTCTTTCGCTGTCTTTGAGTCCTCTTGAAAGTTCGTCTAAATTATCAATTGTTATATAACCTACAACAGGTTTTGTAATGTAAAGTTCAAAATTAGCATCGTCAAGTTCTGTTGTATCAATAAAATAGAACATACTGCTGTCATTTTGAGAAGTGATGAAAACCTGGTAGTTTTTATTATTAACACTCACTTTTGTCTCGGAAGCGGTAAGTTCCGAAATGCCTTGCGGAATTATACTTACAAGGCTGTCGCCTATTACATCTTCACCTAAAAGCACAGCGGTACGGAATGCATTGTTATACCAGACAATTTTACCGTCTTTGCACATCATAATCGGCATAATTAAATTATCGGTAAAAATGCTTTCCGCTTTCAGTTTTTCGTTTACGGAGCAAAGCAAGGCATAATTTCTTTTTCTTTTGTTTATTCTGTAAAGTATTGCAACAATAAGTGCTATTAAAGAAAGCGTAATTTCTCCGATGCCGATATAAAAAGTGTTAATCTTTACACTGTCAATGCTTGAAAGCAACATTGTTGCGACACCGTTTGCAAAAAGCAAAATTACTATTGAATAAAGCATTATTGCGTAAATTAAATTTGTTTTTTTCATAGGGGTTTCCTCCCTTTGCAAATATTATTAAACTTCCATAATGATAGGCAATATCATCGGATTTCTTCTTGTCTTAATATAAATAAATCTTGAGAGTTCATCTCTGACTTTTGTTCTTATTAAGTTCCAGTCGTTTGAGTCACAATTCATTAAAACATCATAAACTCTTGAACGAGCCTCGTCTATAAGTTGTTCCGACTCTCTGACATACACAAAGCCTCTGCTGACTATTTCGGGGCCCGCTAAAACATCGCCTGATACGGAATCTATTGTCATAACGACTGCAATAAGTCCGTCTTCCGCTAAGTGCTTTCTGTCTTTTAAGACTATGTTTCCAACATCGCCGACACCGAGACCGTCAACTAACTGTTTACCCGCCTGTACGGTACCGGTGCATTTCATTGAATTTTTTGTAAATTCAATTACATTACCGAGTTCCGACAACATTACATTTTTTTCATCAATTCCCATTGAAACCGCGATTTCTTTATTATGATAAAGGTGTCTGTATTCACCGTGAAGCGGCATAAAGAATTTAGGTTTAACAAGGCTCATTATGGTTTTGAGTTCTTCCTGACAAGCATGTCCGGAAACGTGGATATCATAACTTTTTTCATAAACTACCTGACAGCCGAGTTTCATAAGTTCGTTTATAACTTTTGAGACTAATTTTTCGTTGCCGGGAATCGGGTTTGCTGAAATTATTACCAAATCGTTTGAACCGAGAGAGACTTTTCTGTGGTCTGAAAATGCCATTCTGCTTAACGCTGACATCGGCTCACCCTGAGAGCCTGTTGTCATAATCACAAGGTCCTCGTCATTAAAGCGGTTGATAATATCAATGCTTATAATTACTCCCTGCGGTACTTTCAGGCAGCCGAGTTCTTCTGCTACAGCGATTGCATTGAGCATACTTCTGCCCGATACCGCAACCTTTCTTCCCCATTTAACTGCCTCGTCAATTATTTGCTGCATTCTGTGAATATTGGAAGAAAATGTTGCAACAACTATTCTTTTATCTTTTGCGTTTTCAAAAATTGCCGAAAAAGTTTTTCCGACAGTTCTCTCGCTCGGTGTAAAACCTTTTCTTTCCGCATTTGTAGAGTCTGCAAAAAGTGCGGTTACACCCTCTTGACCGAGTTGTGAAAAGCGCGCTAAATCAATAGGTTCCGAGTCAATGGGAGTCATATCTATTTTAAAGTCTCCCGTATGAACAAAGAGTCCTGCGGGACATCTTATTGCCATAGCGACTGCTTCGGGTATTGAATGGTTTACATGAATAAACTCAACATTAAAACTTCCGGCATTTATTCTCTCGCCCGGTGTTACGGGCACATATTTAACAGAAGTTAAATTATGCTCTTTCATCTTGCCTTCAACGAGTCCCAAAGTAAGGCGTGTACCGTAAATCGGAATGTTTATATCCTGTTTGAAAAGATAAGGAATTGCGCCTATATGGTCCTCGTGTCCGTGAGTTAAAAACAGTCCTCTGACTCTGTCCTTGTTTTTAACAATATAAGTAAAATCAGGTATTACGATATCTATGCCGAGCATATCTTCATCAGGAAAAGACATACCGCAGTCTACTAAAATAATGTCTTCTCCGTATTCGAAAACGGTTAAATTTTTACCTATTTCCTCCAAACCTCCGAGTGAAATGACCTTTAAGGGCAAAGCGGGGGTTTCGTTTATCTTTGTTTTAGTTTTTTTTCGGTAATTATTTGCCTTTTTTACAGTATTCTTACCGGCAGTATTCGGTGTTTTACTTTTAGTCTGAGTTTTTGTCTGAACTTTTTTTGTATAATTTGATTTTGTTTTAGCACTGTTGTTTTTTGCTGTATTTTCTTTTTTGTTTTGTGCCATTAATTACTCTCCTTTTCGAGTCTCGAATATGTATAATTAAATTATATAATAACGCTATTATCCCATAATAGATATATTTTAATATATTATGTATATTTTGTCAAGAAAACAAGGCTTAATCTAATAATTATTATGAGCGCGGTTTGCAAATAATAATCACATAAGAAAGGAGGCATTTTAAATGGATAAAAAATCGAAAAAAATTGAAAAGAAAATCAAAAAGATTATTCCCTCTGCAAGCAAGTCCGATCCGCTCGGAATGTATACAGGCATGCCTGAAAACAAATATGAGCAGCCTATTCAGGACTCTGACGATTTATAGTTGAATAATGCTGTCGTTTTATGTATAATTAAATATAAGTTTCAGGAGGGGAAAAATATGGTTTCAAAAATTTATTCGGTGGGCTTATACGGACTTAACGCATACACGGTTGAAGTCGAGGCTGATATAACTAACGGACTTCCGTCGTTTGATATTGTAGGCTTGCCCGATGCTTCGGTCAAAGAATCAAGAGGCAGAGTCCGCTCCGCAATTAAAAACTGCGGTTTTTCCTTTCCCGTAAGCAGAATTACAATAAATTTAGCGCCCGCCGACACCAAAAAAGAGGGCCCTGTTTATGATTTACCCATACTTGTTTCACTTTTAAAGTGTTCAGGGCAAATCAAGGCAAAACTTGATAAGTGTGCTTTTGCGGGTGAATTATCTTTAACCGGCGAGTTGCGTTCCATAAACGGTGCTTTGGCTATGGCAATTCACGCTAAGGAGCAGGGTTTTACTCACTTTTTCGTGCCTGTTGCGAATGCTGCGGAATGTTCTGTTGTAAGCGGAATTAAAATAATACCCGTTAAAGACATTATGCAGTTATTAAGTTTTATTACAGGTCAGGTACAAATCAAGCCGGCAGAGGTTAGTGATTATGAATTTGACAAAGAGCCCGAGTATCTTGATTTTTGCGATGTCAAAGGTCAGATTATTGCTAAAAAGGGGCTTGAAATTGCCGCAGCGGGCGGACATAATGTTCTGCTTGTCGGCCCTCCCGGTTCGGGTAAGTCAATGTTGGCAAAGCGCTTGCCTTCGATTCTGCCCGAAATGAGTTTTGATGAAAAGATTGAAACGACAAAGATATATTCCGTTGCCGGACTTATGCCAAGCAACATACCGCTTATAAACCGTCGGCCTTTCCGTTCTCCGCACCACACAATTTCGCCTGTCGGAATGAGCGGAGGCGGTACATACCCGAAACCCGGTGAAATTTCGCTTGCGCATAACGGTATATTATTTTTAGACGAATTTCCCGAGTTTGAAAGACAGACGCTCGAAATACTCCGCCAGCCTTTAGAAGACGGAAAAGTAAACATAACAAGGGCGTCGGGCTCGGTATCGTACAACTGCAACATAATGTTTATTGCCGCTATGAATCCGTGTCCGTGCGGGTATTACGGACAAAAAGGCAAGACCTGCACTTGCTCGCCTGCCGCAGTTACAAGATATTTAAACAAGGTATCGGGACCTATGCTTGACAGAATTGATTTGCACATTGATGTACCTTCTGTTGATTACAAAAGTTTATCCAACACTAAAAAGTCGGAGTCGAGTGCGAGCATAAGGCAAAGAGTAAACGCGGCAAGACAAATTCAGCGTGAAAGATACAAAGGAACCGATATTTCCTGCAACGCGAGGCTGACTCCCGCACTTATGAACAAATACTGTGTGCTTGACAGTAATGCAAAGGAGATTATCAAAGAAGCGTTTATCAGTCTTGATTTGTCCGCGCGTGCGTATGAGAGAATTTTAAAGGTATCACGCACAATTGCCGATTTGGCAGGCAAGGAAGTTATTGAATCGGGACATGTTTTACAGGCAGTACAGTTAAGAAGTCTTGAAAACAGATATTGGAAGAATAAAAGTTAAAATTTAAAAATATTATGTTTAAATTGTAAACATATTTCTTAAAATGTTTAAATTTATAGACAAAAACTGTTGAAAATGGTATAATAAGATTTGTATTACCAAAATAAAATCGGACGGTGATAAATTTTGTCAAAGAAAAATGATATTTTCGGCAACAGATATTCCTATGCCAACGGTGACAAATCAAATATTGTTGTATCTGATGATTTTGAAGATATTTCAAGTAATGACAATAAGCAAAAAGGCAAAAAGAAGAAGAAAAAGAAAAAAGGTGTAATAATTTCTATTGTTTCTATTTTGACTGTTGTTGCCCTGATACTCGGCCTTTGGTGGTATGTATTCGGCGGCATGGAAAAAGTGCTTATTGACAAAACGGACTCAAACCTCGGTATTAACGAAAACTTTAAATACAAAAACAGCGGTGTTGTCAATATTGCTTTATTCGGTATTGACGCATCGTCGAGCAACACAAGCAGAAGCGATACCGTTATGGTAATTTCCGTAAACCGCAAACAAGGTACTATTAAAGTTTCTTCAATTCTTCGTGACAGTTATGTTGCAATTGAATTACCTAACGGAAACACAATTCACGAAAAATTAACGCACGCTTATCATTACGGATGCGTTTATGCAAATGAGGGTTATCAGACAAGCGGTCCCGAACTTGCGATTAAAACATTAAATCAAAACTTTGATTTGGATATACGCGAATATGTTGCAGTAAACTTTGAAGAAGCCGCAGATGTTGTTGATTACTTTGGCGGTATTGATATTACGATAACCGAAGCAGAGCGTAATAATATGAATAATATGGACTACGGTAAACTTTATAACACGGGTAATGAAGTTACCGAAACAGGACTTGTTCATCTAAACGGAATACAGGCTTGTCAGTATTCGAGAATAAGACAGATTGACTCTGACAATGAAAGAACAAACAGACAGGGCAAGGTGCTTGAATTACTGCTTGAAAAAGTAAAGGGGCTGTCCATTACACAGTATCCGTCATTTATAAAAACAATGCTCGGTATTGTTCAAACCTCAATGGACTACTCAACAATTTTAGGTTTTACTCCTTTGATTTCATCAAGTTTATCACTTCAAAGAGTAACTTTCCCGCAGACTACCGATCCCGACGAGCCTTATTATATGTCCGAAGGCAGCGAAGTAATAGGCGGTGTGTATGACGGTGCCTGGGTATGGCGGTTTGATACTGATGTTGTTGCAAGTTATATACACAATTTTATTTATGAAACCGATATTGATGTCGAGACTTCAGATTACTCGGACGAATCGACATACGATGCTGCGAATAATAATTATTCAACCAAAGAAGAAGTAACTGTTTCGGTTACTTCTTCTTCTAATACTGTTAGCGAGAATGTGTCAAAAAAGACTGATGATACTGAAATTGAATCGACTCAAAGCAAGGATGTAAGCAGTGCGGTTACAAGCAGTAAATCTACACAAAGCAGTACGCCTGTGCAAAGCAGTAAGCAGACTCAGAGCAGCACTCCTGTGCAAAGCAGTCAGCCAATACAGAGCAGTAAACCGACTCAAAGCAGCACGCTTGCGGAAAGTAAGCCTGTTCAAAGCAAGCCCGTACAAAGCGAGCCGGTTTCAAGCGAAGTTATATCAAGTGAAGACGAAGATATATCGAGTTATGATTCATCATCGGAATCAACTGAAAACGAAGTATCGGAAGTAGCATCTATAGATTAAAACAAGGCATTACTCACGGACTTGACCGTTTGTAATGCCTTGTTTTTATTCTTTGTATACAGTTTTAGCAAACTGCTTATCTGACAAGATTTAAAGTATCTCTTGCTATTACCAATTCCTCATTTGTAGGAATAACAAACATTTTAACTTTCGAGTCGGGAGTTGAAATTTCAACTTCCTCTCCTCTGACAGCATTTTTCTCTTTGTCTAATTTAGTTCCTAAAAATTCGATATTTGCAGCGACTGCTTCTCTGTAATTTCCGGAGTTTTCACCGATACCGCCCGTAAATACGATTGCGTCTACTCCGCCCATAGCAGCGGCGAATGCGCCGACATATTTTGTAAGTTGGTGAGTGAGCATTTTACCTACTAAAATTGCTTTTTCATCTCCGGCATCCGCTCTGCTTGAAATTTCACGGTTATCGCTTACACCGGCAATTCCGAGCATACCGCTTTTTTTGTTCATAAGAGCGTCCATTTCATCGGGTGATAAATTATGTGCTTTCATAATTGTTGTAACAATTGCAGGATCAACAGAACCGCAACGGGTACCCATCATAATACCTTCAAGAGGGGTAAGTCCCATTGTTGTATCATAACATTTACCGTCTTTAACGGCGCTTATTGAAGAACCGTTACCTAAATGGCAGGTAATAATTTTTGTGCCCTCTGCCTTTCCACCGAGCAATTCAATTGCGCGGCCTGAGACAAAGCGGTGTGAAGTTCCGTGAAATCCGTATTTACGGATACCGTCTTTTTCATAAAACTCATAAGGCAGAGCATACATATATGCATAATCGGGCATAGTCTGGTGGAAGCCTGTATCGAATACAGCAACTTGCGGAACATCCATAACGCTCTCGCACGCTTCAATGCCCTTTAAGTTTGCCGGGTTATGTAAAGGTCCGAATTTAAAGCACTCTCTGATTGCCGATTTAACTTCTTCATTTACAACAACGCTGCTTGAGAATTTTTCTCCTCCGTGAAGTACGCGGTGGCCTACCGCACCGATTTCGCTCATTGACGAAATTACACCGTTTTCTTTGCTGACAAGCAAGTTAAGTACAAGTTCGATAGCAGCAGAGTGGTCAGCCATTTTATACGGTTTTGATACATTTTTAGATGGGTCCGAAGGCACTTTATGAGTATAAGACGAATTTGCATCGCCGATTTGCTCACAAATACCCTTTGCAAGTAATTTTTCTCCGTTCATATCAATAAGTTGATACTTAAGCGACGAAGAACCTGCGTTTACAACAAGAATCTTCATTTTATCTGTTTCCTTTCTTTACATGCTTGAAACAAGCACAAAAAAATGTATAATATAATATATCTATATAATGATATAACATCTATATTGCTTTTTCAAGTCATTTTTTAAGGAGATATTTATTTTGGTTGCAGGAATTATTGCGGAATTCAACCCTTTTCACTCGGCGCATAAATATTTAATCGACTGTGCAAGACAAGACGGTGCAGATACTGTCGTTTGCGTTATGAGCGGTAATTTTGTTCAGCGCGGTGAGGGTGCAATATTTACAAAATGGGCAAGAGCCGAAGCGGCGCTTAAATGCGGCGCTGACATTATTATTGAGTTGCCTGTAAGATACAGTATGTCAACTGCGATGAAATTTGCTTTGGGCGGTGTAAAACTTCTTGACAGTATTAACGTCGACTGCATATATTTCGGTAGCGAATGCGGTGATGAAAAATTAATAAAAGAGGTTGCAGACAAGGTTCTTGAAAGCGACGGTGAGATACTCAGATTTTTAAAAGAGGGTATGTCTTATGCTGCGGCGCGCGAGGCGGCAGTCGGCAGTGATATTTTATCGAATCCCAACGATACATTGGCGGTTGAATATATTAACGCGATTAAACAAATAAATTCCAAAATGAACTACAAGGCTGTAAAGCGCATAGGTGCAAATCATGACAGTTTAAAAAAAGGTGAATTTTGCTCTGCGGGGTATTTAAGAAACAACTTAAATGAACTAAAAGAGTATGTACCGGATGATGCTTATAAAATATTTAAAAAGCAAATTGATGACGGTTTTGTTTACGATTACTCAAAAGCGAAACTGCCTGTAATGATTAAACTCCGCAGTATGACAAAGCAGGAAATTTATGCTCTGCCCGACATAAGTGAGGGGCTTGGCGACAGGTTATATAACGCGATTAGAGTGAGCAAAGATTATGAAGAATTAATTTCGAATACAAAATCGAAAAGATATACCGAAGCAAGAGTAAGGCGAATATTGATGTCGGCACTGCTTTTGATAGAAAAGAGTGAAATTACCGATTTGCCGAAATATATAAAAGTACTCGGGTTTAATAAAAATGCAGAGTGTTTGTTTAAAAACGCAAAACTGCCTGTTATCATAAGGGCAAATGAAAAAAAAAGTCTTGATAAATCAAGCATTCAAGAGTATAATCTTGAGTGTAGAGCAGATGATATTTACGCTTTGCTTTTGAAAAAGAGTTTGCCTTGCGGGGCTACTATGACTCAACCTGTAATAAAGGAGTAGATTTGAAATGTGTAATTACGAAGAAGTTATGTTTTGCGGTCATAAATGTTTAAGAATGTACAACGATACAGTTGAACTTTTTGTCACTATTGATATGGGGCCTCGCATACTCGGTTATAATCTTTTGGGAAAAGAAAATTTATTTTGCGTATTAGAAGACGGACAAGGACATTTTGAAGGCGAAGAGTTTGATAATTATTACTGGCCGGGCGCTTCACACGACACCACAGGCGGTCACAGAATCTGGCTTGCACCTGAAAAAAGTCCCGAAACCTATTATCCTGACAATACTCCTGTCAGATATGAATTGCGCGATGCATCCTGGACTGTTTTCGGAAAAAGTATGTTCTTTATTCCCGAGCCTCAAAAAGGTAATGACATGCAAATTATACTTGATGTTGAATTTATGGGCGGCTCAAAAATCAAAGTACATCACAGAGTTACAAACCTTGCTCCTTACACACGCGAGATGGCAATCTGGGGTATTACAATGATGAATATGAACGGTGTTGAACTTGTAAAACATAATTCTTTCGACAACGGATTTTTACCCAACAGAAAAATCTCTCTTTGGTCATATTCAGACTCTACCGATAAAAGATTTATTAATACTACAAAATATATGGGCATCAAGCCGGACACCAATGCCGAGACTCCGTTTAAATTCGGTACCGACCCTCGCAAAGGTGAAGCGGTTTACTGCAGCGGCGACCAGGTATTTATTTGCAGATTCCCTACATATCACAATTCAGAAAGATATGTTGATAATGACTGCTCGTTTGAAAGTTACACTTCAAACTGCGTTATGGAACTTGAAACGCTTGACTGCATAAGAGAATTCAAGGGCGGCAGAGAAATTGACTTTAAAATCATTTGGGAAATTGTTGATAATCCCGGTACACCGGATATTACAAACGATGATGATATCGACCGTTTCTGGGACACAACAGTTAAACCTATGTTAGATAAAGATTTAAAAACGCGGTGATTAATCACCGCGTTTTTTATTCGCTTTTCATTCTTAAAAATGAGCCTGTTTTAACCTCTCTGTCAAACGGAATTTTAATTAACATAGTAGGTTTATTTGCCATATCTATCGGCTCGTTTTTTTCATCATACAGCGTGTCTGTGCTTACTTTAAAGGGTACGCTTCCCGCTTCAAGGCAATCAAGCGTTGTGCCTGCAAAGAACTTGTTTTTTAAAGATGCAATAATACATCCGTTTTCGTACCCCTCGACTACTGCGGCAACCGCATAATCTCTTATATATCCGGCGGTCGCATAAGTCAGGGTATTCGGGTGTCTGTCGTAATAAAAACCTGTTGAATAGGTGCGATGGCTGATTTTTTCAAGTTCTTCTTTCACCCATTCGGGACAAGGTGAATTTACATCACGCAAAACATTATCAACAGCACCTCTGTAAGCGTTTGTTACCACCGCGACATAATAGTGAGATTTTGCTCTCCCCTCAATTTTAAACGAATTGACACCCGCATTATACAAGTCTGCCAAATGCTCCGACATATTCAAGTCGTTGGCGTTTAAAATATAAGTGCCTTTGTCGGTTTGAGTTATGTCATAATATTCGCCCGGTCTTGTTTGCTCCATCAGAGAATACGACCATCTGCAAGGCTGTGCGCAGTCGCCTCTGTTTGCATCTCTGCCTGTCATATAAGATGAAAGCAGACATCTGCCCGAATATGACACGCACATAGCACCGTGCACAAAGCACTCAAGTTCCATATCTTCCGGAATTTTTTCCCTGATTTTTCTAATTTCTTCAACTGTCAGTTCCCGTGCAAGCACAGCCCGTCTTGCGCCGAGTTTATACAGTTCAATCGCTGTCATGTAATTAGTAATACCCGACTGCACCGAAGCGTGAATTTCAACATTCGGTGCATTTTCTTTAACAATAGCCAGAGTTCCGAGGTCGCCGACAATAAAGGCATCGGGGTTTAATTCTGACACCTGTCTGATATATTCGGGTATCCGTTCAATTTCGTCACAATGAGGTGTTGTATTACAGGTAATATGAACTTTAACACCCTTTGAGTGTGCATATTCAATACCCTTTTTCATATCTTCAAGGCTGAAATTGGCGCTTGCGGTTCTCATACCGAATTCTTCGCCCGCTAAATAAACAGCATCGGCACCGAAATCAACCGCACAAATAAGTCTTGTTAAATCGCCGGCCGGACAAAGCAGTTCTATATTACGCATCCCATTTTCCTTTGTCGATAAGTTCATCAATAGTATTATTGTGCTGAGCCAAGGTCTGATTATAATAGTAGTTTTTATCCGTATCGGTTACAAAGAAATAATAGCCCTTGCCTAAATATTCTTTATTCGGATTAAGCACCGCATCAATAGCCTCTTTTACAGGTGAGCATTGTGCTCCGGGAGGCAAGCCCTCATAACCCGCTTTATAGTTTTTGACATTACCGTTATCGTCTTTTACACTCATCGGTCCTGCGTTAGTATTGTAACGGTTATCCGGGTAATAATAGGTTGGCGTTGAGCCTAAATAATGAGGCTCCGAAGTCCATACAAGGCGATTCATAAATACTGCCGCTACCGAACTCATCTGGTCATACTCACCGTTGCACTCTAAATCTACAATGGATGCCAATGCCAGAACATCGTTTAATGAATCTATTCCGTATTTTTGTAATGATTTAATTTTTTGTTCGTAATTTTCGGGCAAATTATCTGCAAAAGACTGCAACATTTTTTCTACTGCAAGTTCTGCATTAGAAGTACCGTAATCTTCAATATTATAAGTTTCATCCGCACAGAATACTTCATAGGTATTCGGGTACAAATAGCCCTCAAATCTTTGATATACGGTATTAGGTATATCTCTCAAAAACGGAAAATCAGCGTCAAATGTATCTGATTTAAGAACGCTTTCAAACTGCTCGGTAGTACATACATTGTTTTGAACCAAAATATCGCCGATTGTGTCAACAGTTGCACATTCCGGTATTGTGATTTCTACTGTTGCTCTTTGTGCACCGTCTGACTGAAGCATTGAAATTACGGTATCGTAATTATAAGTTTCATACATAGTGTATCTGCCGAATTTAAAAGTACCGTCGGCGTGTTTAAGTTTACAGTAAAGTTTGAATACCATCGGGAATTCAACAATATTGTTTTCTTTTAAAACATCTATAATTGCATCTGAAGATGAGCCTTGTTCGATTGAAAAACTATGCGCTTTTCTCTCCTCGCTGTCGGTTGTAATGCCAAGCACATCTCTGCCTATTTTAATAGCAAACAAAGCGAGTGCAACGCTTATTATCAATACGCATAATATCCAGATAAGATTTTTTATTCTCTTTTTCTTTTTAGATGCTTTTTTCATAGCCTTTTTCTGCGCTTTTTTAACGACTTTCATATCAACATCACTATCGTCAAATACATCTTCCCCATCGTCAAATTCATCTGTCGGTTCTTCTGCTGCATGCTCGCGTTCCTGAGGAATTGAGAATAAATTCTCCTGTTCTTCGGGTGTTTGCTCTTTTATCGGCTCCTGTGTGATTTCCTCACGCTCTGTTTCCTGTTTTGGTTGAGTATCGGCAATTATCTCAACGGGCTCAGGCTTTTGAGTATCACTTTTGAAGGTTCCGTTTTTAATTTCATCAACGGTAATATACTGCGCGGGCTCTGTCGGTTTTTCAACAACCGGTTTTTCTTTCTCTTCCTCTTTTTCGTCAAAAGCCTCTTGATTAATAACAATGTCGGGCTGTTCAACCTCGCTGAAATAAAGCGGAATGTCGTCTTTTAATTCTTTGTTTTCCTGTTCTGCCTTTTCATTTTCGTCTTCGGTAAAACTTTCCTCGCCTTTTTTTATCAAGTCGCGAAGTTTACCTTCCTGACCGTCGCCATAGAGATTAAAGTAATCTTTCACTTTTTTTACCTCCTCAAATTACCTGATTTTTCTTACAAATTTATCGGTAAGTATTGCTTTTAATTTTACATCGTATCTTCCGTGAAGCATGCTTTGTCTGAAATTTTCGTAATAACAGATGCCTATGCTTTCCCTTTTGCTTGAAGAAAGATATCTGTCGTAATATCCGCCGCCGTACCCCAAACGATACCCGTAGTTATCAAGGGCCAAAGCAGGCACTATCATAAGTCCGTCGTCGTTGTCTGCAACGGGCAGACTTTCATCCGGCTCGAGCACAGAAAAACTGCCTTTTTTAAGTTGACTTAAATCTTCAATATAATGAAAAACCATTTTCCTTGTGTTTTTAACACATCTCGGCAAAGCAACTTTTTTTCCGTGTGATAAAGAATATTCTATTATTTTTACCGTATCAACTTCAATGTCCGTTGAAGCGTAGATAAATATAGTTTTACATTCTCTGTACTGCCAGGTAGAAATAAGTCTTTTAAATATTGCCTCATCAAGTTGTGCTTTTTCTTCGCTTGATAAATTTTTTCTGAAAAGTTTAATTTCTTCTCTTAATTTGCTTTTATATACTCTTAAATCTACTTGCGGCATTGTACTGTCTCCGCTAATTTTGTTGCTGTGCCGCTATCCTTTAAATAAGAGATAATTGCAAATGAAAATTCCCAGTTTACTCCCGCGCCCTTTGCGGTGATTATATTTTTATCGGTCACGACACTTTTGTCCGATAACACAGCGCCTTTGAGTTCGTTTTCAAAGCCCGGAAAACAAACTGCGTTTTTATTTTCAAGCAGTCCTTTTTTACCGAGAATGCTTGGCGCGGCACAAATAGCGGCGATAAGCAAATTGTTTTGATAAGCATAATCTATTGCTTTATGCACACTTCTGCTTTTATCGAGATTGAGTGTGCCGGGCATACCTCCCGGTAAGATAACCGCTGACATATCCGAAAAATCAACTTCATCCTGAGAAATATCGGCAGTTACTTTTATACCGTGAGCGCCTGTAATATTCAACTTCTCAATTCCGACAAGGTTCACCTCTATATCCGCCCTTTTAAGAGCGTCATAAGGAGTTAAGGCTTCGATTTCCTCGAAACCGTCGGCTAAAAAAATATATACCATTTATAACACTTCTTTTTTTACTATTTGATAAATTTCTTGTGAAATGCTTTCTCTTGAGCGCGGTGCATCACCCTGTGCGCACGAAATAACATTCCAGCCTAATTTTTTTGCAGCATAAACTGCGGCAGTTCTGCAGTGATGCAAATAATCGACATCTTTTTCGTGAATGTCTTTTTTTCCCTCGTCGCCGCTGTAACGGCCTGTCATTAATTTTTGTGAAATTTCAATAGGCATATCAAGATAAATAACGACATCGGGGGCGGGAATTTTGAGTTTATTAAATTCAAAATCATAAAGCCAGTCAAGGTAGTCATCTATTTCGTCGTTGCTCAGTTTTGAAGCCTGGTGGACTGCGTTAGAGGTAGTATATCTGTCGCACAGAATCACGCCTCCGTTGTCGTAAAACTCTTTAAAATTGGTTTTATAATTTGCGTATCTGTCCACCGCATAAAAACTCGAAGCCGCATAAGCATTGACATCGCTCGGTTTATCACCGAAGTCACCTGCTAAATACATTCTTACCAATGTGCTTGACGGATTTTCATAATCAGGGAATTTAATATATTTAAAAGGGGTATTCTGCTCGCTTAATTTTTGTTTAAGCAGTTCTAACTGAGTAGATTTTCCGCTACCGTCAAGGCCTTCTATTACAATTATCTTACCCATCATTCACCTTTTATTTTTTTAAACTTTTCTCTGACCTTTTGAATTTCTCCACAGGTCATTTTACCCTCGGTACAAGCACCTCTTGTACAAGGCGGACCGGCTTTTGCAAAAATATGAGGTGCAACTTCATAAACAAGTTTATACATCTGCGTTGCAAGTTCTCTGATTTCCCACTGCGCTCTGTTGCAGCAACGGTGTGAAAAGAAATTAAGCAGACTTCTTGCGTTCATCGTCATAATCATTTTTGTAGTGCAAGCATTTGGCAAAACGAATCTTGCATCTTCAATCGCCTTTTTCTCAGCGTTTCTTTTTGCGGTTTTCTCGTCTTGTCCCATATTTATAAAATCTTCATAATGCTTTTTTGATAAAATTTCGGTCAGTTTATCATAATCGGCTTGCGCTTTTTCCATATTTGCTATGTATATTTCTTTTGCCTGTTCGTTGTTTTCAATTTCGGGAGGTAAAACATATTCAAACTGTGCTTCTTTAACATAACGCTGACTCTGAACCGAAAAAGATGCCATTCTGTGTCGTGTAATCTGTGCAAGTAAAGAACGGGAAACGCCCTCAATACCGAAAGTAAAAGAGGCATGCTCAATAGGGCTTTCGTGTCCTATCTGTGCTAACATCTCAACAAAGCCCGATACTTTTTCATCGTCTAAATTCTCTCTTATTGAGTCAATATCGCTTCGTGAATAGCAAAGTTTTGCCGCACTTGCTACCGAGTATTCGGGCATAGGTGTATGAGTTAATAATGTGACCTTCATCTTTACACTCCTTATATATAATCATAGTTATCGTAATTATAACAAATATGTTACTTATTTTCAATTGCTTTTTTGGGTAATAATGCGATATAATAAAAACAACCAAAGGAGATAATAAAAATGGAATTTAAAAAAGCTACAAAAGACGATTATTCTACTGTTTGTTCTTATTTAAAAAACAGCAAAGTTCCTATATGTGATTTTACTCCGGGCGCCTTTATTATGTGGCACAAATTTTATGATGTTGAATTTTCTTTATGTGATGATTTTTTATATCTGCGTGACGGCGGCAGTATCCCCTCTTATTTTATTCCTGTCGGCGAGGGTGATTTTGAAAAGGCAGTCAAAAAACTGACACCTTTTGCAAAAGGCGGAAAACTCAATTTTAACTGTGTTACCGTCGATAAACTTATTCTTTTAAGACAGATTTTCGGAAGAAAATATACTAAATACAAATTTAATCGCGATGCGGCTGATTATATTTATACCGCAGACAGTATGGTGACTTTTGCGGGTAAGAAACTGTCTGCTATGCGAAATCATGTAAACCGGTTTAAAAAAGACTATCCCGATTACAGGTTTATAAAAATGAGTGAGAGTAATTTTGACAGGGTGCGTGATTATTTAAGAGATTTCGCTCTGACAAAAGGCGAACAAGACAGCGAGGCTAAGGCTGAATATGACGGTATTTACAATTTAATAGATAACATTGATTACACTGACTGGTGCGGCGGGTTTATTGAACTTGACGGAAAAATAATAGCAATAAGCATCGGAGAATACATTGGTGACACGCTTGTTATTCATGTTGAAAAAGCGGATGTATCGTACAGCGGATGTTATCAGATAATGGTAAATGAATTTGCAAAAGCCTTTGTAAGAGAGGGCATTAAATACATAAATCGCGAGGATGATATCGGTCTTGAGGGGTTAAGAAAATCTAAACTTGCATACAGGCCGATAAAACTCATTGACAAGGCTGATGTCGAAATTAGTATTTGTGTGTAAAATTATGCGAAAAACAGCATATAAAATTATATACAATCACATATTTATCTGAACGCAAATATGTGATAAAATGGAATTGATAAAATTAACGGAGGATGTAACATGGCTGATATTGATTTAAAAATTTACAGTGAACTCGGCATTATTGCTATGCCCGGTTGTGAGGAATTTGCTCAAAAAGTAAATGACTACATCAACACCTGGAGAGATGACGGAAACGACAGTTATTCTATTCCGATTGCTTGTCCGAGATTCGGTTCGGGCGAAGCAAAAGGTATTATTAAACAAAGTGTAAGAGGTAAAGATTTATACATTATTTGCGATGTATTTAATTACGGAATTACCTATAAAATGTACGGTATGACTGTTCCTATGAGTCCTGATGACCATTATCAAGATTTAAAAAGAATTATTTCTGCTACTAACGGTCACGCAAGAAGAATTACTCTTATTATGCCTATGCTTTATGAAGGCAGACAGCATCGCAGAAGCACAAGAGAATCGCTTGACTGCGCTATGGCTTTACAGGAACTTATTAATATCGGTGTTAAAAACATTATTACTTTTGATGCTCACGACGGAAGAATCTGTAATGCTATTCCTACATCAAGTTTTGACGATGTTCATCCTACTTACCAAATGATTAAGGCAATTCACAAAGCAGTACCCGATATAGAACTTGACAGAGAGCATATTGCTATTGTTTCTCCTGACGAGGGCGGTATGTCAAGATGTATTTACTACTCATCCGTACTCGGTGTTGACCTCGGTATGTTCTATAAGAGAAGAAATTACTCAATTATTGTAAACGGAAGAAACCCGATTGAGGCGCACGAATATTTAGGTAATGATGTCACGGGTAAAGACCTTATTATTGTCGACGATATGATTGCCTCGGGTGACTCTGTTATTGATATTGCTCAAAAACTTAAAGAAAAGGGAGCAAAAAGAATTTTTGTATTCTGCTCATTCGGACTTTTTGTTGAAGGCTTTGACAATTTTGACGAGGCTTATGAAAAAGGCTGGATTGACAAGGTATTTACAACCAATCTTATCTATGCGCGTCCGGGACTTATAGGAAAGCCTTGGTATTACAGAGTAGATATGACTAAATATGTTGCATATATTATTGATGCTCTAAATCACGATAAATCTATCTCCGATATTATCAATCCTATTACTAAAATTAAAGCCTTACTCGGCAAAACAGAATAAAAAAATGCTGTAAAAAACTAAAAGTTTTTTACAGCATTTTTTTCATCCAGATATGCGGGTACCCTTCTTCGGGTTCAATTTCACCGTAAGGGGTATATCCGACTTTTTTATAAAACTCCACTGCTCTTATCTGCGAGTGGAGTTTTATAAATTTGCCATTGTTTTTCAAAACAAATTTTTCTACTTCACTCATAAGGTGTGAGCCTATTTTGTTTTTTCTGTACTCTTTTAAAACTGCGAGTCTGCCGAACATATACCCGTCGTCACATTTAAAGACTCTGCAGGTTCCGACAGCGTTACCGTTGTCATCAAAGGCAATAAAATGGGTTGCCTTTTTATCATTATCATCAAATTCATCAAAAAAGCCCTGTTCTTCGACAAACACTTTCTGTCTTATAAATATTGCGTTGTCGTCAAGAGAATTTGTTGTAATAATTTTCATATTCTCTCCTTTAATAAAGGTAGTTATAAAGGTCGGGGAATATTTTTATTCCTCTTTTTAATACGCCCTTTAAATAGCCGAGGCAAATTCCGTAATTAGTAATAGGTACATTCTTATCTTCTGCGCATTTTACTCTGTATTTTACTTCTCTCTCGCTTAACATACAGCCGCCACAATGAACTATAAGCGAATATTTTTCAATATCCTCCGGAAATTCATTTCCGGACACATTTTCAAAATTAAGATTTTTACCTGTATATTTCCTGAGCAAGGCAGGTATTTTCACCGTACCGATGTCTTCGCATTGGCGGTGGTGAGTACAGCCTTCCGCTATAAGCACGGTATCGTTGTCTTTTAAGTTTTCAATGGCTTTAACGCCGCGTACCGCAGAATTGAGCAGTCCCTTGTATCTTGCCATCAAGATTGAAAAAGATGTCAAATCAATGTCATCGGGTGTGTATTTATCTGCAACCTCGAACACCTGTGAGTCGGTTATAACAAGGCGCGGCTTTTTATTCAAAGAATTGATTACACATTCAATTTCCTCAGGCTGACAAACGATGCTTACTGCGTTTTTATCCAGAATATCTCTTATCGTCTGATTTTGCGGCAAGATAATTCTGCCTTTTGGCGCGGATGTATCAATAGGCACAACAAGTAAGATTAAATCTTTCTCGTCAATCAAATCGGAGACGATAAATTTTTCTTCTTTAACTGAATTTAAAGATGCGATTTTTTCTTTGAGCTGCTCTATGCCGATATTTTTTTGTGCGCTTACATACACTGTTTCGTCCTTGTTTTCAGGCACTTTGTCGAGCAAGTCGCACTTATTATAAGCGATAATATAACTGATATTTTTGTCTTTAATAAGTTCGATTAATTTTTCTTCCTCGCTTGTAATACCTACACGGGCATCTGCTATTATGACTGCAACATCGGTTTTATTAAGCACAGATTTTGTCCTTTTTACCCTCATTTCTCCGAGTTCGCCCACATCGTCGATACCCGGAGTGTCAATAATCACTGTAGGTCCTAACGGTAAAATCTCCATAGTTTTATACACAGGGTCGGTTGTTGTGCCCGACACATCCGACACGATACTTACCGACTGATTTGTCACTGCGTTTATCAGGGAAGATTTTCCCGCATTCCTTTTACCGAAAAAACCGATATGAATTCTGTCGCCTGTCGGGGTTGAATTTAATGACATTGTTTTATCCTCCTTTGTTATTAAAATCTGAAATCTCTTATACCGTTTTGAATTTTCTCCAAATTCTCCTTGCAAATTTCTTTAACTTTTTCTTTTGGTATGTTTTCAAGTTCTGCTTTTATTAATTTTTCGCCTATGATTTTTGTATCTTCACTTGCATAGTCCATTAAAAATTCTTTTAAGGTCATAAGTGCGTTCGGGTGGCAGCAATTTTGAATCTGTCCCGATTTGCAAAGTGACATAAATCTGTCACCTGTTCTGCCTTCGCGATAGCAAGCAGTACAAAATGACGGTATATAACCGAGTTCCATCAGCCATTTTACGACTTCGTCCAATGTTCTCTGGTCCGACACATCAAACTGCTCGGTATCAGTCGGGCGTATATCCTGTGCATATCCGCCGACTGATGTTCTTGACGCACCCGAAATTTGGGATACGCCGAGTCTGATTACCTTTTCTCTTACCGCCTGTGACTCTCTTGTAGAAATAATCATACCTGTATAAGGTACTGAAATTCTTATAAGCGCGCAAAGTTTAGCAAAGATATCATCGGATATACCGTTATCGAATTTTGAAGGGTCAATATCCGATGCTCTTTTTAATCTCGGTACCGAAATGGTATGCGGTCCGACTCCGTACACTGCTTCTAAATGTTCTGCGTGCATTAAAAGTCCCGCAAACTCGTATTTATACTTATCAAGTCCGAAAAGCACACCGAGTCCGACATCGTCAATGCCGCCTTGCATCGCTCTGTCCATAGCCTCTGTATGATAATCATAATCGTGTTTTGGTCCGGTCGGATGAAGTTTTAAGTAAGATTCTTTGTGGTAAGTTTCCTGGAATAAAATATAGGTGCCGATTCCTGCCTCTTTTAACTTTTTATAATTTTCGACTGTTGTAGCGGCGATATTAATATTAACTCGTCTTATGGCACCGTTTTTGTGTTTGATTGAATAAATAGTTTTAATACATTCAAGGTAATAGTCCATTGTATTATGCACCGGGTCCTCGCCTGCTTCAAGTGCTAATCTCTTATGTCCCATATCCTGAAGTGCGATAACCTCGTTTTTAATTTCTTCCTGAGTTAATTTTTTTCTCGGAATTTGTTTGTTTGTTACATGGTAAGGACAGTAAGTACATCCGTTGACGCAATAATTTGACAGATAAAGAGGAGCGAACATTACTATTCTGTTACCGTAAAACGCCTGTTTGATTTCTTTTGCAAGAGCGTAGATTTTTTCTGTTATTTCCTCATTATCGCAAGCGAGCAGCACACTCGCTTCTCTGTGAGTTAAGCCCTGACAAAAAGTACCGTTTTCTTTTTTCTGAGGACGCGCTTTATCCAAAATAGAATTTATAAGTTCTAAATTGTTCTTGTTTTCTTCTGCATATTTCAGAGTATCCAAAATTTCCTCATGGTTTATAAATTCTTCTGCTTTAAGCGAATTTTTATTATACATTTTATATCTCCTTACTTAAAAAATCTCCTCGTGAGATTTCGATTTCATAACCTATGTTTTTCATTGATTTTTCAAGATTTGCCTTGCTTTCCGCCGCTTCATCGCCTGTTGAAATTTTATTGTCATAAAGCATATATTTTTTTCTGACACTTATGGGCGATAAATTCGGCATAACGACATTCGCGCCTGCTTTTATTCCTTTTTCCCTGCCCGATTTATCTATTGTGCCCAGCGCGGTAGTAGCGGGTAATAAAACATTCGGCAGCATAAGTCTTACTATTGATAAAAGTCTTAAAGTTAAATCTAAACTGCCCTGTTTAAAATCTTTAAACGGTGTATCTTTATGCGGTATAAACGGACCTATTCCGCACATTTGCGGCTCAAACTCTTTAATAAATTTCAAATCTTCAATAATCTGCTTTGTTGTCTGATACGGAGAGCCGACCATAAAACCGCAGCCTGTCTGAAAACCTATTTGCTTTAAATTATACAAACATTCCATCCTGTTTTTTAAAGACAGTTTTTCGGGATGAAGTTTTGAGTAATGCTCGCTGTCGGCAGTTTCATGGCGCAGTAAATACCTGTCTGCGCCTGCGTTAAAGAGTTTTTGATAACTGTCCTTTTGCCTTTCGCCCAATGACAATGTTACCGCGCAGTCGGGATATTTTTCTTTAAGCGTTTTTATAATATCGCAAAGCACATCGTCTGTGTAGTAGGCATCTTCGCCGCCTTGTAAAACGAAAGTGCGAAAACCGAGTTGATATCCTTGATTTGCACACTGTAAAATATCGTCTTTATTAAGTCTGTATCTGTCGGCTTTTTTATTCGAGCATCTGATACCGCAGTAATAACAATCGTTTTTACAAAAGTTCGAAATTTCGATAAGTCCTCTTATATAGACCTTGTTTGAGTAAACTTTCCGTCTGATATTGTCGGCTTTTTCATATAAATACTCATCAACTGTTTTATCGGTGTTTTCAATTAAAAGTTTAAATTCATCATCACTTAAAAAACGCTCTTTTTCTAATTTATCAATAATGCTAAACATTTGAGAATACTGTTTTTGCATTTACACCGTCCAACTTTCCGATTTTACCTGTGAGTGTGTTTATTTTATCAACAGGCGCATCTATTACAACCGAAATGACATTAACATTTCTCTGCTTATAAGGAATACCCATTCTGCCTATTATATACTCGGCACATTCACTTAATAAGTTTTGAAGTAAAGATACTGAATTTTGATCTTCTACCATTATGGCAATTACTGCAACTCTTGTCTGCATTTTTATCCTCCTAAAATAAAAAACCGCATCTTAAAGAAAAGATACGGGTTTTGTTTATTTTTCCATATCTTTCCTTTCAATAAAATTTAAGGTCAGAATTTTTGGTTTTTTATAAATTAATTCAGATTTTGTGAAAGAAAAATCTCGCACATCATCGCCTGATTATTTTAGCATATTACACGCGCGTTGTCAATTTAAAAAGCGAAGATGTGAAACTTATTCGCTTTTAAATTTATGGGCGCAATCTGTCTCTGTCACGCGGGAAGGCAGTTGCTTTTTTAATGGTATCAAGTCCTAAAATGTTTTGCACGATTCGCTCAAGGCCTAGTCCCATTCCACCGTGAGGCGGCATACCGTATTTATGCATTGTAAGATAGTCTTCAAACTCATCAATATCCATACCGCGCGCTTTCATTTTTTCGACCTGCATCTGATAATCGTGAATTCGCTGACCGCCGGTTGTTACCTCAAGACCGTTCAAGAGCATATCAAACGAGAGAGTATATTCAGGGTTTTCGGGGTCATCGAGCGCATAAAACGGGCGTTTTACCGACGGATAATGCGTAATAAAAACAATGGGTGAATTATATTCTTTAAGGAAATATTCGCCAAGCCATTTTTCTTCATCTGGCGCAAAGTCGGGCTCTTTTAGCGCATTTTCACCGTAAGGGCCCTTATGTGCATCGGCAAACAGTTTTTTTGCATCCGTGAATGTAATTTTCGGGAATTTATCAAGTTCGGGCAAAACAGCATCTTTGCCCAAAAACATTTCAAGTTCTGTCTTGTATTCCTCGTTTAAGACCTTGAACATATACTTAAACATTCTCGCTTCAAGTTCCATTAAGTCCTCAAAAGAATCAATAAAGCCCATTTCCAAGTCAAGACCTTGAAACTCGTTTATATGGCGGTTAGTAGAATATTTTTCCGCTCTGAAAACAGGGCCTACGGTAAATACTTTCTGGAAAACGCCGACCATAATCTGCTTGTACATCTGCGGCGACTGATTTAAGTAAGCATCCTGTCCGAAATAATCTACTTTAAACATATCGGCGCCGCCTTCGGCACCCGACTGTACCATCTTAGGCGGTACAAATTCAGTAAAGCCTTCTTCTCTTAAAAATGTACGGAATGCGTACATAACACCGTCGGCAATTTTTAAAATTGCTCTCATTTTGGGGTTGCGCAGTGAGATAATTCTGTTATCGAGCAAGGTGTTTAAATTAAGTTTTTCAATTTTTTTATCGTTGCTGATTTCAACGGGCGGCACTTCTGCTTTGCCGGAAATACGCTCCATTTTATCAATGCGGATATCAAAACCTAAGCGGCTTCTTTCTTCAAAAATTATATTTCCGTCGATAATTACACATTCTTCCACCGAGAAATCTCGAAACTGCTCAACAGACAAAGAGGTTTTTCCTTCCTCCCATACGCATTGAAAGACTTTTCTTGCAGTTCTGATGATAACAAAGGCAAAGCCGCTCATTTCTCTTATTCTGTGAATTGTGCCTTTAAGTCTGACTTTTTCACCGTCTTTGATTTCGCCTTTTTTAAATCTGTCGATAATATAATCAATATCGGTTGTGTCTGTTTTCTTTTCATAATTTAGAAATTCCATAATCTTACTCCTTTATTTTGATAAATATTCTTTTAATATTTTGTTTACGGTTTGTGCTTTACCGTTTCCTTTAAGTTTTTTCATACATTGTCCCACCAAAAAAGTAAAGACTTTATTTTCGCCCTGTTTATACTGACTGACCGCCTTTTTGTTTTGCTCTATTACTTGCTTTACTGCATTTTCAATAACATCGCTCTCATCAATTAAGATTAAATTATCATTTAAAATAAAACTCTCTATATCAAAATTTTCATTTTCAATGCAGTTTGACAATACAAGTTTTGCGCTTTGTCTTGAAATCTTACCTTCCAAAACAAGATTTATGATTTTGCTTAATTGATACGGTGTGATTTTAATATTTTCTGTTAAAATTCCCTTATCGTTTACACATTCAAGTAGCGGCCCTAAAATCCATTTTTTAACCTCTAATGCATTATTACATATTTTTTGTGTATAGTCAAACAAATCGGCAATTATTTTACTTTGTGTCAGGCAAGACGCGTCTTGTTTTGTAAGATTAAAATCGTTTATGTATTTTTTCTCTCTTTGGTCGGCAAGCATCGGAAAAGACCTGACAATTTCGTCAATTTCCTCATCGGTTATTACGATAACAGGCAAATCGGGATCGGGAAAATATCTGTAATCGTTGACATTTTCTTTTTCGCGCATCGGGTAAACGCTTTGCTCTGTTTCATCAAACCTTAAAGTCTGCTGTAAGACTTTTCCGCCTTTGTCTAAAATTTCACTTTGCCGCTTGATTTCAAGTTCAATTACCTTTTCTATTGTTTTAAAGGAATTTAAGTTTTTGGTTTCCGTTCTGTTTCCCGTAACACCGTCTTTTTCAAGTGATAAATTGACATCCACCCTCATTGAGCCCTCCTGCATTTTGCAGTCGGACACATCAAGATACTCAAAATCTCTTTTGATTTTTTGCAAAAATGCTATTACCTGATTTGCGTTTTCAAAATCGGGCTGAGTCACTATTTCGACTAACGGTACCGAGCAGCGGTTAAAATCAATATAGCTTTTTTCTCCGCTGTGTATCAGTTTCCCCGCATCTTCTTCTAAATGCATTTCTTTGATATTAATTTTCTTGTCGTCTGTCATGACAAAACCGTCATAACCCAAAGGTGTATAAAACTGCGAAATCTGATATGCTTTCGGCAAGTCGGGATAAAAATAGTTTTTTCGATCAAACAGAATTTTTCTTGAAATCTTGCAGTTAAGTGCTTTTGCTGTTTTTATGCCGAGTTTTACCGCTTGTTTATTAAGTGTCGGCAAGGCACCCGGCATACCCGTACAAACCGGACAACACTGTGTATTTTCTTTTTCGCCGAATTTTGTTTTGCAAGAGCAAAACATTTTTGATTCGGTTAAAAGTTCAACATGAACTTCAAGTCCTATTACGCATTTATAATTCATAACTGCCTCCTGAGTGTTCTTGCAGAGTGTCGGCAATACTCAGACATTCGCAATCACAAAACGAATCGGCAATAATCTGCACACCTATCGGCATATTATATCTGTCTTTACCGAACGGAACGCTTATAGCAGGCAGTCCCGCTAAATTCACACCCGCTGTAAAAATATCGGCTTTATCAATATTTTTCATATTATTAAGCGGCGGCGCGGTAGTGGGCGCGGTAGGACAAATAAGCGCATCATATTTTTTAAAAAGTTGCGTATAACTTGTCTTTATCAGTCGGCGCACTTTCAATGCTTTTAAGTAATAAGCATCATAAAAGCCCGAAGATAAGACATAAGTGCCGAGTATTATTCTCTTTTTTACTTCGTCGCCGAAACCTGACGAGCGTGAATCACGGTAAATTGAATCGGTATCGCCGCTGTGCTTTCTTACACCGTAACGCACCGAGTCAAAGCGGGCAAGGTTTGAACTTGCCTCTGCCGAAGTTATTATATAATAAACAGGAACAGTCAAATCAGTATAAGGCAAGTTTGTATATTCGACTTGTGCGCCCTGTTCTTTTAAAACGCTGACTGCGTTTTTAACAGCCGAAATTACATCCTCACTTACTGTTTTTTCATCTAAAAATTCTTTGATTATTCCTATTTTTTTGCCTTTTACGGGCTTGCCCAAATTATCGACTGCGCTTTTAGTAAAATCAACGCTTGTAGCATCTTTTTCGTCCTTGCCTTTTATGATATCAAAAAGCGCCGCTGTGTCTTTTACGGTTTTTGTAAGAGTGCCGATTTGGTCTAATGATGAAGCAAATGCAATAAGCCCGAAACGTGATACCGCACCGTAAGTCGGTTTAAAACCGACTACGCCGCAATATGATGCCGGCAGTCTTACGGAGCCTCCCGTGTCGCTTCCGAGCGCGCAAAAACTCATCCCGGCGCTGACTGTGGCGGCGCTGCCTCCCGATGAGCCTCCTGCAACACAAGATTCATTATGCGGGTTTAAGACAGGGCCGAAAGCGGAAGTTTCATTTGTAGAGCCCATAGCAAACTCATCCATATTATTCTTTGCGGTAATTATCATACCTGACGATATCAATTTATCAATAACAGTTGCGTTATACGTCGGCACAAAGTCTTTTATTATATTTGATGCCGCTGTTGTAGTAATACCTTTTGTACAGATATTATCTTTTATGCTTATAGGCACTCCGGACAAAAGAGAATTGAAATTTTGCTTTTTGTCAAAATCTTTGGCTTGTTTTATTGCATTTTCATTAAGTCCTGTAAACGCATTATATTTATTTTCTTTTGCTTTTGAATACGAAAACTCGGTTGCTGATTTAGATGTTATGCTTGCGTTTTTAATTTTTTGAGCAAGTTTCAGGGCAGTTAATTTTTCCATAATCTACACCGTTTTAAAAACGGTTATAAACCCGTTTTCGCTCTCTTTTGCATTTAAAAGCAAATCTTCTTTGCTCATACTTTTTTGCGGCTTGTCCTCGCGCAGAGGGTTAGTAACATCATTGACGCTGTATAAAGGCGCTATATTTTCGGTATCGACCGAATTTACCGCGTCAATATACTCGACAAGTCGGTCAAGTGATGATGAAATTTCACTTAATTTGTCTTCTTCTATATTAAATTTTGCAAGTTGATAAAGATTAAATAATACTGATTTTTCTATTTTTAATTCTCTCCTTAACAAAAAAAATAAAGCATAAATAATTCATCCCAACTCTTATGGGACGAAAGATTTACACTTCCGCGGTACCACCCAAATTGGCTTATAATGACTATATAATATCAAAACGCTCTATAATCATTTTAATAAAGCCCGGCTTTTTGAAATTAACGCTTATCTGACGCACGGTTCTACTAAGACTAATCTTTTCTTCCGTGGGCTGTAAAGTGTCAAATCACAGGTTGCCTACTGCTTGTCTTACACCAACCGACAACTCTCTTTAAATATGCTGTACCTGTATTTTTCTTCACAATTGCTTTTTATATTATCATTTATAGTATATCACAAAATGAGCAAAAATCAACAAAAAGCAGCGGTAAAAACTCAAATGAGTTTTTACCGCTGATTATATAGTCCCTTTATTCTTGTTCAAACATATTTTTGTCCAAACCGCAAACAGGGCAGCGCCAAGATGAAGGTACATCTTCCCATGCTGTGCCGGGTGCTACACCGTTATCGGGATCGCCCACTTCGGGATCATATACAAATCCGCAAGGACATACATATTTTTCCATATCGGTTGCTCCTTTCAAAACAAAAAGATTCTCCTGTATTATTAACAGTTATTATGTTTTTAAAACACAACTTACTTTTAATAAAACAAATAATTTTTAATATATGTAATATTATTTGAAGTATCTGTTAAGGAGTCCTTCGAATGCTTTTCCGTGTCTTGCTTCGTCGCGAGCCATTTCGTGAACTGTGTCGTGAATTGCATCAAGGCCTAATTCTTTTGCTAATTTAGCAAGTTCCGTTTTGCCTGCGGTTGCACCGTTCTCGGCATCAACTCTCAATTCAAGATTTTTCTTTGTTGAATCGGTTACAACTTCGCCGAGTAATTCAGCAAATTTTGCAGCATGTTCTGCTTCTTCGTAAGCTGCTTTTTCCCAGTAAAGTCCGATTTCAGGATAGCCTTCTCTGTGTGCAACTCTTGCCATAGCAAGATACATACCTACTTCTGAACATTCACCTTCAAAATTAGCGCGAAGTCCTTCGATAATTCTCTGGTCAACATCTTTTGCAATACCTACTGCATGCTCTGCTGCCCAAGATTTTTCTCCTTCTTGTTTTTTGAATTTTTCTGCAGGTACTTTGCACTGTGGACACTGTGCCGGAGGGGTATCTCCCTCATGTACATAACCGCATACTGAACAAACCCATTTCATAATTTTTTTCCTCCTAAAAAAATAATTTTTTAATTTATACAGTTCTCGCAAACGCCCGTAAACATTACGCGAACGCCGGCAATTTTATGCTCACTGTCAATACTGTCTAAATCAATATCAATACTGCTTTGAACATCATATATCTTATTGCATTTTGTGCAACATAAATGATGATGAGCATAAGTTACAGCGTCATAATGCTCGACAGAATCATTCGAGAATACTGTTATAACCTTTCCGTCTTCCGCCAGCCCCTTTAAATTTCTGTATACGGTTGCAAGCGAAATATTGGGCAGGTTACTGCGTACTATATCGTAAACTTGCAAGGCTGTGGGATGACTTCTTACTGAGCATACTGCTTGATATACCGCATCACGCTGTTTTGAATGTCTTTGCACGGTCTTCCTCCTTAACGATAATAGTAATCATTACTATTATCGATTATACACATAATTTTGAAAATGTCAATACTTGTGTTGAAAAAAATATGAAGTTTTGATATACTCATAGAAAACGGAGGCGCAGATAAAATGGCTGATAAAAAAAGGTATATAATACTTGATGAAATCAGAGGTTTTGCAATAATTTGCATGGTATTTTTCCATGCATTTTTCACCTTTGCGTATTTATTCGGCTGGCAGATGTTTGATGTTTTGTTCAGATTTTTCATGCCGGCAGAACCCTTTTTTGCGTTTGTGTTTATATTTATTTCGGGTGTGTGCGCAAAACTTACGCGTTCCAATTTAAAAAGAGGTTTATATTTATCGGTTGTCGCGTTATTACTCACCTTAGTTACGGTATTTTTAGAAAAAGTATGTAATATGCAAGCAGTCGCGATATATTTCGGCATTTTACATTTACTGTCAATCTGTATGATAACCTACCCTGTCTTTGATAAACTGATAAGTAAGATACCCATACTTGCAGGAGTTATAATATTTACTTTGCTGACTGTATTGACTTTTGATGTAAGTGTCGGGTACATCAAATTTTTCGGTATTCAGATAGCAGAACTTCCGTTAGAGTGGTACTCGAACAATTTATTTATGCCGCTGGGGTTCCCGGACCTGTTTTTCACATCATCAGATTATTTTCCGCTGATACCGTGGTTATTTGCATTTTTAGCCGGTGCGTGTTTTGGCAGATATGTAGCAGCGGACAGGCTTCCCCCGTTTTGCTCAAAAATGCACATCCGACCTTTTGCGTATTGCGGCAGACACTCGCTTATTATTTATATACTGCATCAGCCTGTAATATATGCAATCGGGTATTTAATAACGCTGATTCAGTAAAACCGCACTTTACTGTTTTTTATTCTTCAAAATCAAGGCAGACGCGTGATTTTGCAAACGGTCTTACTTTTGTATCGGCCACGCTTACGTGAAGCGGATGCACCGCATAGTCTTTTAATGCCTGCTCGCTTACAAAAGTGCTCTCAAGCATCAAATCGCAGTTTGATGACGGTAAGGGGTTTATATTGACTTTAATATCAACAAGCCCGTCGATTTTGCCTTTTAAGTCTTCAAGACCTGATTTTATCTGCTTTTTTATATTTTCCTTTTGCGTTAATTCATCCTTTAACTGCCATAAAATAATATGCTTTACCATTACATTTTCTCCTTTGTGTTTTTTGTTAAAAGGCAGACTGTCTCAACATGGTGGGTGCGTGCAAACAGGTCTGCTGCGGTTACTTTTTGCACCTTATAATCAAACTGAGAAAAGATTTTGCAATCTCTTGCGAGAGTTGCCGGATCACAAGACACATAAACAATTTTTTTCGGACAAAACTGCTCTGCAATTAAGCGCGGTAATTTTTCGTCAAGACCTTTTCTTGGCGGGTCTACTACCAAAACAGAGCATTTATTGTCTATTTTTTTTGCCTGTAAATAGGCATCTCCGCAGTAAAACTCGGCATTCGTGATGTTATTCAGTTTTGCATTGAATTTTGCATCTTTTACAGCGCTTTCGACTATTTCGACACCTATCACTTTGTTAAAAGAATGTGCCATACTCAGCCCTATTGTTCCCGCGCCGCAGTATAAATCTACCAAAACATCGCCTTTACCCGCGTACTGCTTTGCTGCGTTGTATAATTTTTCCGCCATTGTCCTGTTTACCTGATAAAAAGACTGTGCCGAAATTCTGACTTTAACACCGCAAAGTTCGTCATAGATATATCCGTCGCCCAGTAAATGAACAAACTTATCGCCTAAAATCACATTGTTTTTGTTTTTATTGAGATTAAGGCTGATACTTTTAATCTGCGGAAATTTTAAAGTAAGTTCATTTACAAGTTCATCGCTGTAAGGCAAGGTGTCACCGTTTATGACAACGCAGACTAAAATATCTCCCGTCACTTTGCCTTTTCTGATATAAAGGTGGCGGACAAGACCGCACTTTCCGTCAAAAGCCGGAATATTATGTTTCTTTTTAAATTCAAAAAACGCCTTTGCAATCTGATTAAACTCATCCGGCTGTAATTTACAGTTATCACAACCGATAATTCTGTGAGAATGTTCGGCATAAAATCCTATTGCTTCATCGCTTACCGGATACTGTGCTTTATTTCTGTAAAAATCGGGCTTATCAAAAAGCATATTCTCGATTGTTACATCAATATTACCTATTCTTTTAAAAGCGTCTGTCACCTTTTGCTTTTTGATTTTAAGTTCCTCGGAATAATTTATATGTCTGAACGCACAACCTCCGCAACGCGGAAAGGCATCGCAGTCGTTGTCTGTTCGCTCAACAGACGGGGTTATGATTTCAAGCAGTTTTCCTACGCAGTAGTTTTTATTCACTTTAATTATAACCGCTCTGACCGTGTCGCCTATTGCTGCAGATTTTACAAACACCGCAATACCGTTTACCCTGCCTACGCCCAAGCCCTCGGAGGTTACAGAAGTAATATTCAAAGTGACAATATCGTTTTTTTCCATCTATAATCTCCTTAAAACAAAATTTATATGATTTATCATACAGTATTTTAATTTAAAAGTCAAAATTTATTGCATTTGGGATAATTATTGTATATAATATAATTTAGAAAAAGAACGGAGGTAAAATTTATGTTAGTTTCTGCAAAAGAAATGCTTACAAAAGCAAAAGAAGGACACTACGCTGTCGGTCAGTTTAACATTAACAATCTTGAATGGACAAAGGCTGTTTTACTTACCGCACAGGAAATGAACTCACCTGTTATTTTAGGTGTTTCGGAGGGTGCCGGCAAATACATGGGTGGCTATACCACAATAGTCGGAATGGTAAACGGAATGTTAAACGAACTTAACATTACTGTTCCTGTTGCGCTTCATCTTGACCACGGTTCTTATGAAGGCGCTAAAAAATGCATTGAGGCAGGCTTTTCTTCAGTAATGTTCGACGGAAGTCATTATCCTATTGATGAAAATGTTGAAAAGACAAAAGAACTCGTTGCTCTTACAAACTCTAAAGGACTTTCTATTGAGGCTGAAGTCGGTTCTATCGGCGGAGAAGAAGACGGAGTTGTAGGACTCGGTGAATGTGCCGATCCCGACGAGTGCAAAATGATTGCTGACCTCGGTGTTACAATGCTTGCTGCAGGCATCGGTAATATTCACGGTAAATATCCTGAAAATTGGCCCGGTCTTTCATTTGAAACTCTTGATGCTGTTCAGCAAAAAACAGGTGCTATGCCGTTAGTTCTTCACGGAGGTACAGGAATTCCTGCCGATATGATTAAAAAGGCTATCTCTCTTGGTGTTTCAAAAATCAATGTAAATACCGAATGTCAGTTGGCTTTTGCTGAGGCTACAAGAAAATACATCGAAGAAGGCAAAGATTTACAAGGTAAAGGCTTTGACCCGAGAAAACTTTTAGCACCCGGCTTTGAGGCTATCAAAGCAACTGTTAAAGAAAAAATGGAACTTTTCGGTTCTGTAAACAAGGCATAAGTTTAATATCAGACAAACAAAAACTCGAATTCCTTTTGAGAAATTCGAGTTTTTTTATTATGCTAAATGACCGTCCATATCTTTTTTAATCATTTTTTCGATTTGTGCTGCCTCATCCTTTGTGTTTGCGCTGACTGAAATATAAACTTTCATTTTAGGTTCGGTGCCTGACGGTCTTACGACAACAGAGCAGTTGTCTTCAAGCAGGTATTTAACTACATCAGATTTGGGTAATGAGTCGATACCCTTTGAATAATCGAGTGTTGTTTTAACTTTTTTATTGCCTATCTGAGTAAGTCCCTGCTTTAAATTTTTCATAATGCTTTGCATTTTATCAAATCCGGCAGAGCCTTCAAACTGATATGAATGTAAAGTGTTTAAGCAGTAGCCGAATTTTTCATAAAGGCTGTTTAATTTTTCATACAGACTAATGCCTTTTGACTGATAGTAAGCAAACATTTCACAAATTAAGAACACACCGTTTACAGCGTCTTTATCTCTTACATAGGTACCGCTTAAATATCCGTAACTTTCTTCAAAGCCCAAGATATAAGAGTCTTGCTTGCCCTGACTTTCAAGCAAAGCAATCTGCTCGCCTATATACTTAAAGCCTGTAAGAATATTAACTGTTCTTACACCGTAACTTGCGGCAATTCTGTCCGCCATATCAATAGTGACAATGGTTTTAACAAGTACGGGGTCCTCTGGCATTTTACCCAGTGCAAGTCTGCGCTGACAGATATAATCTACCAAAAGCATACCGGTTTCATTACCCGTAAGCAGAGTAAACTCGCCTTTATCGTCTTTAACCGCAATACCCACTCTGTCGCAGTCGGGATCGGTAGCGACAAGCAAGTCTGCATTATTTTCTTTTGCATACTGCATACCGAGTGCCATAGCCTCTTTAATTTCGGGATTCGGATACGGACAGGTCGGGAAGTTACCGTCGGGCTGTTCTTGTTCTTTAACAACTTTAACATTGGTGTATCCGCTTTCGGTCAGAGTACGCAACACGGGTTTTAAACCGGAACCGTTAAGCGGTGTATAAATTATAGCAACATCTTTGTTGACTTTTTCATCGCCGAGTAATGACTCGCCTTTTACATTTTCAACAAAGCGCGTATAAACTTCCTCAGGTGTATATTCGATAAGTCCTGTCTTAAATGCCTCGTCAAAGTCAACCGTTTTAACACCGTCAAAGACATCAATGCTTTCAATATAACCGCTGACTTCGTCTGCGACCTCGTTTGTAATCTGGCAACCGTCCGCACCGTAAACCTTGTATCCGTTATATTTTGACGGATTGTGAGATGCGGTAATCATAATGCCTGCCGCACAGTTTAAGTCACGGACCGCAAAAGACACGCACGGAGTCGGCATAAGTTCTTTATAAATATAGACTTTTATTCCGTTTGCCGCAAAAACCGATGATGCGACTTTTGAAAAAACATCGGACTTAATACGCGAGTCATAACTTACTGCGATTTTTCTCTCGTCCTCTTTAAAGTTATTTACAACATAGTTTGCAAGTCCCTGAGATGCTTTTGCGACAGTATAAACATTCATTCTGTTAGTACCGGCGCCTATAACTCCTCTGATTCCGCCTGTACCGAACTCAAGTTCACGGTAAAAAGCGTCTTCAATCTTATCATTATCGTTTTCAATTGCTTTTAATTCCAAAACAACATCGCTGTCTTTTGATTTTTCAAGCCAACACTTATAATTACTTAAAATATTCTGTTCCATAAATAACTCCTTATATTGATATACTTAAATTATAATTTACTCACTTGATTATTTCAATATTTTTACATTACATATTTGAGTAACGTTGACATTATAATCATCGTAAATAATGATAAAAGTGTGCTTGCAGACACATATTTACTTGCATAAACAGGGTCCGAATCGAATTTTTCCGCAAATATCGTTGTCATAGCAGCAGTCGGAGTTGATGCCGAAATTACAAGTACGGATGATACGATTTTAATAGTATCATCGCTGAATATATGAAGCAGTGAAATGCCTTTCATTACAAGCAAGACACACATCGGTATAACAAGAAGTCTTACTATCATATTAGGCCACATATATTTATCGTTAAACAGTTCTTTTATCTTGCAGTCGGCAAGTCTTATACCTACCATAATCATTGAAACGGGAAGCACGGTTGCTTTTAACATGTAAAGCAAGTCATCTCTTATAAAAGGCAAAATAAAGCCTTCTACCGCAGGTTTAAGTGCGTCCGGCAAAGTGATTACGCTTGCAAGTATTGCAAACAAGATGCCTATATAAGTCGGCACGGTTGCGGGGTTTATAAGCATTTGTTTTATTGAAATATATTTTTTGTCGTTAGTATAAATAAAGCAGCCGATTGACCAGCAGAAAATATTAAAGCAAACTACATAAAAGGTTGCATAAACCGCCGCCTCGTCACCGAGCAGACTGCTTATAAGCGGTATGCCTAAAAAACCTGCATTTGTAAAAACCATTGAAAAGCGTAATACCGAGCGTTTTTTCTCCGGTGCAGATTTAAACATAAGTTTTGCTATAAAATAATAGAAAAAGTGGAAAAGTACTGCCATTACGAACACTATGGCGGCATTGTAGACAATTCCCAAAGTAAAGTCAACCGATATAAAACTATACAGTATCATCGCCGGTTGAGTTAAGTAAATAACCAAATTGCCGAGATTTTTAGTTGAAGTGCTGTCGATTATTTTTGTTCGTTTTAACAGCATACCAATGATAACAAGAACCGCTAAAAGTAAGATGCTTCTTGCTAACATATCAATTCCGTACATTTTAAATCTCCTTTAAAGTTTTATGCCGAGTGTTTTTTCAAATTTCGGCCTTATACCTGTATCGTTTTCAATGTGCCCGTAATTTTGCACCATATCATAAGACGGGAAATTATTTCCCTCGACAAGTACGGGGCCTGTTGCGGTTATTGCGACATCCCAACCGACATAGCCCATTCTCTTTTCAACCAGGGCTGCATCTTTACACATTTGCACCGCCTCTTTAAAATACGGAATTTCAAAGCCGACAATCTTTTGATTACTTACGGGATGGACATCAAAATATTTAAGTTGTTTATCGCAAAAGGCAGGTTTTGTAACAACGCCCTCATCATTTACGGGCGCATACATACCGCCGCTTGAAATATTATCCACATCGCCTTTTCCGTTACCTATTCTTAAAACGGCATACATAAACACCGCTTTACCGTCATTTATTACGGTGACCATTCTGATTGTATTAACGCTTGATGCACATAATGAGTTCATTTTCTCGTGCTGACAAATCGCATCTTCAACCAAATACTGTCCGTTTTCTGTAAGTTCACTGTAAAGTTGATTATAATCGCAAACATCGGCAACTTTTAATTTTTCTATTCCCTGTCCGCCGAAAGTATGGGTTTTCTTTACAAAGACAAACTCTTTACCTTGTAAAAACTTTTCTAACTTATTAGCATCAGAGTTTCTTAAATCAATAAAATCTCTGCCGATAAACTGTTTAAAAGTTTCGTTAAAGAGTATTTTATCATTAAAAATTTCAACACAGTTTTTATCGTTTTTCTGTCTTACCAAAGAAAGATTATGATTCATTGTCATAAAGGTGCTGCGTTTTTTCTTGCCTTTGATTTTAGCAAAGCCGAACACCATATAATCTAAATATCCGACAGAGTATTTAAAAGCGCAAAAAATCATATCAAAGAATACTCTTACCCTGTTTGCGCCATATAAAATATGAACCGCATTTATTACATTAAACATTCTTTTCAGGCTCATTGACTTAATTCGTCTTAATAAAATTTTTAATTTTCTTACTATCATATTACCCACTTGCCACACATTTTTTAAAAAATATTATTTACCGAATGAAAAGCATCTGACATTTATCCACATCTGATTGATGCGCTTGTTTGCCTGTTCGTCAAAATAATTCATTACCGCACTTCTTTTTATTACCTCTTGTGTCGGATAAGAGGCAAAAAGCGATGAATCGAGCTGACTCTCATCAGTTTTAATCACATATTTTTCGTCGCTGTTATCTCCGCTAAAAAAGTATCCGACGGGGTATTCGACCGCATTTTCGTCATCCGATTCAAAAAGATAATTAACATATTCATATATCAAATCGCTATCTCCTCCGCTGATAGCGGAAGTATAGCCGATATAATACATATTTCTTATAACACTTTCAGGCATTGAAAGATAATTAATAAAACTTTCTGCCACTTTTTGTTTTGTTTTATCGCCCTTTATTCCGTCTTTGAGCATTATAAAACCGTCAAACCAAAGGTTAGTACATTCTTCAGGCACTGCATAGCACAAATCTACACCATCTTGCGCTGCTTGCTCTATTGTATAGACAGCATCGCCTGACCACTGTAAGTTTGCTACAACTTTACCTGTAACCATATCATTTTTGCCGCTGTCGGTTTCAAAAGAATAGACATTATCTTTAATTTGCTTTAACATCTTTTCCGCTTTATCGACAGTAGCGGGTGAAGTATCATTCATAACCTCAAACAGGTTTTGCTCATAGTCCTTTGAATTTTTAAATTCATCACTTTTTAAAAGGTCGCTGTTCATTATTCCGAGCACCGGAAAATAAGCATCTCTTACATTATCTTTAATTGTAACCTGTCTTGCATATTTCTCGTTTAACAGAATATCCCAACTGCTTACATCCTGTTTTTCGACTTTTTCGGGGTTATAGACAAAACCTACCGTTCCCCACATATATCCTGCTGCATATTCAGCCCATTTATGAGAATTAATCTCATAAGAATTAAACACATCGTTAATATACGGTGACACACCGTTTATATAATAATTATCGGGGTTTGATTTATCAAAAAACTCGTCTGAAAGCGGCACGACTTTATCTTCTGCGATTAGTTTCATTATCATATAATCTGACGGGCAGACTAAATCGTATTCATCGCCGAGGGTGAGTTGATTATACAAGTCCTCGTTTGTGCCGAATGTTGAGTATTCAACGCGCACTTTGACATTATATTTATCATAATACCATTCTTCAAAGTCTTCATACAACTTATTTACGCCGAGAATGTCTTTACTTTCAAGTTCTATTGTTTCGTCATCGTCCCAGTCGCCAAGGTCGATATACTCCTCCCAGTTGCACACTCTTAATACTATTTCTTTACCCTCACTTTTATTACTGCAAGAGGGCAAGAGTACGCTTGTGATGACAAGGGCAAGACAAACTGCGATATATTTTATTTTTTTCATCTGCTCTCCCCTTTTTCATCGTCCTTCTTAACAACATTCATTACAATTACCGCTGTTGTAATTACAACAAAAATAACAGTCGACAGCGCCCACAAAGCGGTCTTAATCTCTGTTTGTCCGCCTTTTGTCGCATTGACAACATAAGTTGAAATCGTGTCGAATGTAGTAGGCTTTGTATAAGTTGTTATAAAATAATCGTCAAGCGACAGGGTAACAGCCATCATAAAGCCCGAAATAATACCCGGCACAATTTGGGGTATTACGATTTTAAAAAGCGCGGTTGTGGGGCTTGCGCCCAAATCTAATGCCGCTTCATATAAAGACGAGTCCATTTGTTTTAATTTCGGCACTACCGATAAATAAACAAAGGGTGCCGACAAAACGGTATGTCCTATAATCAAAGGCAAAAATGTGTTTTTCGGAATGCCTACAAGCGCGATTAACAAAACGCAAATTGAAAAACCTGTAAGCACGTCTGCATTGACAACAGGGATCTGGTTTATCTGATTAATGAATGTTTTAGAAAAGCGCTTTGAATAAAAGGCACCGATAGCACCGGTAGTACCTAACAATGTTGCAAGCACCGCTGAACCCAATGCTAAAAGCAAGGTGCCGACAATCATATTTTTCAGTTCCTCTGCCTTAAACAAAATTACATAGTTATCAAACGAAAAACCTGCACTTTGTCCTATCGCGGTTGCAGATGTAAATGAATACACGCTTAAAACCAGAATAGGCAAGTACATAAATAACACAACTGCACCTAAAAAGAGTGCACTTAAAGATTTTTTTATCATAGCACGCTCTCCCTACTGTTTTGTTTTTCGTCGCCGAGTTTTCCTGTAAACAGCGTTACAAGAAGGATAATCGCAAGTAAGACGAGTGAAATCGTAGAGCCGCCGTTCCAGTTATATGAACTAAAGTAACTGCCGATAAGACTGCCCATAATATAGGTTGAATTATAGAGCATATCGAGTATTACATAGTTAGTCATAGCAGGCAGGAACACCATAGTAATACTGCTTACAATTCCCGGTGCGGACAGGGGCAAAGTAATTTTCAAAAAGCGTTTTACACCGTTTGCGCCCAAGTCTGCTGCTGCTTCAAGCAGACTTTTATCAAGTTTTGTAAGAGTTGAATACAAAGGCAATATCATAAAGGGCAAAAAGTCATAAGTCATACCGATTATTGTATTAAAAAACGGATAATATGCTAAATTGCCTTCAATCAATGTCAGAATTTCTTTTAGTGCAGAAATTCTCAAAGTAAAATTTATCCACATCGGGGTTACAAAAAGCATAACGAGTACGCTTTTTCTTTTCAGTTTACTTTGCGCGAGGATATAGGCAACAGGATATGCAATTACAAGGCATACTGTTGTTGTAGTTATTGCTATAACAAGGCTGTAACAAAGAGTACCTATTGTGTTATAGGAAGTGAAAAATGAAACAAAATTTTCAATAGTAAAATGTCCTGTACCGTCGGTAAACGCATAATAGACGACAACCAAGAGCGGTGCTATTACGAAAAGTATCAAAAACAGGGCATAAGGTATGCAAAGTTGTTTTCTTGAAAACTTCATTTTTTAATTCCTTTCATAGTTTTATTTTAAAGTCAGTTTAATTTTATCACTTTCTATAATAAGCGATACATAGTCGCCCTCATTCCACAAATCGTCATCATCCAGAATATAATCTTCTTCATTTTCGGTTCTGACAATATAGTTATAATGATTTCCTTTATAGATAAGAGAGAAAATGTTACCGCAAGCGCCGCCAAGCTCTGCATCGTCAGACATAGACACAGCGGAAATAGGCACTTCAACGGTTACCTGTGTATTTGTTAAGTCTATTTTTTCTCCGTCTGCGGTTATCAGATAGCCTTTATCGTCCAAATAAGAATCTTTATAAAGTTGGGTGACATCACATTCAAACTCACCGTCACCGAACTGTACTGTATTACGTTTTGTGATAACACCGTCAAAAATATTGGTATGAATATCAGATACAATTACATGAATTTCGTCGGGACCGATATTCATGCCGATTATGTCGCCGACTTTTGCGTGTTTTGTAGATTGAATGACAATCTCATTTGTACCGCACTGCACCGTAATTTCATAATGCACGCCTTTAAAGACAACGCTTATTACCTTGCCTTTAATCATGCCTTTATCGGCGCTTGTCATTTCGATATCCTCAGGTCTTACGATTACATCTACCGCAGTATTGCGCGGATATGAGTCAACACATTCAAATTCGGCAGAACAAAATTTGACTTTGTTTGTTTGAGTCATTTTGCCCTCAAAAATATTACTCTCACCGATAAAGTCAGCAACAAAAGCAGTATTGGGTTCGTTGTAAATTTCTTCGGGTGTACCGATCTGCTCAACAACGCCATCGCTCATTACTACGACTCTGTCTGACATAGTAAGCGCTTCTTCCTGGTCATGGGTAACATATATAAATGTAATGCCGAGTCTTTCGTGCATTGATTTTAATTCAATCTGCATTTCTTTACGCATTTTAAGATCTAACGCTCCGAGCGGCTCGTCTAAAAGCAATATTTCCGGCTCATTTACAATAGCGCGTGCTATTGCAATTCTCTGCTGCTGTCCGCCCGAGAGAGTATCGACGCTTCTTTTTTCAAAACCTTCAAGGTCAACGACTTCAAGTGCATATTTGACTTTTTTATCAATTTCTTCTTTTGAATGTTTTCTCATTTTCAGTCCGAAAGCGATGTTTTCGTATATATTAAGATGAGGGAAAAGTGCATAACGCTGAAAAACAGTATTAATCGGGCGTTTATAAGGCGGTAAATTGCTTATGTCCTCTCCGTTTAATAAAATTTTACCGGAAGTGGGCAATTCAAAGCCCGCAATCATTCTTAAAGTTGTAGTTTTACCGCAGCCTGAGGGGCCTAAAAAAGTGATAAACTCGCCTTTTTTTACTTTAAGGTTAAAATCTTCAACGACTACTGTTTCTCCGTCATAAACCTTTGATATATCCTTTAATTCAATGATATATTTATTATCCATTTCATCCTCCGTTACAAAAAAATAAAAATAAGCAGAAGGACCCTATTTTGTAGTCTCTCTGCTTATTTTTGTTTTTTACAGATTGCTAAAAAATTTGTCAAGTCCCATCTAATTAAAATTATTGATTGTTTTCTTTAAAATATCTTTCGTTATCTCTTTTTACTGCCTTTGCGGCCAAATCGGCTCTTTTATCGTAAAGTTTTTTGCCTCGGCAAATACCGACCTGCACCTTTACTTTTGAGCCTTTAAAATATACTGACAGCGGTATTACCGTTACGCCCTGCTGTTTTACGAGTCCGAAAATTCGCATAATTTCTTTTTTATGCATTAACAGTTTTCTTTTTCTGTACGGGTCGCGGTTGAATATATTGCCCTTTTCGTAAGGTGCAATATGCATTCCGTTGATAAAAATTTCCGCATCGTCAATACTGCACCAGGAATCTTTTAAATTGATTCCGCCCTGCCTGATTGATTTAATCTCCGTACCGAGCAATTCTATGCCTGCCTCAATACTTTCATCTACAAAATAATCGTGGTAGGCTTTTTTATTAGTATTTATTGTTTTCAGTTCCACAAAAGACTACCTTTCATGAGTTATTTTGAAAAGTTTTCGTTGTATCTGTCAATACAAGATTTAACTATTTCAACTGCCTCGTCGTGCTCGACAATTTCAAGCACAGCAGTTTCTTTATTTTCAAGTGTTTTATAGACAGAGAAAAAGTGTTTCATTTCGTCAAACTTGTGTTTAGGCAATTCGCTCATGTGATTATAGCAATTATAATTCGGATCACCGTACGGAATTGCAATAATTTTTTCGTCCTGTTCTCCGCCGTCAATCATTTTAATACATCCTATCGGATAACAATGCACTAAGGTCATAGGATAAAGAGGTTGGCTGCAAAGCACTAATACATCAAGCGGGTCGTTATCTCCTGCAAAAGTTTTAGGAATAAAACCGTAGTTTGCCGGATAGTGAGTAGATGTGTGTAATACTCTATCCATTTTCAGCATACCGGTAGCCTTATCAAGTTCATATTTGATACTGCAATTTCTCGGTATTTCGATAACTGCAACAAAGTCCTCGGGAGTAATACGCGATGAGTCAAAATCATGCCAAATATTCATAAAACCAATCCTCCTGATAAGAAATATTATACAGTATTAAATTGTAGTTATCAATAAAAATTTTATTATTACGCGCAGAAAAATAAAAAACACTTTGACAAGTTCAAAGTGTTTTAAAAATCTGAATTTTAAAGGAAAAAACGAGCCCTAAAAACTGAACAAAGCAAAGAGAAGAGGGTGGGAAATAAGAAATCAAGTAAAGGTCAAGTCCTCGACCTATTAGTACTGCCAAGCTGAATGTATCACTACACTTACACACGCAGCCTATCAACCCTGTAGTCTACAGGGGGTCTTACTAGCTTGACGCTATGGGATATCTAATCTTGAGGTTGGCTTCACGCTTAGATGCTTTCAGCGTTTATCCAATCCGAACATAGCTGCCCAGCTGTGCCACTGGCGTGACAACTGGTGCACCAGAGGTTCGTCCATCCCGGTCCTCTCGTACTAGGGACAGATCCTCTCAAATATCCTTCGCCCACGACAGATAGGGACCGAACTGTCTCGCGACGTTCTGAACCCAGCTCGCGTACCACTTTAATCGGCGAACAGC
>JAXJSP010000049.1:0-29612 GCA_036310005.1 Acutalibacteraceae bacterium | reverse complement strand
TGTGCCGAAAGCCCTTTTGTGAGCATATTTATCAGCAGTTTGTCAAGCCCGCGAAGACTGCCCCTTTCAATGCCGCCTTGCATAGTAAAAAACGGAAAATCTTCGCTCAAGGCATTTGCCTTTCTTACTTCTTTGAGCAAAGTCCCCGTATCGCAAAGACCTACCCCGCAAACCGCACAGACCTTAAAATAATTCTTTGCTTTTGTAAGTCCCTGAACCTTGCTTGCCATCAACCAACCGAGATATATTATCTCATCGCCTTTTTTGAGTTGATTTTTTGCATCTTTGAGCGAATATACAGGCAAGCCTGTCTGCCTTGCGAGTATCTTCGCATATTCTTCGGTATGTCCGTTTTTAGATGTATATACAATGGCTTTCATTAATCACAACTCCCTATTTTCCTGTTCTTATTAAATGCCCTTCTTCTATTGCGGCAAAAGTCGCCGCCGCACACACAATGTTGCCGCTGTAAGAAATATCAACAATCGGCAAAGTCAAAGGCAATATAAACATTAATGCCCCTGTAATTTTGTTTGAAAATGAATGTATGGCAACAAACTTTTTTTGAGTGACAAAGCCCGAAATCACATTTATAATTTTTATTACCGCGATAACTCCTGTCCATACTAAAAGATATGTAGGAATTTTTATATCAGGCAGTATCTTTATAAGACAAATTACGATAAAAATAAAATCGGCAACCGTGTCAAACTTTGAGCCGAATGTACTCACACTGTCGGTTTTCCTTGCAATTATTCCGTCAAAAATATCGGTCAGTCCGCCAAGCAGATAAAAAACATAAAAGCAGGGCGAAAATGCAGAGAAAAACAGCAAAATAAAGGCGCAGATTATCCTTAAAAATGTTAAAACATTTGCCATAATATCACTCGTTTTGTATTATTTATATATCGTACATTTTTTTAGTTTCTTTGTTTTTGTATTCGTGCTTTTCGTAATAGCCGATAAGTTCACCCTCATCATCACGCAAAGCAATCATGTAAACATCCCTGTTGTCTTTATCCTTGTGAGCAATATACACAATGTTGTTATCCTTGCTTTGTAAAAACCAGGCGACAACGCGGTCAATTTTCTCGTTTGAGTCGGCGTTGTGGCAAGATTTTATGCTTTTGCCGGTCAAATCAATCTTATAGCGCGAAAGTGCGGCAGGGTTCATGTATACAACAATATGCTCTAAATCGCAAATAACAACGCTTTTTGTGTCAGCGTCTATAACGCTTTTAAAAAATGCAGATAAATTCATTTTGTGCTCCTTTAGAAAAATAATTTTGTTTTATTATACTATAACATACTTATAAAAACAAGCAAGACAGGCTTGCTGTAAGCAATAAAAAACACAGACAAAGTTTTAAAACCTCGTCTGCGTTTTTTAATGTTTTATATATCCAAACTAAATTCCTTGTTTGCTTCCAGTTTATATTCCTTGTCTTTAAAGATAAGTTTTCCTCCGTCTTTTGTCGATAATACGCTTAGTTTGTTCTCGGTCATTTTAACCTTGACACTTCCGTCTTTAATCGGAACAACACCGTCAATGAATTTAAAGCCGCCCAAATACGGTTTAACCTCAAATGTTTCATAGCCGCTTGATGTCGGTGTAACACCTAAATAATACTTGCCGAGAAGATAGATGGGTGATGCGCCCCACGCGTGACACAGACTCTTTCCGTATTTATTGCTATACATAAAGTAGTGTTCGGTTCCGCTGAGATTCGGATTAAATTCTTCCCATACGGTTGTAGCACCCAAATCGAGCATACCTTTCCAGTATGTCTTAATCATATTTTCAATGAAATCAAACTGCCCGATTTTACCCATAACATCAAGTTCATAACCCTCAAAGTACGGAGTTCTGATTTTCGGGATATCATCGTTTTTGATTACATTTTCAACAATTAAAGACTTCTGTTCTTCGGTTGCAATATCATATAAAATTGCAAAAATGTTAGCGTGACGAGATACATGATTTTTGCCCGACTCAAACGAGTCAATGTAAGCGCCTTTATCTTCTTGCCAGAAATACTTGTTTGTAAGGCAGATTAATTCTTTGTACTTGTTTTCGTAAGGCTCGGGGTTGTCACCGACAAGTTCTGCTAATTTTGCCATTGTCTTGTTTGCCTGAATATACAGCATTTGCTCTGCGGCAATAGCGCCTTGTTTGTCAATCTCCGCCCAGTCAATAAATATCCAGTCATCGTGCTTTTTAACAATAAAGCCTTTTTCATCCTCACGGGTTTTACAAAATGCCATCAAAGATACCGCTTTTTCGTAAATCTTTTTGATAAAATCGAGGTCACCGTAAGTCATATAATATTCATATAAGCCTATTACCCAATACAAAGTGTAATCTGTAATTGTGTTTATATGTTCATCAAAAGGCTCTTTGCCGCGAAGAGCAATAGTCGAACGCCTGATAAGTTCTTTATCGTAAAACAGATAGTTTGCCATTTTATATGCCTGATATGCGTCACCGCCCCAGAGCCACCTGTCGCGTTTTATAGCCTCGGTAAGAACTTCGCGCGCGTTAAGAGTCAGCGTGTATGCACACATATCCCAGATTTTGTTTACACTCTCATCATCGCATCTGAAACTACCCTTGTGTTCAAGCGGCAGATACTCAAAGTCCATGTAAACTTCGGGGTTTTGTGTTCCCGTTATGAATATGTATCTGAATGCTCTTTGTCTTAATTTATAACTGTCTTTACCGCAAACATCTTCAAAAAGAATTGAGTGTTCAACATCAACCGCTTCTTCAAGGGACTCACCGTAACTTACATGGATGTTCTCGTTTTCATTAACATTTTTAACATACAAATAACCGAAAACTTCCTTGCCGAAATCATATAAAGTACCACCGTCGCGTTTTTGTACGGAAACAGGATGCTTTTCTTCATACATAAAGGGGAATACTTCGGGGTTTTTATCGGGTGAGTCGTATTTCTCATCAAAGCCTACCGCTCTTTTAACTCCGTTTACTTGTGTGTACCATTCTCCGTTTGTAGCACAAACATCGCTTTCAATGTATGCGCTCGGAAGACCTGTCATATTCAAAACGGAAATTTTAATTTCGTGTTCACCTTTTGTAATCGGTATCTCTTTTTCAAGACCATACCTTTTTCCGTCAAACATCAAATATCCGATACCGTTTAAAAACAGTTTGATATATCCGTCTTTTTCAATATTGATGTTGTTGTAAAAGAAAACGTTTCTGTCAACATCATAGTACTTCCAGAAAACCGGTATATCCACACCGTGTTCTTGTCTGCGTGAATGCACCGAGTTTAAATGAAATATCTCATAATCTCCGTAAGTCCATATCCAATAACTTTTCATAATCAGCACTCCGATACATATTTTTTGAAAATAAAATTTGCACTCGCAAACAGTATATCATTTGACTATACCTATTGCAAGTGCAAAACATAAATTTTACTTTTTAATTTTCATTGAAATATCAAAAGCAGAAACGGAATGAGTCAAAGCACCGACAGAAATTATATCTACGCCTGTGTTTGCAATACTTTTAACCGTGTCCAAATTAACATTACCGCTCGCTTCAAGCAAGGCCTTGCCCGAGTTTAACTCGACCGCTTTTTTCATTGTCTCGCAGTCCATATTATCAAGCATTATTATTTCGCACCCGCTGTCAATCGCTTCTCTTACTTCGTCTAATGTGCGTGTTTCAACCTCGATTTTTACCATGTGACCGAGTTTTTCTCTTAATGCGTTTACAGTTGCGGTAATTCCGCCGCCCGCATCAATGTGATTGTCTTTGAGCATAGCACCGTCAGATAAATTATATCTGTGATTATGTCCGCCGCCACAGGTAACCGCATATTTTTGCAAAGCACGAAGTCCCGGCAAAGTCTTGCGCGTGTCCGTTATTTTTGCTTTTGTGCCCTCAACCTGTTTTACAAATAAGTTTGTAAGCGATGCAATTCCCGACATGTGCTGAAGTAAATTAAGAGCAGTTCTTTCCGCTTTCAAAAGCGTGGCGGTCTTACCCTCAATTTCCGCAATCAAGTCGCCTTTCTTAACAGCATCACCGTCTTTAAAATATACTTTAAATGTCACGGTATCGTCTAAAAGGGTGAATACTCTAAGTGCGACATCAATTCCGCACAACACACCCTCTGCTTTTGAAACAAAAATTGCAGTCGTCTTTTCGTTTAGTTTTTCAATATTGTCCGATGATACATCAATGTAGTTTATATCCTCATTAATAGCGGTTTTAATAATATCATCAACATAAAAAAGTGGGAGTTTCATATTATCTCTCCTTTATTTTAATGCGTTTTCTAAAATTATTTTGGCGCAAATAGCCATGCTCTTTGCCTCTACATAATCGGGCGTTATTTCAAACCCTTTGTGCAAACGGTCATATATTTCATTCAAGGTTTTAAGCCCTCTTGATGCCGCGTCCAAATCTGGTATTACAAAGCAACTTCTTTGCAATAACTCTCTTATTGTTGTGCGAAGTCCTTTCGGCAGGGGAGCCCCGTGAGAATTAACGGGCGTAAACTTGCCTGTGATCGCACCGAATGAGTTGCGTTTCATTATATTTTGTGCCGCGCGCCTTGAAAACACCAGCGCTTCAAGTAAAGAGTTCGATGCAAGCCTGTTTCTTCCGTGTACACCGGTACAGGAACATTCGCCGCAGGCATATACTCTGTCAAGCCTTGTTTTTGAGTCAAGGTCAACTTCAATACCGCCCATTAAATAGTGCTGACAGGGGAATACCGGTATAAGTTCTTTTGTAATGTCAACACCCTCGTGCATACACCTTTCAAATATCATCGGAAACCGGTCTTTTATAAATTCGCTGCCCCTGTGAGTAATGTCAAGATAAAAGTTTTCGCTTCCTGTTCTGCGTGATTCAAGCATAATTGCGTGTGATACAACATCTCTCGGCGCAAGTTCGAGCCTGTCATCGTATCTGTGCATAAACCTTTCTTTGTTGCAGTTAAGTAAATATGCACCCTCGCCTCTGACCGCCTCGCTTATTAAAAATCTTTCTCTGCCTTCTTTTGATGCAAACGCTGTCGGGTGAAACTGAATGTAATTCAAATTACTGATTTTTGCACCGCACTCGTGCGCGACAGCAATTCCGTCGCCTGTTGCAATAGCAGAGTTAGTGGTGTATTTGTATATTCTTCCTATGCCGCCTGTTGCAAGCACGGTATAATTTGACTTTACGCTTTTTATACCGTCATCGGTTATAAACTCACTTACCGTTCCGTTGTCAAGTTCGTGCAGGGCGCATAAATGCAAGCCGGTTTTTATATCAATGTTTGATTGCAGTTTAGCAGTAGCGTACAGCGTTTCCATAATGCTTCTGCCGGTCGAATCTTTGTGATGTATAATGCGGTTTTTACTGTGTCCTCCCTCAAGAGTCATTGACAAACTTCCGTCGGGCTTTTTATCAAAATCGACATTAAGTTCAATCAAGCGCCTTAAATCATCTGGACCTTCTTCGACAAGCGTTTTAACAGCGGATAATTTGTTTTCTCTGCCGCCCGCGATTAATGTATCTTCAATATGAGATTCATACGAGTCGTTTACAGTATCAAGCACACCCGCAACGCCGCCCTGAGCAAGAGAAGAATTGCAAAGCATTATTTCGCGCTTTGCCGCAACAAGAACATTAAGATTTTTGTCGAGATTCAAAGCACAGTATAAGCCGGCAATACCGCCACCGATTATAACAACATCGTAACTGTCTTTCATATTATGCCTTCTTTTTAAAATAGTTATTTTGTATATTATAAATCAAACAAGCGGATTTTACAAGTTTATTGACATTATTTTATGTTGTGATTTATTTTTTTACAGCAAAAAACAACAGTTGACAAAGATAATTTCTTGTGATATAGTCTTTATGACAACAGGGGAGCTGACAATAGAGTCGGCTGAGAGTGAAGGTTGTCCTTCAGACCCTAATAACCTGATACGGATAATGCCGGCGTAGGAAAATATATTTTAGTTTTTTATTCGCACTGCATTATCGGTGCGATTTTTTTATTTTTTAGGAGGAGAAAAAATGACATCAAGAACAAAAAAAATGACAGTTTGTGCAATTATGATTGCGCTCGCCACCGTATTAAGTATGGTGAAAATTTTTAAAATGCCGCTGGGAGGTTCCGTAACCTTGTTGAGCATGTTGCCGATAGTATTGATTTCGGTAATGTACTCATTGTCCTGGGGCGTCGCTTCTGCCGGTATTTACGCGGTAATTCAATTATTTTTGGGAATCACATTAGACGGTTTGCTCGGCTGGGGCTTAACACCTTTAATGCTTGTAGGTACAATAATACTTGATTACTTATTACCGTTTACTTTGCTCGGACTTGCAGGAGTATTCCGTAAAAAAGGTTTTGCAGGCATCGTTTTGGGAACTGTAATTGTATTGGTACTCAGATTTGTTTGCCACTTTATTTCGGGATATGTAATTTTTGCATATTTAGATCAGTTTGAAGTGTTCGGAAATACATTTGTAGGCAAACCCGCACTTTACTCAGTTTGCTATAATGCGCTTTATATGTTACCCGAACTCGTGCTTACTACAATAGGCACCGCATTAGTCTTTAAATCAAAGGCAGTCAATAAATTATTAAGTGCATAATTTGTATTGAAAAGAAAGTGTATTTATTATATAATCTAATCTGAGAGGTGGTTAGATATGATTAAAATAAATACATCTTTTCTGGATAAAAACCTGCAAAAGGGACTTGATATGTTAAGTCCGTTTTACGGATTTAAAACAGGCAGCGGTATTAAAGTGTTTTGTCAAAAAAGTGAAAAAGATTTAAAGGTGACTTATGACAGAAAATCACTTTATATTTCATGTCCGGACACTTCGGCTTTTTACAGAGGCTTCGGCCATTTTCTTCAAAACAGCGACAGCGAATTTACAGTAAGCGAATCTCGTCAGTTTAAAAAATGCGGTTTTATGTTTGATAACACCAAAGGCGGCGTGTTTAATTTAAGCGCTACAAAGTATTTGCTTATTAAACTTGCTTTTATGGGTTATAATACTTTCTATCCGCTTTTAAAAGACGCTTTCGCTATTGAGCAAAATGCTCTTTTCGGATACAGAAAGAGCAAATATACCGAAGAAGAATTAAAAGAAATTGATGCGTTTGCAAGTTTGCTCGGCATTGAAGTAATCGTGGGAGTTGAACTAAGCGGTGATGACGCTCTAAACGATGCGGTTATAAACTTTATGCAAAAATGTTTTAAGTCGAGAAACCTGTTTGTAAAATGCACAAATGCGGAAAAAATTGACAGCATCGGAAAAATTGCCGACAGATACGGTATGCATCTTCAGATTGAAAACAACGGTGAGATTTTATTGCCTACAAACGCAACAAAGGTAGTCTTTACCGATGGTGTCATTGAAGATATTACACAGGTTCAGACAGATGCAAAAGCAAAACCGATTTTTGCAGGCAGCATTGTTAAAAATATCGGTTTTGTTCCAAATCACACGCGCTCCGTTAAAAACGCAGAGCAGAATCTTACCTTGTGTAAACAGGCAAAAGTCGAGGAAGTTTTTGTTGCGGCATTTAATGACGGAGGTTGTGAATGTCCGCCGGTGACTGTTTTATATACTCTCGCTTTCTGGGCGGAACAGGCATTTAATAAAAGCGTTGTAAACAAAGTTTTCACTTCAAGACTTAAGTTTTTAACGGGTATGACGAGCGAAGATTGGCTGCTCCAGGAAAAAATTGATTATCCGGACAGCAAGCAAGGTCTTTTAAATGCAAATATGTCAAAGGTTATATTGTATTCCGATGTCCTTTGCGGTGTGTATGACGAAAATATTGAAAGGGTAAATGAAGTATTTACACCCGCTCATTACGTGTCATTGAGCACTAAATTAAAACGCAGTTCAAAAGAATGTGATTTAGAACTTAAAAACACACAACATATGTATGCTTATCTTTGCGACGTGCTGGAATTAAAATGCAACTTGTCTTCAAGATTAAGACAGGCATATAACGATAAAGACAGAATTAAATTGCTCGAAATTCGCGATGATATAGTAAATTATGTAATACCGAGAAATGAATATTTGCGTAAGCATTTAAGAACACTCTGGGAACAATGGTATTCAAGTTACGGTTTTGAAGTGCTTGATATAAGGCTCGGCGGCGTATCGGCAAGACTTAAAACGGTCGTTGATATGATTTATGAGTTTGACGAGGGCAAGTTAAAACAGATTTCACCTTTGGAAGAAGAACTCAAAACGCTCGAAGAAGAACTTGTTTTTGTTCAGAATAATTACAGCAAAATCGCAACAATTCAAGATTTAGATTAATAAATGAGTGCTTACTTAAATCAGTAAGCGCTCATTTTTTTACTTTTAAATTGCAAACAAATATGTTGTCAATATATTCTGTTTTTGTTATACTGAAAAAACAGGCGAGGTGATAAAATGAATGAACTTTATATAATAAAGGGCGGCCATAACGAAGCGTGGAACAATGTTTTTTTAAAACTTAATAAGTCTGAAAACGATGTGCTTAAAAACGAATTTTCAAAACCGTATTTTGAAAATTCGCCGCATTTTAATATTTCTCATTCATTTGATTATGCTGTGGTCTGCTTTTGCGACGAACCGGTCGGGGTGGATATTGAAAAAATCAGGGATGTTAATCTGAAAATCAAAGACAGGTTTTTTTGTACCGCAGAAAAGGAAAACATAAAAACAAATGAAGACTTTTTTAGAATCTGGACCGCAAAAGAAAGTTATATAAAATATTTGGGTACAGGACTTCACACGCCTTTAAACAGTTTTGATACAGGCAGTTTAGATGTGAATTTCCTGCATCTTGATTTTAACGGTTACCATATATGCGTATGCACAAAAAATAAAGAAGAATTTAAAATACAGGGTGCTTGAGCAGCACCCTGTATTTTATGCTTTTACTATTTCTACTATAACCTCTGTCATTTTTTCAAGTGAAGATACAGGTATAAACTCGTATATGCTGTGCATATTGTAAGCACCTGTTGAAATATTGGGACAAACAAGTCCCGCAAACGACAGTTTTGCACCGTCGGTACCGCCCCTGATTGCAACAATTTTCGGCTCTGTATTGCACTTTTCAAAAGCCGCTTTTGCTCTGTCGATTATATAAAAATGCGGCCTTACTTTTTCCGCCATATTGTAATAACTGTCGCTGATGCCGACGATGAAAGTGTCGGGCGGATATTTCGAGTTCAGATAGTCGGCAATATTTTTAATAAAAGATTTTCTCATTTCAAATTTGTTAAAATCGTGGTCACGCACTATCATATCAATTATACATTTGCTCTCATTACCGCTGATACTGCCGATGTGATAAAAGCCCTCGTATTTTTCCGTGTGTGCAGGAGTTTCTGCCGGTGGCAGCATATTTATAAATTCGTTTGCCAGAAGCACAGCGTTTAACATCTTGTTTTTAGCACTGCCCGGATGAATGTTTGCTCCGTTTATCTCAACTTTCACCGATGCCGCGTTAAAGTTTTCATATTCAATTTCACCGAGCTGCCCACCGTCAACCGTGTAAGCAAAATCTGCGTTAAAGCCTTTTATATCAAAATAGTCAGCGCCTTGCCCGATTTCTTCATCGGGCGTAAAAGCAATTTTAATCTCACCGTGCTTTATTTCGGGATGAAGCGTCAAATATTCAACCGCACTCATAATTTCCGCAATTCCCGCCTTGTCATCGGCGCCGAGCAGAGTAGTCCCGTCGGTTACAACCAAATCTTCACCCTTTAAATTTTCAAGACACTCAAACTCGCTTTTGCAAAGTTTTTTCCCGTTGCCGATTTCAATATCTTCACCCGAGTACCTGACAATATGAGGTTTGACATTTGCACCCGACACATCGGGACAGGTGTCAATATGCGCAATAAGTCCTATTGTTTTCTCGTTTTCATAACCCTCGCTTGCAGGAAGCGTAGCGTATAAATAACACTTGTTGCTTAAATAAACATTGCTTAATTTAAGCGACAATAACTCTTCTTTTAATAAATTTGCAAGATTAAACTCAGCAGCGTTTGAAGGCACCGAGTCGCTGTCTTCAACGCTTGAAGTATGAATTGCTACATATTTTAAAAATCTGTCTAAAACTGTCATTGTATTGCCTCCGTTTTTTGTTATTATATATTTACATATTTTTTGTCAAATATTTTACACTGATTTTACTGTTATTTTATAATTTGTTATGTTATAATAAGGTGAATGATGTATAATAAAAAGGAAGAAAAGTATGAAAAATAACATTGATTTTAACAAAAAGACCGGTTTTATCTGCGATATGGATGGTGTAATATATCACGGAAATCAGATATTGCCCGGTGTTGCAGAGTTTATAAACTGGCTGCACAAAGAAAAAAAGGAATATTTGTTTTTGACAAATAACAGCAATTATGCCCCAAAAGAACTCAATCAGAAACTTGCAAGAATGGGACTCGATGTTCCCGAAGAACATTTTTACACAAGCGCTTTGGCAACTGCGGAATTTTTAAAGGAACAAGCACCCGGTTGCTCCGTGTTCGCTATCGGTGAAGCGGGACTGCTTAATGCTCTTTATGATGCGGGTATTACAATGAATGATGTAAACCCCGACTATGTAGTCGTCGGTGAGGGACGCACTTATTCTCTTGATACACTTACAAAAGCCACAAATTTAGTTATGTCGGGCGCAAAATTAATCGGCGCCAATTCGGATGTGTCGGGACCTATCGAAAACGGTATTGCACCGGCTTGCCGCGCACTTATCGCACCGATTGAAATGGCTACGGGTACACAGGCTTATTTTTGCGGAAAACCCAACCCCTTAATGATGAGAACAGGTTTAAGACTGCTTAACTGTCACTCTGCCGATTCTGTAATGGTCGGCGACAGAATGGACACCGATGTTATTTCAGGTCTTGAAAGCGGTATGTCAACCGTGCTTGTGCTGTCGGGTGTTTCAACTTTGGAAACGCTTAAAACTTATGCTTACCGCCCGAGTGTTGTACTAGGCGGTGTAGGGGATATTGTTACTATGGCACAAAACAGTCTTTAAACTTTAAGATGAATAAATTGTACCATTTTACAAGTCTGTTTTCAATATTATAATATTATATCAGCAAAAGTTAAGCGGCGCAGCCTTTAAAGGCTGTGCCGCTTTTTTATTCAGATTTATTAAACTGATAAGATAACGCTGCTGTGCTTATTCAGCGATATCTGCATACATAAAGTACCAGTAACCGTACGGTGAATGCCATGAGCCGGTAATTTTTTCACTCTGGAGATAGAAGTCGCTGTAATACGCAATCGGAATACAAGCCATATCTTCAATCATCAAATCTTCAGCCTGGTGGAGATAACCAAAGCGTGTTTTAGGATCTGTTTCCTTAGCAGCTTTTTCCATTAAAGCATCAAATTTAGGATTGTTGTATTTACCGTCGTTGTTACCGTTTGTAGAAATGAAAAGTTCAAGGATGTTTGACGGGTCATTGTAGTCTAAAACCCAACCGTTACGGCTTGTTTCATAATCGCCTGCACGACGCATAGGAGTAAATGAAGCCCATTCAACTACATCAACTTTTGTATTAATACCAAGTTGTTTCCAAGCATCCTGGAGATATTGAGCAACAGCCTTGTGATAACCCATATCATTTGTAGAATAAGTGATTGTCGGGAAACCTTCTCCGTTAGGATAGCCGGCTTCTGCAAGTAACTTTTTAGCCTCTTCTAAGTTAGCCTCGTAATTGCTGTTGTCAAAGTACGGTTTTGAGTTGTTTGCATTATCCATAAACTGTGAACCGTCATAATCAACAATACCTGTACCTACATAACCTTCAGCAGGTAAATAGGTGCCCTCCATGATTGTATTTGCAACATATTCGCGGTCAATAGCAAGTGATAATGCCTTGCGTACGCGAGCATCGGAGAACTGCTTTAAAGTATTGTTAAGCGAGAGGTAGTAAGTACCCATGATAGGATCAACATAGAAATCTGAATTTTCTTTTAATGCTGAAATTTCACCTGTCGGTACATCTTTAATCATAAGAGCCTCACCGTTTTTATAAGCAGCATAAGCAGCGTTAGGATCTTCAATTAACAAACACTTGATACCGTCAAGTTTTACTCTGTCTTTGTCGCGATAGTTTTCGTTTTTAGCAAAAAGAATGTAAGAGCCCGAAACCCATTCTTTAATATAGAAAGGTCCGTTACAGATATAACTTTCGGGGCTGATAGCCCATGCGTCACCGTTTGCTTCGATTGTTGCCTTGTTTACGGGGCTCAATGTAGCAAAAGCAGCGAGTTTGTCAAAATAAGCGCAAGGATGTGATAAAGTAACAACAAATGTTTTAGCATCTTTTGCTTCAACTTTAAGAGCATCTGTATTGCCTGCTACTGCTTCATCCCAACCTTCAACCATTCCGAGTACGGTTTCACCGTAAGGAGCAGCGGTTTTCGGGTCAGCAACGCGTTTCCAGCTGTAAACGAAGTCTTCTGCAGTAAGGTCAGAACCGTCAGACCATTTAAGACCTTCACGAAGATTAAAGGTCCATACAAGTCCGTCATCGGATACATCCCAGGTTTCCGCAGCACCTGCAACAACTTCATTGTTCTCATCAATGTTGAGTAAGCAGTCAAAAGCAAATAAAAGCATATTACCGCCATCGACAGAACTGTTTAAAGCAGGGTCGATTGTTTCCGGGTTAGGACCGAGTTGAATAGTGAGAATTTTCTCACTACTGCTTGTTTTACTGCATCCGGTAAACAAAGCGAATACCATAACCAATGCAGCAACTAATGCGAGAATTCTTTTTAGTTTCATAAGTTATTTCTCCTCTAAAATATTTATTAATACATACTTAAAGCACATAGTATGTAAAAATACAAACAAAGCGGGAATTATTTCACCTTGTCAATATGATGACAGGCAACATAATGTCCGGGTGACACCTCTTTTAATTCAGGGTCAATCTCGGCACAACACGAGTCGGCATAAGGACAGCGTGTGCGGAAGTGACATCCCGAAGGCGGGTTTACGGGACTCGGAACATCTCCCTCAAGTACAATTCTCTTTGTAGCGCGGTTAGAAACAGGGTCCGCTACGGGAATTGCAGATATTAAACTTCTTGTATACGGATGAAGATTATGAAATGTCAACTCGGCGCTGTCCGCAAGTTCAACTATCTTGCCTAAATACATTACGCCGATTCTGTTTGAAATATGCTTGACAACACTTAAGTTGTGGGCAATAAACAAATAAGTAAGCCCCATTTTTTGCTGTAAGTCCTCAAACATATTTACAACCTGTGCCTGAATTGATACATCAAGCGCGGAAATAGGCTCGTCGCATACAATAAATTCAGGGTTTACAGCAAGCGCTCTTGCAATACCTACACGCTGTCTTTGTCCGCCCGAAAATTCGTGCGGATAGCGGTTAGCGTGTTCAGAGTTAAGACCTACTAAATTTAACAGTTCAATAATTCTTTCTCTGCGTTCTGCTTTGTTGGCGGCAAGGTGATGAATGTCAATAGCCTCACCGACAATATCTCCTACCGTCATTCTCGGGTCAAGACTTGCATAAGGGTCCTGGAATACAATCTGCATTTTTCTGCGGTAAGGCTCCATTTTTGCGTGTGTAATATCCACACCGTCGTAAATGATTTTACCGCTTGTCGGTTCGTGTAAGCGCAGAATTGTTCTGCCGGTAGTGGTTTTGCCGCATCCCGATTCACCGACAAGACCTAATGTTTCGCCTTTGTTGATGAAAAATGATATATCATCAACCGCTTTTACAACCTTTTTTTCAAACAGTCCGCTGCTTGAAACAGGAAAGTACTGTTTTAAATGCTCAACTTCTAAGAGTTTTTTGTCTGCCATTATTAAATTCCTTCCTGTTCTTTTTCAAACTTTTCTTTGTCTAAAAGCCAACAACAACTGTAATGAGTATCGGTAATGTCGGTGTACTGCGGCATATTGTCGATACAAATTTTCATACAGTTATTGCATCGCGGCGCGAAAGGACAACCTGCAGGAGGATTGAGCATATCAACAGGAGAGCCCTCGATAGGAATGAGTTTTTTATGTTCTTTATCGTTAAGATTCGGAATACTTTGTAAAAGTCCCTTTGTATATTCATGCTTCGGATTATAGAAAATTTCATCCGTTGTACCGCATTCTACAATTCTGCCGGCATACATTATTGCAATTCTGTCACAAATTCCGGCAACAACACCCAAATCGTGAGTAATAAGCATAATTGCCATACCGAGTTTATCTTTCAGTTCCATCATAAGTTCCAAAATCTGTGCCTGAATGGTAACATCAAGCGCGGTAGTCGGCTCGTCTGCAATTAAAAGTTTCGGCTCGCAAGCGAGTGCAATAGCAATCATAATTCTCTGACGCATACCGCCCGATAACTCGTGCGGATACTGTTTTAGTCTTTTTTCGGGCTCGTTAATTCCTACAAGAGTTAAAAGTTCCAACGCCCTTTTATTTGCTTCGGCTCTTGTCTTGTTCGTGTGAAGCATAATAACTTCGCGAATCTGGTTGCCGATAGTATATACGGGGTTAAGACTTGTCATAGGGTCCTGGAAAATGATAGATACTTCGTTTCCTCTCATTTTTTGCAGTTCTTTTTCAGACATTTCATTGATATGATGTCCGTTAAACCAGATGTCACCGCCGATAAGTTTTCCGGGATGTGCGGTAAGTCCCATGATTGAATATGAAGTAACACTCTTACCGCTGCCTGATTCACCGACTATTCCTAAAACTTCACCCGGTTTTACATAAAATGATACATCATTTAATGCCTTGACTTCACCGGCAGGTGTGAAAAAGGACAGTCTTTCGTGCTGTATATCTACAAGATACTCAGGGTTGTGAACATTTTTTGTAGTGCTGACATTTTCAGCCTGCACATCAGTAACTTTATTCTTTTTTCTGCTCATGTTCTGACTTTTCCTTTCTCAGTTTTTCATTTTAGGATCGAATGCATCGCGTAAACCGTCACCGAAAAGGTTAAAACTTAAAATGATAATGCTGATAAGTAAAGCCGGTGCGATAAGCATGTGCGGATATGAGTTAAGGCAACTGAGTCCGTCGCTTGCAAGCGAGCCCAATGATGGCATCGGAATAGCAACACCTAAGCCGAGGAAACTTAAAAAACTCTCCGTAAAAATAGACGACGGAATTTGCAAAGTGGTAGTAACAATAAGAGTACCGATGCAGTTTGTAAGCAAGTGCTTGCGTATAAGTCTGCCGCTTTTTGCACCGAGTGCTTTTGCAGCAGTAACATATTCGCTGTTTTTAAGAGTAAGAACCTGGCTGCGTACAATTCTTGCCATACCAACCCAGTAAAGTAATGCAAATACTATAAATATACTTATAAGGTTTGTGCCTAATTTGTCAACCCATCCGAAACCGGGCGTTGATGCAAGTTTTTCAAGCGGTCCGTTTAATGAGAAAGACAAAAGTATAATAAGAAGGATATCCGGTATTGTGTAAATAATATCTACAATTCTCATCATTATAATATCCACCCATCCGCCGAAAAATGCGGAAACAGAACCGTAAATCGAGCCGATGATAAGGATAATTCCCGATGCAATAATACCTACAAGCAAAGATACTCTCGCGCCCATCATAACTCTGATAGCATAGTCGCGGCCTAAGTTGTCGGTGCCGAGAATATGCGGAAATACACTCTCTCCAGCATTAATCAAAGCCTGCTCCTCGGCAGAATATTCAAAAGGCTTTAAATATGTGGCACCTTTAATCTGCTGTTCGTAGGTGTAAGGATAAAAAGAGGGAATAACAAATGATAAAATAAAAACAATCAAAATTACCGCAAGGCAAACAAGAGCAATTTTGTTTTTGCTTATTCTGCGTAATGCATCCTTCCAGAAACTCACGCTCGGGCGTATTTGAGTTAAACTGTTTTTTTCATTATCTCCGGCAGGAAGAAAGTCCTCTGCCTTTAATTGAAAAGATAAGGGGTTTTTCTTAGTCATTTTAAATTTTCCTCCCCTTATTTAAGTTCAATGCGCGGGTCAACAATTTTATAAATAATGTCAACTACTACATTCATTATAATCAATATAGTTGCAAGGAATATTGTAGTTCCCATAATTACGGTGTAGTCGCGGTTTGTAATTGAACTTACAAACTGTCCGCCGAGGCCGGGAATAACAAATATCTTCTCAACAACAAAAGAGCCTACAAGTGTATATGCAAGCATCGGACCTACATATGTAATAACAGGCAATATAGCATTTCTCAATGCGTGTTTGAATAAGCATTTTGTCGGCGATAAACCTTTTGCCCTCGCTGTACGCATATAGTCCTGACCGATAACATCAAGCATTGATGAACGCATAAGTCGGGTGATATATGCCATAGGGTAAAGCGCAAGAGAAAGCACGGGGAGTATATAGTGCGCCGGAGTCGATAAGCCGAGTGTCGGCAGCCAGTTTAAATTAATGCCGAATATATACATTCCGAGCGTGCATATAACAAAACTCGGAAACGCAATACCGCAAGTGGAAAGAACAATAATAACATTATCTATCCATTTGCCTCTCTTAAATGCCGCAATACTTCCGAGAGGTACACCTACAAGCAACGCAAGTGCCGCCGCAAGACCGCCTATTTTGGCGGAAACAGGAAACTTTGTCGCGATAATGTCGCTGACTTGCCAGCCTCTTTGCTTTAAACTCATACTGAAATCGCCTTTTACGATGCCTTTCATATAATTGAAATACTGCTCCATAATAGGCTTGTCCATACCGAATTTTTCGTTAAGTGCGGCCTGTGCTTCGGCACTTATGGACTTTTCCGCAACGAAAGGTCCGCCGGGAACAGCGTGCATCAAAAAGAAAGTAAGCGTGGCTACAACAAATATAGTAAGTATTGCAAGCAGTACACGCTTAATAATATATTTTGCCATAAATAGTTGCTCCTAAATCTTTTTAACTTTTTTGTGATATTTTTTTAACACAGTATAATTATCTTGTTAATTTTATCACATAATCATTTTTTAGTCAAGGTACATAGAATGTTCTTACAAATTTTTCATTATTGCTGTTAAATATTTATAACAATTTTTAACAGATGTTACAGAAAGTCTTTCATCGGGTGTATGAATGTCATATAAATCGGGCCCTATTGACACCGCATCGAAATTTTTGATTTTCTCGCTGAACATACCGCACTCAAGCCCCGCGTGAATAGCCTCGATTTTAACAGGCACATCAAATAAATCAAGATAAGTTTTTGCCATAATATCCCTGAGTTTTGAGTCTTTTTTATATTGCCAGGCAGGATAATGACCGTGGGTTGAAAACGATGCACCGATTTGCTTTGCAATAATATTCAGTCGGTCAAGTAATTCCTGTTTTTCGTCTTTGACACTGCTCCTGACAGAAAAAGAAATGTGTAAACAGTTTTCTTCGGTTTTGATAATTCCCATATTAAGTGAGGTTTGTACCAGATTTTCAATGTCTTTGCTCATTTTAATAACTCCGTAGGGCAAGGCGTTAATAAGACTTACCGCCTTTTTTGAGTCGCTTTCGCTGAAAACGGGCATTTCACTGCAAGCGCTGATATCTATAAATAAATCTTTGTCTGTTTCGTTTTTGTTTTCTTTTACAAAAAGGTCTGCTTTTTTGCTAATATCGTCATCGGTTGCAACAACACACTCGCACTCTTTTGTAATAACATTGTCCTTTGTGCCGCCATTTATATATGCAATCTGATATGAGTTAAGCGTGCCTAAAAATTCACCCATAACTTTATTTGCGTTAAGTCCGCGCTTATCAATTTCAGCGCCTGAATGACCGCCGATAAGTCCGCCGACTTTTATCTTGTAATAGGGCATATCACATTTTGAAAAACTAAAACTAAGCGATAAATCTGCTCTCGCACCGCCGGCACAACTGACGGTAAGCACACCCATTTTTTCAGAGTCAATATTGATTAGGTTTGACGCGTCGAGTACCTTTGTATCAAGCCCTTGCGCACCGAAAAGACCTGTTTCTTCATCGGTTGTAAACACAGCCTCTATTTTAGGATGAGATAAATTCTTATTTTCAAGAATTGCAAGTATCATAGCAACCGCAATACCGTCATCACCGCCGAGAGTGGTCCCTTTAGATTTGATAAAATCACCGTCGATTTCAAGATTCAGCGGACTGTTTTCAAAATCAAACTCCACACCGGGTGCCGCCTCGCATACCATATCAAGATGCCCTTGCAGAATAATTGGCGGATGGTTTTCATAACCGGCGCTTGCAGGCTTTTTGATAACAACATTTAAAAGTGAGTCGGTGTAGTATTCAAGATTATGCTTTTTTGCAAAATCAATACAGTATTTGTTTATCTGCTCCATATTGCCCGAGGCGTGCGGGATAAGACAAATATCCTCAAAATATTTAAATACATCGTAGGGCTCTAAGTTGCTTAAAACTCTCATATTAACTCTCCTTGACTGTTTTTTATAATAATCATTATAACATAAAAGCCGACATCATCAACCGTGATTTGTCGAATGTATTAACTTGACAAAAGTTTTTTCAATCTATATTATTATATAATGTAAAAAGAGTTTAAAAAAGGAGACTTAAAATGACTGCACAGAATAAATATCCGCTATTGTTAAAGCCTGTTATTAAAGATTATCTTTGGGGAGGCACCCGTCTTAAAACCGAGTTCGGTTTCAAGACAGATAAGCAGATTGCCGCTGAGGGATGGATGCTTGCTTGCCATAAAGACGGTACAAATACGGTAACAAACGGTGCTTATGCTGGAAAACCGCTTGATGAAGCATTAAAACTTTTCGGATATGAAGAAAAATTTCCGATTTTAATTAAACTCATTGATGCAAAAGATCGACTCTCGGTGCAGGTGCATCCCGATAATAAGTATGCGCTTGAAAACGAGGGCGAGTACGGTAAAACCGAAATGTGGTATGTCGTTGACTGCGAGGAGAACGCGCAGTTGATTTACGGGTTTAAAGAAAAAATTTCAAGGTCTGAATTTGAAGAGCGTATTAACAACAACACTCTTGATGAGGTTATGAACTATGTACCCGTTAAAAAGGGCGATGTGTTTTTCATAAAATCAGGCACGCTTCACGCAATAGGAAAGGGAATACTTATAGCCGAAATACAGCAAAACTCAAACACTACTTACAGAGTGTCCGACTACGGTCGACTCGGTGCCGACGGTAAACCGCGCGAATTGCATGTAAGTAAGGCGGTCGATGTTACTCTCACGGATGTACCCGACATTCCTTACGGAAAAGTCGGAGAAGTTAAAACTTTCAGTTTCGGCAGCGAAAGACAACTTGCCGACTGCGAGTATTTTAAAACAGTAAAACTCGACCTTGACGGTACGCAGGAAATTGACACAAAAAACGCCTTTGTGTCGCTGCTTGTGTTAAGCGGAGAAATATCGGTTAAATATACCGACGGTGAAGTGAAAGCCGAAAAAGGCGGATGCATATTTATTCCGCAAGGTATAAATGTCTGCGTCAGCGGTAAAGCAGAGATTATAAAAACTTACGATAAAACATTATTTTGTGAATGAACAATAAAACGGTGGTGAATATTATTGAATATATTGCACATGAAACATGCCCTGGCGGTTGCAAAAGCAGGCTCGCTTTCAAAAGCCTCGCAAGTGCTTATGATAGCGGCACCGAACATAAGCCGCTCCATAAAAGAACTTGAATCGGAACTTGGTATTTTAATATTTGAGAGAACACAAAACGGTATGAAACTGACACCGAAAGGCGAGGAGTTTATAACTTTCGCCGGAAACATTCTCGAACAGATTGACGAGGTCGAAAACTTCTATAAAACAGGAGTGCCGAAAAAACAAAAGTTTTCCATTTCCGTTCCGCGCGCATGCTATATTTCGGAAGCATTTGCAAAGTTTTCAAAATCTCTTTCAAAAGAACCCGCCGAAGTGTTCTACAAAGAAACCAATTCACAGCGGACTATCAACAATATGCTCAACCACGAGTATAAACTCGGTATTATCCGTTATGCCGAAAACTACGACAAGTATTTTAAAGATATGCTCGAAGAAAAAGGCTTTCATTATGAACTTGTTACCGAGTTTACCTACTCGCTTATAATGAGCAAAGAAAGTCCTCTGGCGCAAAAGGAAGAAATCACCTTTGATGACCTGACAAATTACATCGAAATCGCTCACGCAGACCCGTATGTACCCTCAATGCCGCTGTCTAAAGTGGTAAAAGAGGAATTGCCCGATAATATAAACCGCAGAATATTTATTTTTGAGCGCGCAAGTCAGGTCGACCTTCTGAATTTAAACCCCGAAACATTTATGTGGGTATCTCCCACGCCGAAAAGTCTGCTTGAAAGATATAATTTAGTGCAAAGAAAATGTGCCGAAAACAAAAAAATATATAAGGATGTTTTAATTTATAAAAAAGGATATAAATTGTCAAAATTAGACAGGCAGTTCATAACAGAACTGTGCGAGTCAAAAAGAAAACATCTGTAACAGATAAAAAAGCCTCTTAATTGAGGCTTTTTTCTTATTAAGAGGGTATTATCAATATTGATAACACCAATTATCTGTTTTAAGAATTTTCAAACATAAAAAACATTGTTAAAATAATAACGAACTTAAGATTAAGAGCAGATACGCATAAAATAATATCTGCACAAAAGGAGAATTAGAGTAACTAATACACTAACGCTTGCATATCTTAAAAAATAATTATGTAATTTTAAACAGGAGGAATAATATGGATAACAAAAATTATTTAATCATTGATAGCGTAGAAAAACTTGAAGAAGCGCTTGCACGCATCAAAGAGGCGCAAAAGGTATTTGCTACCTATACTCAAGAGCAGGTGGATAAAATCTTTTTAGCCGCTGCTTCCGCAGCCAACAAAGCAAGAATTCCGCTTGCAAAAATGGCAGTTGAAGAAACAGGAATGGGAGTAGCAGAAGATAAGGTTATTAAAAACAACTATGCAGCCGAATATATTTACAATGCATACAAGGACACAAAAACCTGCGGCGTAATTGAAGAAGACAAGGCATACGGTATCAAAAAGATTGCCGAGCCTATCGGTGTAATTGCGGCAGTTATACCTACTACAAACCCGACATCAACCGCAATATTCAAGTGCTTACTTGCTCTTAAAACCCGTAATGCTATTATTATCAGCCCACACCCGAGAGCAAAAAACAGCACAATTGCTGCGGCAAAATTAGTCCTTGAAGCAGCAGTCAAGGCGGGCGCACCCGAAGGCATAATCGACTGGATTGATGTTCCTTCTCTTGATATGACAAATATGGTTATGAAAGAGGCTGACATTATCCTTGCTACCGGCGGTCCCGGAATGGTTAAGGCTGCTTATTCAAGCGGTAAACCCGCTTTGGGCGTAGGTGCCGGAAACACACCTGCAATCATTGATGAGAGCGCAGATATACTTCTTGCTGTAAACTCAATCATTCACTCAAAGACTTTTGATAACGGTATGATTTGTGCTTCTGAACAGTCGGTTATCGTTCTCGAAAGCATTTATGATGCAGTTAAAAAAGAATTTGCTACACGCGGATGCTACTTCTTAAATGACGACGAAACCGAAAAAGTACGCAAAACTATCATTATCAACGGCGCTCTTAATGCAAAAATCGTCGGACAGCCGGCTGCAAAAATCGCAGAACTTGCTGATGTAAAAGTACCGGAGGGCACAAAGATTCTTATCGGCGAGGTTGAAAGCGTAGACCTCTCCGAAGAATTTGCTCACGAAAAACTCAGCCCGGTACTTGCTATGTATAAAGCAAAAGACTTTAATGACGCTCTTGATAAAGCGGAAAAACTTATTGATGACGGTGGTCTCGGTCATACATCTTCCGTATATCTTAATCAGGTAACCGAACAGGAAAAATTAAACGCTTTTGCAAACCGTATGAAAACTTGCAGAATACTTGTAAATACTCCGTCATCTCACGGTGGTATCGGCGACCTTTACAACTTCAAACTCGCTCCTTCACTCACACTCGGTTGCGGTTCTTGGGGCGGAAACTCGGTATCTGAAAATGTAGGCGTTAAACATCTTTTGAATATTAAAACTGTTGCTGAAAGAAGGGAAAATATGCTTTGGTTTAGAGCACCACAAAAAATTTATATCAAGAAAGGCTGTCTGCCGGTTGCTCTCGACGAACTTAAAACAGTTCGCGGTGCAAAGCGTGCATTCATAGTAACCGACAGTTTCCTTTATCAAAACGGTTATACAAAACCGATTACAGACAAGTTGGATGAAATGGGTATTGCACATTCAACATTCTTTGATGTTCAGCCCGATCCTACACTTAAAAATGCACAAGACGGTGCAAAGCAGATGGCTGCATTCAAACCTGACACAATTATCGCTCTCGGCGGCGGCTCGGCTATGGATGCCGCAAAAATTATGTGGGTACTTTATGAACATCCGGAAGCAGACTTTATGGATATGGCTATGCGCTTTATTGATATCCGTAAGCGTGTGTATACATTCCCGAAAATGGGTGAAAAAGCATATTTCATCGCAGTACCGACTTCTGCAGGTACAGGTTCTGAAGTAACTCCTTTTGCAGTTATTACCGACGGTGAAACAGGCGTTAAATATCCGCTTGCAGACTATGAACTTCTCCCGAATATGGCAATTATCGACACAGATTTCCACATGAGCGCACCTAAAGGCCTTACAGCCGCTTCGGGTATTGACGCAGTTACTCACGCAGTTGAGGCTTATGCTGCTATGCTCGCTACCGATTATACCGACGGATTGGCACTCGGAGCACTTAAAAATATCTTTAAGTATCTGCCCCGTGCATACGATAACGGTCAGACCGATGTTGAGGCTCGCGAAAAAATGGCAAATGCCGCAACAATGGCAGGTATGGCATTCGCAAATGCATTCCTCGGTGTATGCCACTCAATGGCACACAAGTTGGGCGCTTTCCATCATTTACCGCACGGTGTCGCAAATGCACTTATGATTGAAGAAGTTTTACGCTTCAACGCAAGCGAGGCACCTGAAAAAATGGGTACTTTCTCACAGTATGACCACCCGCATACTCTTGCTCGCTATGCTGAAATTGCAGATTATCTCGGACTCGGCGGAAAAACCGATGAGGAAAAACTTGAAAACCTTATCAAAGCAATCAATGACCTTAAAGCAAGAGTCGGCATCAAGGAAACAATCAAAGATTACGGTATTGATGAAAAAGACTTCCTTGACCGTCTTGATGATATGGTTGAGCAGGCATTTGATGACCAATGCACCGGCGCTAACCCTCGTTATCCGCTTATGAGCGAAATTAAGCAAATGTATCTGAACGCATACTACGGAAAACATTTTACAGAAAAAAAGAAACCCACCGCAAGTGATGTTGTCGCATCCGGTAAGGGCAAAAAAGCGTAAGCATGGGAGGAAATTAAAATGAAACTTGATAGAGTTATTGCAGTAAGAAACAACAAAACTATCTATCGCGACGGTGACAGATGCGTTAAGGTGTTTAATGAAGATTATTCAAAAGCCGATGTTTTAAACGAAGCCTTGAATCAGGCAAGAATTGAAGAAACCGGTCTTAATATTCCGAAAATTCTTGAAGTAACAATGATTGACGGAAAATGGGCAATCGTATCAGAGTATATCAAAGGTAAGACTTTAGCACAACTTATGGAAGAAAACCCCGACAAAAAAGATCAGTATATCGAATTGCTTGTTGATTTACAACTTGAAGTTCATTCAAAGAGATCTCCGCTTCTTAACAAACTCAAAGATAAAATGAGTCGTAAAATTGCATCCACCGACCTTGACGCTACCACCCGCTATGATTTGCACACACGCCTTGAAGGTATGCCGAAACACAACAAGGTTTGCCACGGAGATTTTAACCCGTCTAACATTATAATTGATGAAAACGGTACTGCGTATATCCTTGACTGGTCACACGCAACTCAGGGTAACGGTTCTGCAGATGCAGCCCGCACATATCTTCTTTTCTGGTTGTACGGTGATATAGACGCTGCCAAAAAGTATCTTAAACTGTTTTGTTTAAAGAGCAATACTGCAAAACAGTATGTTCAAAAATGGATGCCCATTGTTGCCGCTTCTCAGTCTGTCAAGGGCAACGAAAAAGAACGCGAGTTCTTGCTCTCGTGGGTAAGCGTTGTAGATTACGAATAAGAATAAAGGAGATAGGATAATGAAAGTTACTGTTTGTATCGGCAGTTCATGCCACATTAAAGGCTCACGCCAGGTTGTTGAGCAGATTCAGTACTTTATTTCAAAAAATAATCTTGGTGATAAGGTCGAACTTGGCGGCACTTTCTGTATGGGCAAATGCCAACAGGGTGTTTGCGTTACGGTCGATGACGAATTCTATTCCGTAACGCCCGACACCGTAGAGGAATTTTTTGAAAACAATATAAAAGCAAAGGTACAATAATATGATTATTCAGGTTTGTGTAGGTAGTTCTTGCCACTTAAAAGGCTCAGGCGAAATTGTAGAACTTCTGCAAAAAGCCGTTGAACAATATCATCTTGAAGACGAGGTTACACTTTCCGGTAGTTTTTGTATCGGAAAGTGTAATCGTATCGGTGTGACGATTCAGGTTGACGATGATATTATTGTCGGCGTTACAAAAGAGAACTTCAAAGAGTTTTTCAAAGAAAATGTATTAAATAAGTTTGAAAGGAAGTGACGGAGATGTCAAACTGTTTGACCTTAAAAAAATCAAATTGTAAAAACTGCTATAAGTGTATCCGTCATTGTCCTGTTAAAGCCATTCGCTTTTCGGGAAATCAGGCACACATTATAGGAAACGAGTGTATTTTGTGCGGACAGTGCTTTGTTGTCTGCCCTCAAAACGCAAAAGAAATTGTTAACGAAACCGAAAAGGTGAAAGTATTGCTGCAAGGCAGCGAGCCTGTAATCGTAAGCCTTGCACCCTCTTTTATTGCAAACTATGAGGGAGTAGGTATCAATGCTATGCGTAAAGCATTAAAGAAGTTGGGCTTTTACGATGTAGAGGAAACAGCAATTGGTGCTACTATTGTCAAAACAGAATATGAAAGAATGTTAAAAGAGGAGAACAGAAATGTCATTATCTCATCTTGCTGTCATTCAATCAATCTTTTAATTCAAAAGCACTATCCTGCGGCGCTTGAGTTTTTAGCGGATGTTATATCGCCGATGCAGGCGCATTGTAAGGATATAAAAAGCAGATTTCACAATGCAAAGACTGTTTTTATAGGCCCTTGCGTAGCAAAAAAAGACGAGGCAGAGCATTATGAAGGTATCGTAGATGCTGTGCTGACTTTTGAAGAACTTACCGAATGGCTCGAAGAAGAAAAAATCGAACTTGAACAAGAAACGGATAATGATGCTTGCTCACGCGCCCGCTTTTTCCCGACAACAGGCGGTATTCTTAAAACAATGGCACAGGATACTCCGGGTTATACATACTTATCCCTTGACGGTGTTGAAAATTGTATAGCCGCCCTTAAAGACATCATAAACGGTAAAATTCAAAAATGCTTTATTGAGATGTCCGCTTGTGTAGGAAGTTGCGTAGGCGGTCCTGTTATGGAAAAATATCATCGCACTTCCACTGTCAAAGATTATATTGCTGTCGCCGGCTATGCAGGCGACAAGGACTTTGAGGTGTCACAGCCAAACAGTACCGACCTTAAAAAGAACTTTGAATATATTGAACAGCGTTCTCAAAAACCGTCAGAGGCGGAAATTATGAATATTTTAAGACAGATGGGCAAGTTCAAGGCTTCCGATGAACTTAACTGCGGTTCTTGCGGCTACAATACCTGTCGTGAAAAAGCGATTGCCATTCTTCAGGGCAAGGCGGAAATTTCAATGTGCTTGCCTTTCCTTAAAGATAAAGCAGAGAGTTTTTCGGATACTATTGTTAATAATTCGCCAAACGGTCTTATAGTTTTAAACGAGAATCTTGAAGTGCAGCAGATTAATGCCGCCGCGCGCAAAATTATGAATATTCGTTCCGCTAACGATATACTCGGCGACCAGGTTATACGAATTCTCGATCCTACTGTGTTTATGAATGTGCTTGCAACAGGCAGAAATGTGCATAACGAACGCGTGTATCTCGCCGAATATAAGCGCTATGTTGAGCAGTCGGTTGTTCACGATAAGGACTCGCGTTTGTTAGTCGCTATTATGCGTGATATTACAGACGAGCAAAAAGAACGCGAAAAGAAAGAAAATATAAGCCGACAGACCATAGATGTCGCCGATAAGGTTGTTGATAAGCAGATGCGTATTGTACAGGAAATTGCATCCCTGCTCGGTGAAACAGCCGCAGAAACTAAAATTGCGCTCTCTAAATTAAAGGAGTCAATTCAAGATGAATGATTTATGTGCTGATATCGGATACAAAAGTATAAATCATTACGGAGAACAACTTTGCGGTGACCACATAGATATTGTGGAACCGAGCGACGATTCTACGGTCATCGTGCTCTCCGACGGACTCGGCAGCGGCGTAAAAGCCAGTATCCTTTCAACGCTCACCTCTAAAATAATATCAACAACGTTGGCAGAGGGACTGAGCCTTGAAGAATGTGTTGAAACAATTGCCGCAACATTACCTGTTTGTTCTGTTCGCGGTGTAGCGTATTCAACCTTTACCATCATTCACTTAAAAAACAATCAGATAGCCGAACTTATTCAGTACGATAACCCACACGCAATTGTTATACGCGACCAGTCAGTCTGGGAATACCCCAAAACCGAGATGAATATTGGCGGCAAAAAGATTTATAAATCGGTTATAAAATTGCAGGAAAACGATGTTTTTATCGCGATGAGTGACGGATGCCCCCACGCAGGTATCGGTACAGCATATAACTTCGGCTGGAAACGAGAGGACATCGCTTCGTTTATGGAATCGCTTTCTCATTGTGGTTACACCGCTAAAACATTATCTACTATGCTCATAGACGAGTGCGATAAACTGTACGGGCAAAAACCGGGAGATGATGCGACTGCCTGTGTTGTACGCATTAGAAAAAGAGAACCGATGAATATGCTTTTCGGCCCGCCTTCAAACCGCGACGATGCCGACCGTATGATGTCGCTGTTTTTCTCAAAAGAGGGTAAACACATTATCTGCGGCGGTACAACATCTTCAATTGCCGCAAAATTTTTAAACAAGCCTGTCAAAGCAAGTCTTAATTTTGAAGCAAGCGATGTGCCGCCTACGGCAGAAATTGAGGGCGTGGACCTCGTTACCGAAGGCGTTATTACAGTAAATAAAGTGCTTGAATATGCAAAAGATTATCTTGCCGAAAACAAGTATTATGAACATTGGAGTTTTAAACGCGACGGAGCCTCACTTATATGTCGTCTGCTGTTTGAAGAAGCAACCGACATTAATTTTTATGTCGGCAGAGCAGTAAACCCTGCACATCAAAACCCCGATTTGCCAATCAATTTCAATATTAAAATGAATTTGGTTGAAGAACTTTCTAAGTGTCTTAAAAAGATGGGAAAGAGAATAAAAGTAAGTTATTTCTAAGGAGAATTTGATATGGGAATAAGAAAATTTGATACAAAAGTCCAGCATCTGAAATATAAAGTATTGCGTGAGGTAGCGCGACAGGCCTGGAATGATACTCTCCTTCAGAATGTTGTTGAAATACCAAAAATGATTGTGCCCGGCAAAACCTCCACAATGCGTTGCTGTGTCTATAAAGAGCGCGCAATTTTAGGCGAGCGTGTAAAGATTGCTATGGGCGGCGATAAAGATAACCCCAATGTTATCGAAGTTATTGATATTGCCTGTGATGAATGTCCCGCCGCCGGATATGAAGTAACAGACTCTTGCAGAGGCTGTCTTGCGCACCGCTGTGAAGATGTCTGCAAAAGAGGAGCAATCTCCTTTGACCATAATCATGTGGCGCATATAGATAAATCAAAATGTGTAGAATGCGGACAATGTGCAAAGGTTTGCCCTTATTCTGCCATTGTCAACAGAAAGCGTCCTTGTCAGATTGCCTGCAAGGTCAAAGCAATTTCAATAAACGAGGACAATGCCGCCGCTATTGATAACAGCAAGTGTATTCAGTGCGGTGCCTGTGTGTATCAGTGTCCTTTCGGCGCGATTATGGATAAGTCATACATATTGAATGTAATCGACATTATTAAAAAAAGCGAAAACAATACTAAATACAAGGTCTATGTCATTGTCGCTCCATCAATTTCAAGCCAGTTTACCTACGCAAAATTAGGTCAGGTCGTCACCGGTCTTAAAGAACTCGGTTTTTTCACAGTCATTGAAGCAGCGCTCGGCGCAGATATGGTAGCACATGCCGAATCAAAAGAACTCGCCGAAAAAGGTTTCCTCACAAGTTCTTGCTGTCCTGCCTTTGTGCAGTACATTAAATCGGCATTTCCCGATATGTTGCCTTATGTATCACACAACTTATCGCCGATGGCAACATTAGCAAAATATCTCAAAAGCACCGATGAAAACGCAAAGGTCGTTTTCATAGGCCCGTGTACCGCTAAAAAAGCAGAAGTTCAACTTGAAAGCGTAAAGCCTTATGTCGATGCGGTTATGACTTTTGAAGAACTTCAGGCACTCTATGACAGCAAAGATATTGATATTACAACCCTTGGAGAAGATGTGCTTGACAACGCTTCTTATTACGGAAGAATATTTGCCCGTTCAGGCGGCCTTTCCGATGCGGTCGCACAAGGACTCAAAGAGCATAATATCGACTTTGACCTCAAAGCAGCCGCGTGCGACGGTATAGAAGAATGTCGCTTGGCGCTGCTTAAAAAGAGCAAAAATGTTCTTGATGCAAACTTTATTGAAGGTATGGCTTGTATCGGCGGATGTATCGGCGGCGCGGGTTGTCTTACCCACGGTGAAAAGAATAAAGCAGAAGTCGATAAATACGGAAAAGAAGCACTCGAAAAAACTATTACCGATGCTGTTTCGGTCTTAAAGTAATACTAAAAAACTACACCGGACTCGATTTATATCCGAGCCCGGTGTATTAATTTTACTTTTAATTATTTAACTCGGTAACTTCCGCCTCTCGTCCGTCACCGCAGATTACCCTTTGTTTGTCGTCTGTAAAAGTGTTGCCCGTAAGAAAAACTTTTACGGGTTTATACTCAATGCCCTGTGTATTTATTGAGCTGAATTTAATACTGCCCGAATGTGAGAATATTATTTTTATGGCAGGCAAAAAATTCGGTACGGACGGTAATGAATATCTGACCTGGGCGATGAATACCATGTTGCCAAACGGAGTTGTCAATCGTTTTCCGACACCAAACTTCTTACCTCTTACTTCTTACCTATTACTTAAATTTTATATTCGTCGGCGTAAGCCGACACCTGACTTATTACCTCTTACTTCTTACCTATTACTTAAAAAAACCTTTCTGTTTTCACAGAAAGGTTTTTTTGGTGCACCTGACAGGAATCGAACCTGCATGAAGTTGCCCTCATTAGAACCTGAATCTAACGCGTCTGCCAGTTCCGCCACAGGTGCAAATATAAGAATATTATA
>JAXJSP010000048.1:0-61237 GCA_036310005.1 Acutalibacteraceae bacterium | reverse complement strand
GCTCTCAATATATGTTGATGAAAAAGGCAAGCCTTATAAAACCGCCGGAAAGATTGACTATGTTTCAGGTTGGTATTTTAAGGCTGCACAAATGATTGTAAACACAAATATCCGTGCTGCTTTTGTATCAACAAATTCTATTACGCAAGGTGAACAAGTAGCGGCTGTATGGGGACCTCTTTATGACCGGTTCGGTATTCACATTGATTTTGCACACCGCACATTCCGTTGGGATAGTGAGGCAAACATTAAAGCCCATGTACATTGTGTAATAGTAGGGTTTAGTACTGCATATAACGAACGTGAAAAGCAGTTATACTCTTCTGAAAGAATGCAACTTGTTAAAAACATAAACGCCTATTTAATCGAAGCTCCCGATGTATTTATCGAGAATATAAACAAACCCATCTGTGATGTTCCAGAAATGACGACAGGTAATCGTCCTGCGGATGGTGGTCATCTTATTTTGAGTCAAGAAGAATACGATGATTTTATCACTAAGGAACCCAATGGTAAGAAATACATAAAGAAGTTAATTGGAGCTGTCGAATACATAAACGCTATTCCTCGTTATTGTTTGTGGCTAAAAGGTGCGAATCCATCAGAAATCAGAAAAATGCCTGAAATAATGAGAAGAGTTGAAGCCTGTAAACAAGATAGGCTTAATGGTGCTCCCGATAGACAAAAATTAGCGGATACTCCAACTTTGTTTAGAGAACAAAAAAATCCCACAACTTTTATTGTGGTGCCGGCAACATCATCAGAGAGAAGAAGATATGTACCTATGGGGTTTCTTGATGAAAATACCATTGCTACAAATGCTGTTATTATAATTCCTGAGGCTACAATATTTGATTTTGGTGTTTTGACATCAAATGTTCATATGGCGTGGATGCGTGCGGTCTGTGGAAGATTAGAAATGCGTTACAGGTATTCTGCTAATATCGTTTATAACAACTTTCCGTGGCCGACTCCGACAGAGGAGCAAAAAGCGGCAATTGAGAAAACCGCACAAGCAATTCTTGATGCCAGAGCTTTATATCCCGACTGTTCTCTTGCTGATTTGTATGACGAAGTTGCCATGCCGCCCGAACTGCGCAAGGCACATCAGGAAAATGACAGGGCTGTTATGAGTGCTTACGGTTTCTGGGGCAAACTCAACACAGAAAGCGAATGTGTCGCTGAACTTATGAAGATGTATCAGAAGTTGACTAGCGAAAATGATTAATAAGCGCTGACATAAAAAAATAAAACCGCCTCAGGCGGTTTTTATTTTTGTGATAAATATTTAATTATATCCTGTCTTGTTACTATGCCGATAAAAGAATTTGAGTCATCAACTACCGATACAAAATTCTGTTTCATAGCGTATTCGAGCAAATCGTCTGCTGTGGCGGTAATGCTTGCGGGTTCCGGTCTTTGAATGTCCAATGCCTCGCTGATTAAAACATCTTCGACATTTTTAATATCGGTTTTTACTATTTCCCCTGCCTCACCGTCTACTAAATACCATAAAAAGTCGCCTTCACTTACAACGCCTATGTATTTGCCCTCTTTGTTGATTACCGGAATAGCACTATAACCGTGATGCTTCATTTTTTCAAGCGCCTGTCTTACGGTATAATCGTCATATAAATATGCTGTTTGCGCTTTTGGTTTTAAAAAGAATGCTACATTCATCAAACTGTCTCCTAATCTTTTGTTCGATTCAAATTTTATCAAACAAAATCATCACTGTTATATTCTATTTATTAACTTTTTGTTAAAAAAATGTTGCTACTTTCTGTTCGGGCTGTGTGCCTTTTTCTACGCTTATTGCGTGGAGCACGGGGCCTCTTTTTCTGTAAACAGAAGAAAACTCAATTTTAAGTTTTGCAGTAACCTTATACCACTCGTTTGTTTTGCACTCGCTTGCGTTTTCATATTTTAAAAGCAGCGGACAATACTGTATATCGTCAACGCAGCAAGTCATTACGTGTCTGCCTATTGCCATATTGCCTTTCGGCATTTTTTCATCCACAGCGCACACGCCTGTAAAAGTAATGGTCTTACCGTCATATTTTTTGACATCTTCCATTAAATCGCGGTAAAAAATTGCGTAGTCATTATCCTTGATTTCAATTTCGTCGGAGTCAATATCATAAGGTAGGGGATCTTCAATATCATCATATTCGACTCTACCGTCTGTATATTCATAAGCAATTTCCGCTCTGCGCGAGATAGTGCGCACTAACTGATGCATCTCAAGTTGTGAAATATTATCGTTCATTCTGTTAAAGATAACGCAGTCGCAAGTATTCAGTTTATCGACTACAAGACTTCTCATATTCTGGTTATAGTTTAAAATTGTAGATGCATCTATAAAAAGCATTTCCTGATAAACAGTCCAGTTTTCGGGGGTTGCCTGAAACAGTTTTTGCAGTTGCCACATACCGTTATATTCAACAATAACCCTTTCGGCATCGCATCTTAACGCCATAGCGTTTAATCTGTCCTCGGTGAGCATATCGGCGCTGTCTATGGTTTTTATTGTTACATTTTGCGAAGAAAAAGATGAGAAGTCATACTCCTCTATACCCTCCTCGCATAAAAGCAGGAGAGTTTTCTCGCCATTATTAAATCTTTCATCTTCAAGTGTTTCCTGAATAAATTTTGTTTTACCCGCCTCTAAAAAGCCTGTAAACAAATATACCGGAATTTCCTGCATAAAGTATTACCTCTTAAACATTAAATAATTTTGCGATTGCGTCTTCGTTAATTTTAGAGCCGATTACACAAATTCTGCCTGTAACTGCCGGTTTTCCGCTTCTGACATCAGGCTCACCCGGTACATAGTCAAAATGCACCCATTCCCCGTTTTCGCCTTCTACAAAGCCCTTGGCTCTGAGCACGTTACCGTATTTGTTTTCATTCATAAGGTTAGTTAAAATGTCTTTAATCTGCTCTTTTGTATATTTATTGGTTGTTTCTGCGCCGAAGGATGTGAAAACATCATCTGCGTGGTGGTGATGATGCTCGTGTTCATGGTCGTGGTCGTGATGATGACAACCGCATTCACACTCATCATCGTGGTCGTGATGATGATGCTCATGTTCATGGTCATGGTCATGATGATGTTCATGGTGACATCCGCATTCGGGGCAAACTTCGTTTTCGCTTAAATGCTCAAGTTCCGCATTAAGTGTATCTTTATTCTCCATAGCCTCCAAAATCTGCTCGCCTGTCAGTTTATCCCAATCGGTTGTAATAATAGTTGCTGTTTTATTATGCTCTCTTATTGCCTCGACACAGGCTTTGAGTTTTTCCTCGCTCGCACCTTTTGTATGAGAAAGCACGATACAGGATGCATTTTCAATCTGGTCATTGAAAAACTCGCCGAAATTTTTCATATACATTTTACATTTGTTAAAATCGACTACTGCAGTAAAAGTGTTAAGGCTTGCATTTTCATTATTAATATCTTTTACAGCCTTTATAACATCGCTTAATTTTCCGACACCCGAGGGTTCAATCAGCACTCTGTCGGGTGAATATTCGCAAAGCACTTTTTCGAGGGCTTTTGAAAAGTCGCCGACAAGTGAGCAGCAGATACAACCGCTGTTCATTTCGGTAATTTCAATACCTGCGTCCTGCAAGAAACCCCCGTCAATACCTATTTCGCCAAACTCATTTTCAATAAGCACGACCTTTTGGCCCTTATATGCCTCATTTATCAATTTTTTTATTAAGGTTGTTTTTCCGGCACCTAAAAAGCCCGAAAATATATCAATTTTTGTCATTTTAATAACGCTTACCTTTCATATTAATTTCACCGATATATTATATCACTAATAATACTTTTTTTCAACACATTGTGTTGACTTAAATTATTCTTTCATATAAAATTATACTAACACAAAACTATGAGCAAAGGATAAAAGATGAAAAAGTTTGAAGGCGATTTAATTCTTTCCGACCTTGACGGAACATTAGTTTTTGAGACAGGAAAAATATCCAGAGAAAACGAGGCTGCGCTTAATTACTTTATGCAAAACGGAGGGCATTTTGCATACAGCACAGGCAGATTGTGCGGTTATGTTGACAAGTTATCCTTAAAGGCAAATGCTCCTTGCGTTACGCATAACGGTGCACTGATTAAGCATGGCTTAGGCGCGCTGTTTTCAAACCCTTTTTCAAATGACATCAGTTTTGTGATAGATGATATTATTAAAAACAATGAGTCAATTAATCAGGTGCGTTGCTGTACAGAGAAAGAAATTTATTATTATCCTCAAGAGCGCCCTGAAAATGAACCGATTTATAAATATGTATTTGTGACCGACACGCCTGCTCAGGGTGAGCGGCTTGCAAATTATATGAAAGCGAAATATTCGACCGAGTTTGAAATTTTCAGAAGTTGGAACTGCGGTACGGAAATTCTCAAAAAGGGTTCAAACAAGGGAGTATGTGCGAAGATACTTAAAAAGCATCTTAATATGAAAAACTTATACTGCATCGGTGACTATGAAAATGATATTTCGATGATAGAAGTCGCAGACATTTCATTTGCGCCCGAAAACGGAATTGATGAAATCAAGAAAAAAGCCGATGTTATTACGCCGAGCAACGTTGACAACGCAGTTGAATATATGATTAATTATCTTGACAAAATAAAAAGGTAGTTTTGCTACCTTTTTATTTTTATAATATTCACTTTTGTATCTTTGACGCTGAATTTTATTTTATAGTCTGCGTATTCAAATGCGTATATTCTGTTTTCGTCGTTCTGGTATGCAGGTCGCGGGTCATTTTGCAGTATATGAATAATCTCTTTTTTTATATCATCATTTAAGTCTTTTAAGTTTTCATCATTTTCGTCTACATCTAATCTATAATTTATTTTTTCTTGCGCAAAACCGCCCGTAGCGTCGGTATGACAGTCTGTGTAGGGCAAATAGGGTTTTATATCGTAAATCGGAGTATTATTAACCATATCCACGCCCGAAACATAAAGTTCGACTTTACCGTTTTCGCACACAATTTTTTCGAGTTTTAAAGAGGACAAGCCGATATTATTAGGTCGAAACGGAGAGCGCGTGGCAAAAACGCCTACTCTTTTATTTCCGCCAAGTCGCGGCGGTCTTACTGTCGGAGTAAACTTTTTACTGCTGCAAAGCGAAAAGCCCCAAAGCACCCAAATATGTGAAAAATTTTCAAGTCCTCGCACAGCATCTTCAACCGCATAAGGTTTTTCGAATACGATTTTGCCCTTGCACTCTGCAAGTCCGCTCTGACGGGGCACTGCAAATTTTGAAGAAAAATCGGTTTTTATATACGCTATTATTTCCATATTGATTCCTTTTAAATAAGTATAAAAATTTTTTATTTTCAAACAATAACAAGGGTGATAAGAATGGATGAACAAGACATAGATTTAACGCCGAGCGTGACTGCTGTACCGGGCAATCCCGAAACCGCATTTGAGCAAATCAACAAATACGGAACTTATAATATTCAGCCTACCGCAGACAAGGAAAACCCGTTTCCTGCTATAGCGCACGGGTTAAGCGATGTTGATAAGGCGCTTTTAAAGAGAAAGGAAAAAGCCTGGTTAAAAGAGCAAGAAAGCAGACATTAGTCTGCTTTCTTTATTTGTCGGGTTAAATACTTATCATACCGATTTGATTTTAGCATTTTGAAAAATAAATGTCAACAACTTCGATATTAATTGTTGTAAATATATTTGCTTTATGGTAATATTTATAAATAATATTAAATAAAGGTGGAGAAAGCGTGAACAGTATTTTTATACCTCAAGGTTACAAGCCTGTTTTAAACGAATATGATACACAGCGTGCAATTTCATACATAAAGGATACATTTCAGGATGAGTTTTCATCGGCGCTTAATTTAAAGCGTGTATCGGCGCCTCTTTTTGTTACGGAAAATTCCGGTTTAAATGATAATCTTAACGGTTACGAGAGGCCTGTCAGTTTTGATGTGCCTGCTGTTAATACGGATGCACAGGTAGTTCACTCTCTTGCAAAATGGAAAAGGCTTGCACTTAAAAAGTACAATTTCAGTGTCGGCGACGGTTTATATACCGATATGAATGCTATTCGCAGAGATGAAGAATTAGACAATCTTCATTCCGTATATGTTGACCAGTGGGACTGGGAAAAAATTATAACCAAAGAAAACCGCAATTTAGATTTTTTAAAACTTATTGTTAAATCTATTGTTCATGCTATTTGCAACACAAACGAGCGTTTTTATGTAAGATTTCCGCAAATCAATGTTGAGTTAAGCAGAGATGTAAGTTTTATTACCACAAGCGAACTTGAAGATTTATATCCGAATTTAACTCCGCGCGAGAGAGAAAACGAATATTTAAAAGACCACAAAACCGCTTGCATTATGCAAATCGGCGATAAATTAAAATCGGGCGAACCGCACGACGGAAGAGCGCCTGACTATGACGATTGGTCACTAAACTGCGACATTATGTTTTATAACGAAGTTTTATCCCGCGCGTTTGAAGTGTCGTCAATGGGTATAAGAGTAGATAAAGACTCACTTGACAGGCAGTTAAAAATTGCCGGATGTGATGAAAGAAGAAATCTTCCGTTTCATAAAATGCTGTTAAATGATGAATTGCCGCTTACTATCGGCGGCGGTATCGGTCAGTCAAGGCTTTGTATGTTGCTTATGGGTTGCGCGCACATAGGCGAAGTACAGTCGAGCATCTGGGATGAAAATACTGTTAACGAATGTAAAAAATCGGGAATAGTGTTATTATAAAAGACAAATAATTGGGGTTGATAATATGCATAAGTATTTATTCGGAACAACAGACAAGCCTCCTCTTTCTTACAAAGTAAACGAGGAAATAGTATTCACGGTAAGGGCAAAATCTAATCAGGCATTTATTGAGTGCAGAAACATTCGCTGGTACATTGACACAGATGACGGACAGCATTTAAGCGGTGCCGGTGACATTTTCCCGAACAAGCCTTTGATTGTTAAGACTTCTTTATCAAAACCGGGCTTTGCAAGATTAACTGTCAGGGCATTTGATAAGTTCGGTGGTCTTAACCCGGAATTTGCTGACTTAAAAAACAGCGCCGGTGCAGAAATTGAAAAACTTGATGTAAGCGAGCCCGCACCTGCCGATTATGATGAATTCTGGGGCGAAATTGAAGAAAAACTTGCAAACTTCACCCCCGAACTTATCGAGAAAAAACAAATATTTGATAATGTTGCCGAAGGTTTTGTCAGCTATGATGTAAAGATTTCAACCTTTGTTGATACTCCGGCATCCGGCGTAATTACAATGCCAAAGTCAGGCGGACCGTTTAATATGCAACTTGCATTTATCGGTTACGGTATAAGCGCTGCGCAATCTTGTTGCAACGATAATCTCATTACCGCGCACTTTAATGCTCACGGATGTGAGAATGACTGCACAAACTTTGAACTTCAAAACAGATATATGAATACTTTGGAAAATTACGGGTTCAATGAAAAAGAAAACGAAGACCCTAAAACTACCTATTGGTATAAAATGATGATAAGAAATCTTTGTGCGGCAAAATATGTAAAGACTTTAGATGAGTGGAACAAAAAGTATTTAGAGTGTATGGGCGGCTCTCAGGGTGCGCTTCAGGCAGTAACTGTTGCGGCACACGATAAAGATGTTTCTTTCCTTGAAATTGCTATTCCGTGGTTTTGCAATCTTACCGCAGAGAGAAACGGTTTAATCGGCGGTTGGCGTCCAAAGGCGCAAAACGGTGTTTTATATTATGATACTGTATATCAGGCAAAGAATGTTAAGTGTCCTGTAAGAATCACCGCATATTTAGGTGACTGCACCTGCCCTGCGTCTACTGTTACTACGCTGTATAACAATTTTAAGACAAATAAACAACTTACATTTTTCCAGGGCGGAGACCATTGTCCCCGACCTGAAGAAATTGAAAAATATGTATTTCAATATAACCCTGAAAATGCTACGGGCGAGTTTAAAAAGGGTATATGGCATCATTATCAGGGCGAGGAATTTGAACTGCTCGGTACTGCAACCGACAAGGAAACTTCACAAGAAGTTGTAATTTACAAGTCTGCTGCCGGCGGCGATGAAGTTTTTGTTGAGCCTGCGTATTTATGGAACGAACTTGTGCTTGACGGAGACAAAAGAGTAAAAAGAGTAGAGTTTGTAAGATAGAGTAAAAAAACTTCGATGTTAAACATCGAAGTTTTTTGTTTTACTTTTGTATTTTTACATATTTATAATCACTAAACGCGCCATATACTCTTTTACCGTTTACTGTTTTATAGGCTCTGACTCTAAAATAATATGTTGTTCCCTTTTTCAGTCCCGATTTAGTGTAAGATACATTTGATGCACCGCTGACGGTTTTTAAATAAGTATAATTTGCGTTCTTATTTGTTGCATAATAAATTTCGTACCCGCTGACACCTGTTTGTTTTTGCCATTTAATTGTTATTGTGTTTTTATTTGTATTTTTAAGATAAGTGATTGTTTGCTTATTCGGTACGGGTTTTACCGATACTGCGCTTGAATTACTGCTGTAATAATTTTTACCGCCCGATGACTTATACGCCCTAATCAGATAATAGTAAGTTTTGCCGGCGGTTAATGATTTATCGGTGTAGGATATACTGCTTGCGCCTTTTAATGCGGCAATTCTTGTCCAGGTTTTTTTATCGGCAGACCTGTAAACTACATATCCCGATACACCGCTGCTTTTTGTCCAGGTAATTTTTGCACTGTTATATCCGGTACTTGTCGCTTTTAAGCCTGTAACTTTTGCAGGCATCGGAATATTTGAAATTACTAAAGACTTTTCACCGTACAAATTCACTCCGTCTACGGTTTTATAAGCGCGAACTAAATAATAATAAGTTTTTCCGACTGTAAGGTTAGTATGCGTATATGATATACTGCTTGCGCCTTTTAGTGCGGCAATTCTTGTCCAGGTTTTTTTGTCGGCAGATGTATAAAGTACATATCCTGTCACGCCGCTACACTTAGTCCAGGTGATTTTTGCCAAAGTATGGGACAGATTGTCCGCTTTTAAGCCTGTTACTTTTGAGGGAATATATGAGTTATTATAGTTTATTGCAGTTGTTGTTTTGTCACAACCGAATTTTAAACTTGTAAAATTTTTAAGCGCGAAATTTGAATTATCCGATAACGCGAATGTACAGGTTTTGTTTGCTAAAACTTTGGAGGCGGTCAGTTGCACGCTGAAAAGCAGTCCGCCTTTTGAATCTAAATCGCTTTCAGAGATTGAAAAAGTGTTGCCTATGCCCGAATCGGTTTCAAAAAGCAGGCTGAGTAAATTGTTACTTAAATTGCCTTGCACCGTCATAGCATTATTATACGGGTTTGAAAAAGCATTTGTTTTCGCTATTGAAAAGTAAGATGAATCTACATTGATATAGATACAACCTGTTGCAATTTTTCTGTTTTCGTCGTCTAAACTGTTTTGATAGTTTTTCAGGTATAAATTAAGTTTAATATCGCTGCCTGCGTTTACTGAAGTAATTTTCTGATTTTGAGAATTTGTTACAGTAAAATAAAGCTCGGGTGTATCTTCACTCTGAGCCGAAACGGTAGTTAGTGTTATACTAAATAAAAGAGCAACGGTCAGAACAAAAGATAATAATTTTCTTATCATTTTATCTCTCCTACAAATATTGTTAGTCTATTATACCAAAATTCGCTTTATTTTTCAACCGACAAAAAGCGGCTGTAAAAACTTACCGTCTTTACAGCCGCTTTATATTATTTAGATACGACAAGCAATTTATCGCAAGGGAGAATGTCGCTGTCTAATTTATTAATTGTTTTTATATCACCCGGTGAACAAGAATATTTTTTTGCTATATCCCAGACCTTACTGCCTTTTTTGGCATTAAAGGCGATAAGGCAGCATTTATCTTTTTTAATATTTTCATCGACCGAAACTTCGGTAACAACTTTTCTTGAATTGCAGCCTATAACATCGCAGGTAATACCCACAGTGCATTTGAGTTCAACACCGCTTGTTGTAATGCTCGCTTCAACCTGTTTTACTACTGCGGAGCAAACCGCGGTATATTTTTCGCTTACATTGTCATACATAGACTTATAGTCAAAATCAACGCCTCTGTCGAAACTGTAAAGGTCGCTTTCGGAGTCCTCGCAAATTACTGTAGCAAAAAGGCTGCCTGTAATATTTACCTGACCGTTTTCACAATGTGCCCTTATATCCGCGACATTACAAAAAGCATCTGTTACGAATTTTAAATCGTCATTAGGAACATCTATTACTTTTGTAACCGTGACAGTATCGTTTACGCTTTTTTCAACCTTTTTAAATTCAATGCTGTCATAAGTAAGAGAGGTGTCCCTGTTTTTACAAAACGCATCTTCAATAAAAGGAATTTCAAGATTACAAAAAGCGGTTAAAGTTAAGCATACTTTAATTTCTGCAGAAATATTGCGAATTTCACCGTTGATATTTGTTTTAGGGCGAATATTTGCAGATGCAATTTCACTCTGAACGCTGACAGTACAGTTTTCGTTTATGTTATCTACATCTATAATCTGGGCATAAGGCAAAGAAAATTTAAGGCACTGACAACCGCTTTTGTCTGATGACATATACATTATATCAATAAGCACTTCGCCTTTGACTACAACTTTTTTGCCGATAGGTTTTGTTTCGGTGACGGTTGAGTTGACATTACTTCGCACAATATTTCTGATTTCGGGTGCAGATTCGGGCAAAGATAAATTATCTGTTACGACCTGATATTTTTGTGCAACCGCGATAGGTGAAGAAGAATTTGAAAAACTTAAAAGTTGTTCGAAGCCCTCGCAGTCGATATCGGTTATTACCTGTTTTGCAAAGGTAGCCTTAACATCAACTTTTAATGCAATTGAAAATTTAAGTTGTACGCGTCTGTCTGTTACTGCCTTGCAGTTTAAGTCGTCAATTATCGGTTTTACGGTGACAGATTTTGTGATAGTATTCTCCGCTGAATTAGTAAGAGCAGTTTTTTCATTGAACGGATATGGGTACTCAAAACTTTTTATTTGTTTTGACGAGTCGCAATAAAGCAGGTTGATATAAACTACACCGTCGATTATAAGGCTATCTGCGTTAATTAATTTTTGGTTAATTACAGGATTCAAGCAACACTTTAATATTCTTTCTATATCAGGGCAATAGTCGGGTAATGAAAATTCGACACTTGCCGGTTGCTCTATTGATGTATTTAAAAGTGTTTTTTCGCAACTGACATCCTGTTTTGATAAATTGCATTCCATTATTAATTGCACTCCTTAAAATATACTTTGATATTAAAATATATTTATCAGGTGTTTAATATATTCTAAAACTTGGGTTTTTATTGCAAATTATACATTTTTTTGTTATAATTTAAGAAGATTAACATTTATGGAGGAATGAGAATGAATTCTTTTGGTACTTTTCAAAACGGTAACGAATATAAAATCACTAAGACGCAACTTAAACGTCCGTTACTTAATTATATCTGGAACGCGCGAGTACTCAGCGGAGTAAATCATCTGGGAGGCGGCAACGGAGCCTACGGCACACGTGCGCTTTCGTATATTGACGGTGAAGGCAGGGGACGCTGCTCGGTCATACGCGACGGAAACCGCTATTTTTATATCAAGGACCATACAACCGGTAAAGTATGGAACCCGGGATGGTATCCGTGTCGCACTCAGGTTGAAAATTTTGAATGTATTCACGGTTTGGGTTACACTCGTATAAGCAGTAAATGTGACAATATCGTTGCCTCCGCACGCATTTTCATTAACTCTCAAGACCCGTGCGAGATATGGACACTGACTCTTACAAACAAGTCTGACATTACAAGAACAGTCAGTGCTTATTCTTTTGCTGAATTTTCACTTGAAGGTTATGCCCGCTACAGCGACTATAATTCCTATGTGCACGGTGAATATGACTCTGAGAGTAATGTTATCGTCTGCTTTAACAAGGCTATGGAGCGCCCGCACGACTGGTTCAACGGATTTATGGCGACAAATATCACTCCGACCGCCTTTGACACTTCAAAGCGCTCTTTTATCGGCGTTTACGGCAGCACAGAGTCTCCCGACGGTGTTTTGGCAGACCGACTCAGCAACAGTCTTGCCGCGTGTGAGCAGATGGTTGGCGCATTTGAGCATGATTTTACTCTGGCTCCCGGCGAGAGTGTAAGTTATCAGGTACTTATAGGCGCGGTTGACTGTATGCAGACTGCAAAAATGCTGACAGACAAATTATTTACCGAGGGTAAGATTGAGAGCGATTTTGCCGCTTTAATTGAATCTAAAAAACAACTTTCGGGAGATATTTTCATTGACACTCCTGATGAGAAAGTCAACAATTTTGCAAACTACTGGTTAAAGCAACAGGTTCAGTTGTGTGCCGAAGTCGGACGAGATACCGGAAAAGGTTTCAGAGATCAACTTCAGGACGCGTGGGCAGTTGCATCGTTTAACCCGTCACTTGCAAAGAAAAAAATTCTTGAAACACTTACATATATGTACAGCGACGGTCGTTGTGTGCGCGGTTGGTTGCCGCTTGACCATCATATTTATTCCGACGGTCCTACATGGATAGCGCCGACAGTTAATGCCTATATTAAGGAAACAGGCGACAGCAGTTTTCTTGATGAAAAAGTCAAATATCTTGATGAAGGTGAAGATACCGTATGGGAACACATGCTGACAGCGGCTCGTTTTGTATCGTCGGACCTTGGTGCAGACGGGCTTGTCAAGTCCCGCGACGGTGACTGGAACGATTCGCTCAACATGACCGGTTTACAAGGCAAAGGACAAAGCGTTTGGACCTCGATTGCATGCTGTTATGCCCTTGAAAACACCGCAGAGATTGCTCAGGAGATACTTAACGACAACACGGTTGCCGCACAAATGCGCGCTCGTGCAGAGAAAATCAAAGCAGCGATAAATTCTGCCGGCTGGGACGGAAAATGGTATTTAGCGGCTATAAACGATTTTGGTGAAAAAGTCGGCTCTCATACCGAAAAAGAGGGTATGATTTACTTGAATTCACAGACTTGGGCAGTTTTGTCCGGTGTGGCTGATTCACAGCGCAGCAGTCAATGTATGGCCGCTGTTGAGAAGTATCTTGACAGCGATTACGGACCGCTTACCCTCTATCCCACATATACTGAGTTTAATAATCGTATCGGTCGTTTGACAAGTTTTATTCCGGGTATATGGGAGAACGGAACTCCCTACTGTCACGGAGGAACTTTTAAGGTCGTAGCCGACTGTATTATGGGTGAGGGAAACAAGGCTTATGAAACAATCAGCAAGATATTGCCGGACAGCGAGACTAACCCGTCGACTCATTCGGGATGCGAGCCTTATGTAGTTACAAATATGTACTTCGGTCCCGACAACCCTCGCAAGGGTGAAACCTTGTTTGCGTGGGTTACAGGTACTGCAGGATGGATGTTCCGTGCTATCACACAGTACATGCTCGGTTTTCATCCCGATTACGACTCCTTTACGCTTAACCCCTGTATTCCGGGTAAATGGGAGAAAGTATCAATGCACCGCGTTTTCCGTGGCGACAACTATGATATAACCGTTTTAAACGAAAGCGGAGCGCAAAGCGAGGTAAAACGCATCACAGTTGACGGTGAGCAAATTGAAGGCAACCGCGTTAAGATTTTCGGTGACAAAAAGACTCACAAAATAGAAATTTTTATGTAAATTTATACACATAAATTATAACAGCGGTAAGGCGTAATTTGTGCCTTGCCGCTGTTTTTACATATTATAAAGAATACAAAAACCTGTAATGCAGGTTATTTAACGATTATTTATAAAAGGCCGGTTATAAACACCCGTGCCGCGCCGGGCGACCGAAAGGGTACCCGGCGCATAATCGGGAGTTTATGTAATCAATCATCTTTTTTGATTTTAAATAACAATCTTAATATTCCTTTTAGTGCTTTCGGAGTTTTTACAACAACAACTTTCATCGGTTTATCCCCCTTTCTAATGTCTCAAAACCGAAATGCTTAATATTATTACTGCAATAGCAAGCAACACTATTATTGCAGACGACGGTAATATATAGCACAATAAAAGACCTAAAGTTATGAGTAAAATCCATGGTATGCATCCGTAACAACGTCGTTTTCTGCACCTCAAAAAAATCACCTGCCGTACTTTCATAGTACGCACAGGTGAGCAATTTTGTTAATTATTTTTTATATTTATTTATGCTTTTAAGTTCTTCATACATTTTGCAATAACTTTCAAACCGGCTTTTTTCAATCTCACCGCTTTGAACTTTTTTTATTACTGCACATCCTTTTTCCTTTGTATGTGAGCAAGAAGTAAACTGACATTGTCCGATGCAGTTTTTAGTTTCTCTGAACAGATATATCAGGTCCTCTTTTTCAATATCGAGAACATCGAGGTTTGAAAAGCCCGGTGTATCGGCTACAAAACCGTTTTCGGTTTTAAAAAGTTCTGTATGGCGGGTAGTATGTCTGCCTCTGCCGAGTTTTTGGCTTACATCTGCTGTTTTTAAATTAAACTGCGGAAAAAGCGAATTAAGTATTGTCGATTTTCCGACACCCGAATTTCCCGTAAAAGCACAAATTCCCATTATTTCATTTTTTATTTTATCTATTCCGTCGTTGTTTTCGCAAGATATTACAAAAGTTTTAAACCCTGCGTTTTCATATATTTTTTTATATTCCGAAAAGTCACCCATATCGCTTTTATTGAAAACTATTACAGGTTCAATATTGTTTTTTTCGCAAAGCACGGTCATTTTATCAATAAGTAATGTATTAGGTGACGGATTTGAAAAGGACGATACGATAAAAAGTTTTTCAATATTGGCAATCGGCGGACGGACAAACGAGTTTTTTCTGTCTGTTATTTTTTCTACGACACCGCCATCGCCCGAAAGCGTGATTTGTACTATATCGCCCACAAGGGGGGTGCCTGTTTTTCTGAGCACTCCCCTTGCTCTGCATTCAATAATCTTATTATCTGCATCAATATAATAAAAACCGCTGATTGCTTTTACTATTACTCCTGTCATTTACTAACCTAAAATCAATTCGCTTGAAGTGATTTCCGACGGATTATTAAAATCTTCGCTTGATGTGTCCTCGCTTGAGTCTTCAGACGGAGTTGAAGGCACCGCACTTGAAGTAATTTCGCTCGGTATTGATACTTCGGTTACGCTTGAAGGCTCCTCGCTTGAAGGCTCCTCACTTACGGTTACAAAGTTTTCGGAATAATCATTTACGATGTACGGATCTTTGCCCGCCTCATAATACCATTCCTGATACCTTGAACCGTCGATATAAACATAAGCTTTTCCTTCGGACTCGCTCGGGACTAATTTAAAGTCCTTGTTTTTAGTAGATGACGAATACTCCTGTGTAACTGTCTTTGAGCCGCAGGTGACTTCTACCGTGTAAGAGTCCTCATCATATTCGCTCGGTGCGGCAACTGTAATTACAAGTTCACCCACGCTGACAAAGATTTCACATGTATCATCTTTGATATCGGCAGTTGATGTACCTTTTTCAATGCTTTGCTCAAAGACTTCTCCCTCATCTGCCTTACTTGCATCGTGATACATTTTAGTAACCTTTGCTTTAAGCCCGACGGTTTCGATTTGTTTTACCGCCTCATCTTCTGAAAGGCCGATTAAGTCAGGAAAATCAACCGTACAAATTACGATTGCGACTTCCTCGCCCTCTTGTGTTGTTTTAAGAGATACCTGTGCGAGCATAGCGGCAGCATTGTTTTTGTTGTCTTTATCTTCGCTGCTTGATGTGTCCTCGCTTGATTCTTCCTCGCTTGATACATCGTCTATGTCTTCGCTTGTAACGACTTTTTCTACCAAGGTATCTGCAACAGGGTCCGTACCCATAACTTCGCCTGCTTTAAACTTATCTTTATCATCCTCATCAGGTGTTTTCTCAATAGGCTCGTCTGCAACTTTGATACCCTGTTTTTCAAGAGCCGCTTTTGCGGTTTCAAAGTCTTTATAGTTAGTAACATCCGGAATTTTAACAAATTCAGTATCGTTATAATAAAGAGTTACATCTTTTTTCTCTTTCATCTTTGTGCCCGCATCGACAGACTGTTTAACAATGCAGCCTTTACTTACGACTGACTTTGCGTCTTCGTTTGCGAGTTTGAAAGTGAAATTATATTCGGGATATTTTTCCACTACATCTTCATAGTACATACCGAAAAAGTCGGGACATTCATCAACATTTGTGCCGCCGCAACCTTTCATTACCAAAAATGCGATAATACCGAGCGCTATTACAAGCACGCTTGCAATCGCAGATAAAACAGGCACAAGGCTCTTTTTAGTTTCCGGCTCTTGCTGATTTTCGGTGGTATTAGTCAAGGCATCTAATTCCTCTTTGCTGATAATTTTTGTAGGCTCCGAATCTGTATAGGGGTTATCATAATTAAAAGTAATTGACGGATCACGCTTGAATTCTTCTAAATCTCTTAACATTTCCGCGTCTGAATGATAACGCCTGTTGGGATTTTTCATCATAGCGCGCATTGTAATCTGTTCAAGGCCTACGGGAATTGTAGAATTAATCTGTCTTGGCGGAACAGGATCATCCTGCATTTGCATAATTGCTACCGATACAGCGCTGTCTGCATCAAAAGGCAACTTGCCTGTAAGCATTTCATAAAGCAAAACGCCCATTGAATACAAGTCTGCTTTTTCATCGGTTATATCGCCTCTTGCCTGTTCGGGTGAAATATAATGAACAGAGCCGATGGTTTTTTCGGTTATTGTTTTTTCCGTACGCGAAAAACGAGCGATGCCGAAATCGGTGACTTTAACTGTACCGTCACGCAAAAGCATCATATTCTGAGGCTTTACATCCCTGTGAACTATACCTTTATCATGTGCGTGCTGCAAGGCTCTTAAAATCTGTACCGTAAAATAAAGCGCTTCTTTCCAGGAAAGCACACCTTGTTTTTCAATATATTCTTTTAATGTAATTCCGTCGATATATTCCATTACTATGTATTGGAAATTATCGCCCAAACTTACATCATATATTTTAACGATGTTCGGGTGATTAAGCATTGATATAGCCTTTGACTCGGTTTGAAATCTCTGCTTGAATTCTTCGCTTTTTGTAAACTCCTCTTTTAAAATTTTTACGGATACGGTTCTTTGCTCAATACGGTCATACGCCTTATAGACAACTGCCATACCGCCTATTCCGATAATCTCGTTTATTTCATATCTTCCGTCTAAACGCTTGCCTAAAAATTTATCCATTATATTTTCTCCTTATATATTAAAGCGATAAAAATACTACCGTTATATTATCAGTGCCACCGTTTTTATTTGCCTGTTTTACAAGCAAGTCCGGATAATCATAAAATTTGTTATTCTTGACTATTGAAAGCAGTTCTTCCGAATCAACGCAATTTGTAAGTCCGTCGGTACAAATCATAATTGACTCACCCTCGCCAAGCACCACCTCGTCATAGTCGGCAAGGACTCTGTCCTCAACACCGAGAGCGCGTGTAATAATATTTTTCTGCGGGTGATTTAAGGCTTCTTGCTCGGTAATTTTTCCTTGGTCTATCAAACTTTGAACCAAAGAATGGTCTTTTGTAATCTGTTTAACTTTGCTTTCGCTTACAAGATATGCTCTTGAGTCGCCGACATGGACAATATGGGCTATCGCGTCTTTAATCACGCACGCAACTATTGTTGTTCCCATGCCCTTTAAGGTTTCAGCGCTCTGTGCTAAATCATACACATCTATATTTGCGGCTGTTATTGCCGATTCGAGCATTATACGAATTGAAGCTGAACTCATCCCCTCTCTAAAAGAGTTACTTATGTGTTCGCTCATGGCTTTTACGGTTGTAACCGCCGCTACATTTCCGCCCTGAACACCGCCCATTCCGTCGCAGACAACTGCCCAACTCATTGATTCACAAAGTTCGCCCGTAGCATAAGCATCCTGATTTGAACGCCTTGTTTTACCCTTGTCTGTTTTGCTTACTATTCTCAAAAATCGGCACCTCCTTTAAGTCTTACTTATTCTCATTATACTACCTATATAATTTATTTACAATTCATTTTTTATGCGTTGTCTTAACTGTCCGCAAGACGCATCAATATCAGAACCCAATGTTCTGCGTACTGTTGCGTTAATTCCTTTTTCCGTAAGCATTTTTTGAAAATTATATACATTTTTTGATTTTTTATATTCTCTTTCTTTTACCTCGTTAATCGGAATCAAATTAACATGGCATAAAATTCCTTTTAATAAAAATGCGAGTTTTTGCGCACATTCTTTTGTGTCGTTTAGTCCCTCAATAAGAGAATACTCAAAAGAAATTCTGCGGTGTGTTTTATCTGTATAGTCTTTACAAGCACAAAGCAATTTTTCTATATTATATTTTTTATTTATCGGCATCATACCTGTTCTCATATCGTCAAACGGGGCGTGAAGCGACACGGACAAAGTAATCTGCAAATTATATTCAAGCAGTTTATATATACCGTCCACTCTGCCGCAAGTGGAAAGTGAAATATGTCTGTGTCCTACGGAAAGCCCGTCTTTATCCGAAACAAGTTCTAAAAAGCGAAGCACATTATCAAAGTTATCAAGAGGCTCTCCCATGCCCATTAATACAATATTTGAAATGCGGATATTATTATCGTTTTGCGCTTTAATAATCTGGCCTAACATTTCTCCCGCTGTCAGATTTCTTTCAAGTCCGAGAAGAGTTGAAGCACAAAAGTTGCAGCCCATTCTGCAACCGACCTGCGAGGAAATGCACATTGAATAACCGTGTTTATATTTCATAAGCACGCCCTCTATAAAAGCACCGTCCGAGAGTTTAAAAAGATATTTGACGGTACCGTCGATTTTTGATACGAATTTTCTTTCAATTCGGACAGTAGCCAGATATGTATTTCCCTCTAATTTTTCTCGCAAAGATTTTGACACATTTGACATTTCATCAAAACTGTCTATTCCTTTTCTTGCCCATAAATACACCTGTTTTGCTTTATAATCGGCTTCGCCCGAGAGTGAAATCAGATTTTTTACTTCATCAAAATTAAGACTTAATAAATCCGGCTTGTTCAAAATTTATCTCCTTATCATTTTTGCCATAAAAAAACCGTCTGTAACATTTTCGCACGGTAACAGGGTTTTCATTTCAACTAAACTAAACTGCTTATTTTCCGACAAAAATTTATTTACTATATCTTCGTTTTCTCTTTTAAGCAAGGTACAGGTTGAATATACTATTTCTCCTGATTGTTTTAAATATCTGCTTGAAGTCTGCAAGATATTATACTGAACCCGGCACAATGAGTCTAAATCGTCTATCTTTTTATATTTAATATCGGGTTTTCTTCTCATAACGCCTATACCCGAACACGGAACATCGCAAAGCACCTTATCAAACAAAGGTAATTTTTCGTTAAATTTTTGTGCATCGTTTACTATGGTGGTTATATTTTTTATGCCGAGCCTGTTTGCGCCTTTTTTAATCAGTTCTACTCTGTGGGGATGTATATCACAGGAAGTTACGCTTTTTGCGTTTTGAGATATGGTAAAACTTTTACCTCCCGGTGCTGCGCAGACATCCAAAACATCATCGGTTTTTTGTGCGTTTAAAAAAGCACAGCAGAGTTGACTTGATTTATCCTGTACATAAAATACGCCCTCTTTATACCCTTGCGTTTTTTCAACTGCGCCTTTTATGATATAGCAGTTTTCAAGGTCGGTTTTTTCGCCCTTGATTTCGCCCTCTTTTAAAATGTTTTTTCTTACATAAATATCAGGGCGCATTAAAGCGGAATTTAAAATATCTTTTGCAACAGGCAGAGAGTAATCGTTTACAAGTGCATTTGCAATACTTTCATCAACGGAATACTTTACACTTAAATTATTTTCGTCAATTTCCTCTGTCCCGTTTCTTTCTAAATTCCTCAGTACTGCGTTTACAAGCGATTTAAAGCCTGAAAATTTAGATTTTGCAACTAAATTCACACTCTCGTTTACTGCGGCAAAAGAAGGAATTTTTTCAAGATAAATTATCTGATATGCGCCGATTAAAAGTGCAAATCTTACAAAATTCGGTAATGTATTGACAGGCTTTTTTAAATACTTATTCAGATAAAACTCAAGCGTTAGTTTTCTCTCGCACACACCGTAAAAAATATTGCTTGCAAGTGCCTTATCATTATCGTTGAGTTCACTTTCGTTTAAAGCGTTATCTAATACTATGGTTGAAAACCCGCCCTCGTCTACTTTAATGAGCGCATTTAATGCGATTTTTCTTAAATTACTCATAATTTACAAACCGAGTTTTATATTAAGGGGAATTTTATTGCCCTTTAAAAAATCTGCTATGTTCATTCTCTTTGCGCCTTCAATCTGAAGCTGCGATATATTCAAGGCTGTATTATCTTTGCAGGCTACTGTTAATTTGCCGCTGTTTTCAATGACTGTGCCCGGCTGCTCGCCTTTTGAAGTTGTAACTTCCGCTTTAAAAATCTTGATGCGTTTTGAATTATATACTGTATATGCGACAGGCCAGGGATTAAACCCTCTTATTAAATTATTGATATCGGTTGCGGTATTATTAAAATCAATAAGCGCCATTTCTTTACAGATAATCTTTGCATAGGTGGCTTTACTTTCATCCTGTTTTATCGGAGTAATTTCGCCTTTTTCAAGTTTATCAAGAGTAGAAATTATAAGAGATGCACCGAGTTTTGAGAGCCGCTCAAAAAGTTCTCCCGCAGTTTCGTCTTTATCAATTAAAAGTTCTTTTGCTTCTAAAATATCGCCTGTGTCCATACCTTTATCAAGTTGCATGGTAGTAACGCCTGTTTTTTCTTCTCCGTTTACTATTGCCCACTGAATCGGCGCAGAGCCTCTGTATTCGGGCAAGAGGGAGGCGTGCACATTGACATAACCGTATTTCGGAAAAGCGAGCATACTTTCGGGAATGAGTTTACCGTATGCTACGACCACAACACAATCGGGGTTAATTTCTTCTATAATTTTTTTTGCAGCACCGTCTTTTAAGGTTTCAGGCTGATAAACGGGTATATTGTTCTCCTGTGCAAACTGTTTTACTGCCGGCGGGGTTAAAATCTGTTTTCTTCCCACCGGTTTATCAGGCTGTGAAAATACTGCTTTTACTGTATGATTTGAATTTATTATACTTTCAAGGCAACCTACCGCAAAATCGGGTGTGCCCATAAAAACTATGTTCAATTCATTTCCTCCGGACTTAACATTCTGACACATTTTTCAAGGAAAAGATGTCCGTCTAAATGGTCAAGTTCATGACACAAGGCGCGTGCTTTAAGTTGTTCGCCCGACACCTTGATTTTTTCGCCGAATCGGTTTTGCGCTTCAACCGTTACTTTCATCGGCCGCTGTGTTATTCCCCACTTGCCCGGGCACGAAAGACAGCCTTCGGTTTCGTTTTGTTTACCGCTTTGTTTAATAATTTTCGGGTTTACAAGTTCGATTAAACCGTCGCCCACATCAATTACAACCACTCTGCGCAAAATACCTACCTGGACTGCCGCAAGTCCCGCACCGTCCAGACTGTACATAGTTTCTGCCATATCGTCGAGCAAGGTGTGTAATTTTTCATCAAATTTTTCGACAGGGCGAGATACCTTTTTAAGTACCTCATCGCCCTCTTTTACAACATTTCTAATGGCCATTTTTATCTCCTAAAATACATATTCCGGATTAATATCAACAAAAAGATTTACGGTTTTTCTGTTATAAGTTTTTGAAAAATCACACAAAACCTTTTTCATCATTAATCTGAAATCTTTATTATTTTTAACTTTAATAATAAGTCTATATCTGAATTTGCCGCCAAGTTTCGGTTTGTTTGCGCAAGACGGTCCGAGCACTATCATTTTGACCTCGGGAGTGCGTTCGTTTTCTTTTCTCAACGCATCAAGAAATCTTGTCACAACATCTTTGACCTCTGACAAAACTCCTCCCGAAACACCGACAAGGCACATTGAACAATAAGGCGGATAGGTCATAATCTTTCTTGTTAAAATTTCTTCATCGTAAAACGAGTCATAGTCCTGTTTTGCCGCAAGGCTGATAATCTCGTTTTCCGGTGTATAAGTCTGAATTACCGCTTCGCCTTTTTTATCTCCTCTGCCCGAGCGACCTACAACCTGTGTTAAAAGCGAAAACGTCCGCTCAAACGCCTTAAAGTCCTCAGAATACAAAGATGCATCGGCATTAAGTACTCCCACCAAGGTTACATCCGGAAAATTGAGTCCTTTTGCGACCATTTGTGTGCCGAGCATAATATCGTAATCTTTGTTTGCAAAACGGGTTAAGTTTTCTTCATAAGAATTCCTTGCGAGTGTACTGTCGGCATCCATACGCAGCACTCTTGCGGTAGGAAAGAGCAATTTCAGTTCCTGTTCTGCTTTTTGCGTACCTTCTCCCGACAGGCGGATATGCTCGCTTGAACACACTTTGCATTTTTTTATATTCGGCTCCGAATAACCGCAGTAGTGACACATTAATCTGTCGTTTGCAGAGTGATAAGTCAAAGATATTGAGCAGTTAGGACAGGTTACTACGTTGCCGCAGTATGAACACGATATAAATGTATTATGTCCCCGTCTGTTTAAAAGCAAGATTGACTGTTTATTTTCATTTAAGTTTTTTGTTAATCTGTCGACTAAAAAATTGCTGAAAATACTTTTATTTCCCTGTTTTATTTCTTCGCGCATATCGACAGTATGTACCATAGGTAATGATGCATTACCGTAGCGCTGTGTCAGAGTACACAGGTGGTATCTGCCCTCTTTTGCGGCGCTGTATGTTTCTATTGACGGAGTTGCCGATGACAAAACAAGCAAAGCCGATGAATAGGCGCATCTGAATCTTGCAATATCTCTTGCATGAAAGCGCGGGGTTTGTTCCGATTTATAAGTGTGTTCCTGCTCCTCGTCCATAATAATAACACCGAGATTATCAAACGGAGCAAACACAGCACTTCTTGTGCCTATTGCGACCAAGGCATCACCGTTTTTGACTCTTTTCCACTCGTCCATTCTCTGACCGAGCGACATAGCCGAATGAAATACCGCGACCTTACCTGCGTAACGATTATGAAAAAGGCTTAAAGTCTGCGGTGTCAGAGAAATTTCAGGCACCATAACGATAGAGCCTTTATTATCATTAAAAGCATCGTCGACAAGTTTCATAAACACGCTTGTTTTTCCGCTGCCCGTGACACCGTAAAGCAAAGCGGCTGCACCTTTATCCGACAAATACAGTTGCCTTAACTTTTCATAAGCGGTATTTTGATTTTCGGTTAAATTAATCTCTGATTTATTTCCTTCGCCCGAAATGTTATACGGGTTTCTGTAAACGATATTATCATAGCGGATAAGCAAATCTTTTTTTACCATATTTGTAATGGTAGCAGGCGCACAACCTGTAAAATAGCAGACTTCTTTAACCGAGGCAGAGCCTGCAAGTTCAACAAATTCAACTATTGTTTTCTGTTTTAAAGTCAAAGGTCTGTTGTTTGCAACTAAGCTGTTTACCTTAATCATTTTGATTGTTGCGTCGTTAATTTTTCTTACTGCATCATCAGTTCTTAATATTAAGCCTTTTTGTGATAATTCTTCAAGTATTTTTGTATCGGAATTTAACTGTACTGCTGATAATAGTTTATCTTTTTCAACCGTTCCCTTTGAATTATAAAGCACTTTTAATATCAATGCTTCATCGTGCGAATAATTATCAATTTCGTTTATATCAAATTTTTCGCTTATTCTGTATGACTCAATAATTCTGACATTAATGCCTGCGGGCAGCATCGGTTTAAAAGCATCGTAATAAGTGCAAAACAAATGCTCTTTCATCCACTCGGCAAGGCTTAACATTTCTTTTGTGAGTATCGGCTTTTTATCGATTAAAGACACTATCGGTTTTAACTTATTAAACTCGCTTGACTGTTTAATTTCAAGCACCATCGCCTGTCTTTTACGGTTGCCCGTTCCGAAAGGCACCATAACTCTGCAACCGGGTTTGATATCGTCTCTTAAATTGTCTGTTACTAAATAATCGTAGGGCTTGTCAAAATGAAAAACGGTACCCTCTACTGCAACTGTTGCAACAAGTGCATTTCTCATTCAAACAAGCCCCCCCTAAAATAATTTTTAGATTAAATTATTCATCCTTCATTTCGGCACAGATTTCATTTATCGCAAGAGATACGGTTTTTTCTACTAAAATTTCATTGTTTTCCTCTGCTTTTTGAGCAATCTTTCTTGCTCTGTTTGCAACATCGTGCACAAGTTTATAACGACTGTCATACTTTTTAATTAATTCTCCTATTGCCGGATTTAACATAATTTTCACCTCATGAATTTATTGGAATTTATTTATTAATTATATTGTAAAGTTCTTTTGCAGTTTTGTTTGCATCGTCATTTACAATTACATAATCATACATATCTGATTTTGAAATTTCGTTTTTTGCTTCTTCAATTCTTTTTTGAATTGTCTGCTCATCGTCGGTTGAGCGGTATCTGAGTCTTCTTTCAAGTTCTTCGAGTGACGGCGGCATAATAAACACCGTTTTTACGGCATCGAGGTTTTTCTTGATATTAAACGCACCGTTTACATCGACTTCAATTATCATTGTTTGTCCGTTGTTCAAAGCATCCATAACCGGTTTTTTCGGGGTTCCGTAATAATTATTGACATAAAGGTTATGTTCAAGAAGTTCGTCATTTTCTATCATTTGCTTAAACTCTTCAACGCTGACAAAATTATATTTTTCGTCTTCTGCTTTGATGCCTCTTTTTTTCCTTGTTACACAAGATACCGAAAATTTAATCTCGGGATGATTTTCAAGTAATATTCGCAAAATTGTATCTTTTCCGCTGCCTGACGGACCTGATACTATAAAAACCTTTCCCTTATTCATTTTTGTCCTCCACCCTGTTTTGAATCGCCTCGCAAGTCAGATAACTTGTTATTATCTGATTTGAGTCCGTAATTATGACGCTGTGAGTTTTTCTGCCTTGGGTGGCATCGATTAACGTCCCGTTTTCTTTTGCAAAACTCATAATTCTTTTTACCGGGGCAGAGTCATTTGAGACAACTGCTATTATTCTGTCTGCCGATACTAAATTTCCGTATCCGATGTTTACAAATCTCATCTGACAACTCCTATTCTATGTTCTGGATTTGCTCTCGGATTTTTTCAATTTCACTTTTTGTATCTACAACCTTCTGAGCAATTTCCACATCCTGTGCTTTTGATCCGATAGTATTTATTTCTCTGTTCATTTCCTGAATAAGAAAATCGAGTTTTCTGCCTATTGCTTCATCGCTTTCAAACATTTTGTTTAATGTTTTTATATGACTGCGAAGCCTTACGGTTTCTTCGTCTACCGCGATTTTATCTGCAAATATTGCAGTTTCTGTTATAAGGCGTGCCTCGTCAATTTGTCTGTCCTCTAAAACTTCACGCATTTTCTTTTCAAGGCGCTGTGTATAAGCGCTTAATGTTTTCGGGCTTTGAGTTTCTATAAATTCAACTGTTTTTAAAATACCGTTTGCGCGGTTAATCACATCTTCTTTTAATCTCTCGCCCTCTGCTTTTCGCATTTCAATAAACTTATCAAGCGCAATATCGGCAGCCTGTTTTACAATGTTGTAAATTAAGTCTTCGTCTACATCTTCATAAGTCAGAGTAAGCACTTCGGGTAATCTTGCTATTGAATAGGCGGAAACATCTTTTGACAAACCGTTGTCTTCAGAAATTTCCCTTATCGCATCGATATAGCCTTGCGACAAAGGTTTATTAACGCTTACTTTAACATTACCGAACTGCGTTGTATCAATTGATACAAACATATCCACCTTGCCTCTTGAAATTTTTGATGCACAAAGCGTTTTTAATTTATCGTCTAAAAAGGCGTATGCTCTCGGTGTTCTGACATTAAACTCGAAATAACGGTGGTTTACGCTTTTTATTTCGACTAAGGCAGTTATGTTTTCTGCGGTGACTTCGCCTCTGCCGAAGCCTGTCATACTCATAGCCATTTTTATTTCCTCCAAACCGTATAACTAATTATTTTATTTTACCAAATTTGCCACCTTATTGTCAACTATACACTTGAACATTTTAAAGATATTTGTTAATATATATTAAGTCAGTCACATATTGAAAGGAAATATATATGAAACTTGGTATTGTAGGATTGCCCAATGTCGGCAAATCGACTTTATTTAATGCTATAACTAACGCGGGGGCGCAATCGGCCAACTATCCGTTTTGCACTATTGAGCCGAATGTAGGAATGGTCAGTGTACCCGATGAAAGACTTGAAAAACTAAAACAAATGTACAACCCTGTAAAATTTACTCCTGCGTCTATTGAATTTGTTGATATAGCGGGACTTGTTGCGGGAGCAAGCAAAGGTGAGGGGCTCGGCAACAAATTTTTATCTCACATAAGAGAAGTAGATGCTATCATAGAGGTTGTGCGCTGTTTTGAGTCAACCGACATAATTCATGTAAACGGAAGCGTTGATCCTTTAAGAGATATTGACACTATTAATATGGAATTAATTTTATCCGACATTGAAATTGCGCAAAGACGACTTGACAAAGCGACAAAAGCGTTAAAAGGCGACAAGAGTTTTGCGGGAGAAGTCGAATTTCTTGAAAAATTGATTGACGCGTTAAACAACGGAAAATCGGCACGCAGCATCGAACCGCAAAATGATTTGGAAAAAGAAATATTGGATACTACCGCTTTACTGTCATACAAGCCTATTATTTATGTTTGCAATATGAGTGAAGAAGATTTTGAAAACGGTGTAGACGGTAATGAAAACTACAAAAAAGTCGAGCAGTTAGCACAGAGCGAACACGCAGAATGTTTGCCTATATGTGCGGAGTTTGAGTCGCAAATTGCCGATATGAACGATGAAGAAAAGGCTATGTTTTTAGAGGAATTGGGACTTAATCAAAGCGGACTTGACAGGCTTATTAAATCTTGCTACCGCTTACTCGGACTTATTTCGTTTCTTACCGCCGGCGAGCCGGAAGTCAGGGCGTGGACTATTAAAGAAGGCACAAAGGCTCCGCAAGCGGCAGGTAAAATTCACACCGATTTTGAGCGCGGATTTATAAGAGCCGAAGTTGTTGCTTTTGACGATTTAATGAAATGTGGTACGATGGTTGCCGCAAAAGAAAAAGGGCTTGTCCGTTCCGAAGGAAAAGAATATGTTATGAAAGACGGAGATATTGTCCTGTTCAGATTTAATGTTTAATTTGAAGAAACTGTGAAAACGATAAGTTTTTGCAGTTTCTTTTTATTAAATTATTGTAATAATTTCAATTATAAAGATTACAAATTTGACATTTTAATAAAATTTTGTTATAATATTTCTTACCGCTTAAAAATACGGTAAATAAAAGGAGTATTAAAACAAAATGAAAAAGGTATTAATATCTGTTGCGGCATTATTTTTGACAGCATTGATTGTATATTTAACATTATCAATTGAACTTGACAAAAGCAACGAATTAAAAGCAGAGTCTTCTTCATCGGAAAGTACGCGTTCCGTAATCAGCGATATTTCTTCTTATGAAACTTCGAGTATTACTCAAAGCAAGGCGGAAACATCTTCAAAAGAGGAGTCATCTGCCGAAGATGTATCAAAGCCTACCACAGTTAATTCGCTTGTCGGAATGCCCGAAGCAGAGCCTGAATACATTGAAGATGTAAGCACATCGTCTATGCTGAGCGACGCTGAGCAGGAATGGTTTGACAAAGCAAATCTTCTTTTAGAAAAGTATGACACGCTTAAAAATAAGACCTACATCTGCTGTGAAAACGAAAAGACTGTTAATACAAAAGCCGAGGAAAACAAGTATTACAAGGAGTATTCAAAAAGCGGTTTACTTTTGGTTTACGGAAAGTACATATATGAAGGTAATAAGAAATGTTATCTTGATGAATACAATTATTATTACGATAACAATAAAAATTTGAAATGCACAAAGTATTATTTTAAAGAAGATTACGCAAAAGAGCGTGGAGTCTGGGCTGACTCAACAGAGAAGTATTTTGACAAAGACGGTTTGGTTGAGTTAAAAATGTCAAGATACGATAAAGATAATTTATTAAAACTTACAACCTATGAATATGATAAGTCCGGTACGGTAATTAAAAAATATGTTTATGCATTTGAAATTGAAAACAAAGACAGCAAAGAAAATTACATTTTAAAATATGTAAACATATATGATGAAAATGACAGTTTAAGCGAAAATTACAATTATTGATTTTACACAAAGTAAATAATATATAAAAGGAAACGAAGATTAAATTTCTTCGTTTCCTTTTTTGTTGTTTTAAAATGTATTTTTATTCTACGCGTTTTCTGTTCTGAACTCGTCAAGTTCGGGCTTTACTTCGTCATCATAAGTATCAAGTATTCCTTCTGCGGCATCCTTGAATATTGAATTACGAATAATTTTATTAACTAAATCTTTAACGCTGTCATAGTATTGGAACACGCCGGTAGTTCTTACTTCGTTATCAATAATATCTACTAATGAGTCGTATGCCGAATAAGCAAGATAACCTTCTTCGTCGTATTCTTCTTCAATGACGCAAGGGTTAGAAGGTGCTTTCGGCATAGCAGCCTTTGCTTTAACGATAATCTTGAAATCAGGATAATATTCATCCTTACCGAGTTTTAAGTAAGTGTTTGTAATTTCAAACTCTTTACCCTCGTCAATGGTTAAAGCACCGTCAAACTGGATAACATCACCGTTTGTATTTGTATAAAAACTGAAGGTTGAGTCGTTTGAATTAAAAGTATAATATGCGTCTACAAACTGTTTTACGGTACCATTTTGTTTGCCTTCCAGACTCAGTCTGTAATTATTGATACCCTCTGCGCTTGTAGCATCGGTACGAATTGAATATTCATACATATCGGCACCTTTGTTTACAGTTAAAACTCCTGTAACAGGTGTTAAGTAAGATGCGTTTCTGCCGAGGCTTAAATTACCTTCAACCGTTGCTTCTTCGCCTGCAATATCAACTGTACCCGAAACCGCGACAGTCACGATTGCTTTTGTATCTTTTGCAACTGTAAGAGTCAAATCTAAATTAACAAATGATTTTTCAACATAGGCTTTTATTTGTTCAAGCGCATCGGTAATTACAAAACACTGTTTTTGAATACCGGTTGCACCAAGATAATAAAAGTAGTCTAAATAATCATTCAATACTGTTTCTAAAAGTTGTGCAACATCATACTCGTCAAGATTATATTTAAGTTCAACACATTTAACCTGAGTACCGTCTACTTCGGCAGTTACATTTTCAACGGAATATCTGTCAAACTTTTTATTGAAGAGGTCTTTAACGTCGTCTTGTAAATCTTCTTTAAAGTCCTCGTTGATTTGCATTATTCTTGTAAGTTGGTATAAAAGCCAATCGAAGTTTGTCGGATTTGTTGCAACATCTGCTTTTTTATCTTCGGTATTAAAGTTATCGTGGAACATTGTTGCTACCATTTCGGCATCGAATTTATACGCATTGAAATTGCCTTCGTATAAATCGTATGTAAACAAATCTGTGTCTGACCACATTGTAATATCCGAATTATCATACTGCAAAAGCAAGTTTACATTCTCTCCGTATATTTGTCCGTCAAGCAAGTTTGTATATTTTGCATTTTCGGCATCCATATATAAAATATTGTCAACCGAATAATGACTGTCGTTATATGAAAATCTTATGCTGCCCCCGTTTACTGCATCGCTGAAAATGTCCGCAACATCCTTGATTGACTGAGTATATTTTTCATCGGTGTTTTCAACCGCATTGAAAATAAAGTCACCGGGACGGTTATTAGCAGTGCTTTTTCCTACATTTGAGCAAGAAACAAGTGACAATGCCATTACAAGCACAACAGACAGTGCAAGTAGTTTTTTAAACATAAAATATTACCTCCGAGTATGCAAACTTTTACAAATAAGCAATTAAATTTGAGAATAAACTATACTTATTCTATATTACTCTATAAATAATAACACATCTTAATAATTAATTCAATAGATAATAATTACAAATTAATGAGTAAATATATATAACATTTACCCATTAAGATAAATTATTCAACCGATTTCAAGGACTCAACCATATTAATATGCTTGATTCTGATATTCATAAGCAAACTTACCGCAACCGCAAAAATCATTGTAATTACCGCCGCTAAAACGAAACTCTCCGCATAAACCGTTCTGCCGAACATTACCATATCAATTTCTGCCTGTTGCACAACAAAACCGGTTAAAATTCTGCCAAACAGCAGTCCCGCCGCAGTACCGAACAAAGACAAGATAATATTTTCTCTTATTATATACGCGCCGGTCTGTTTATTGGTAAAGCCGAGCACTTTAAGAGTTGCAACTTCTCTTTTTCTTTCGGTGATATTAATGTTGCTTAAATTGAAAAGTACAACAAACGCCAACGCGCCCGCCGATACGATAAGAACTACAATCACCGCATCAAGCATTGATAAAACATCGGCAAAATTTTCTTCTGTTTTAGTCTGACTGATTACCGCGTTTGCGTTGCCTTTTTTCAAAATACCTTCTGCTGCCTCGTCCGATTTATCATCATCAATTTTACACAGCGCGGTATTAAACTCAACTTCGCCCAGAGTCGAATTATAAAGTGACTGCGGAATATAAGCGTAATGATATGCGTAGTTTTCGGTTATTGCATATACATAAAAAGTCCGGATATTATCTTCGGTAAGATAAATATCAATATTATCTCCGGCTTCAACTGCGAGTTTTTTTGCCAATTTTTCCGTAATGATTATATCGTTATCCGCTAAAGTATATTCTTCATGTGAAGTGCGTGAACGCAAATTAATAAAATCGTTAATACGCTCTGTTTGTGAGGGTACGATAATATTTACTTCAAGACTTCCCTCATCGGTTTGAGCGGTACCTGTTTTTTGCATAACTACCAAATAGTCATCATAAGGCACATATTCTTCAATATCGCCCCTGATTGCCTGTTCGTCCGTAAAACTCACGCTTAAATCGTACTTCATAACATCATTAAACTGCAGTCTTACAATATCGCTTATTGAGTCGCTGAGTCCGAATGCTGTCAATATCAAAGCAGTACAACCCGCAATACCGAGCAGAGTCATAATCATACGCTTTTTATATCTGAAAATATTTCTCAAAGTAACCTTCTGAATGAAAGTAAGTCTTTTCCAGATAAACGAAATTTTTTCAAGCAAAATCTTTTTGCCTTGTCTGGGTGCTTTCGGTCTTAAAAGGGTTGCGGATGTTTTAAACAGTTCCGCAGTACAAGAAACTACTACTGTTAAGATTATGCAAAGCAGGGTTACAAATATTGATGAGAGTGCCAAGCCCCATCTGAACGGAGTTTCAATCTGCGGTATCAGATAAAGCATCTTATAAGTGCCGATTATTACTTTCGGGAACAGCGTAAAGCCGATTAACACGCCGACTATACTGCCTGTAAGGCACGCAAGCACCGCATAGAACAGATAGTGATTAAGTATTGCACCGTCGTTGAATCCGAGCGCCTTTCTTGTGCCTATCTGTGTACGGTTTTCATCAATCATACGAGTCATGGTTGTAAGGCATACAAGCGCTGAGACAAGCAAGAAAAATACAGGGAAAATTTTACTGATATTGCCTAATCTTTTTGCATTGTCACCGTACTCCGTATAAGCAGGAAGGCTGTTTAAGTCCGACACATACCAGAGGTTTGTTATATCCTTTGTTTTATCGTTAAATTCGTTTTTAAATTTTTCAAAGGCTGCGTTATATTCCGAAAGCGCCTTATCGTACTGTTCCTTTTGAGTCTGATTTATGACATTAAGCAAATAGCGTTGATATTTATAATAAAGATATGTATCGGCAGTATAGCCGCCTTTTGTTACTAAATTATAAAGTCCCTCGCACGAATAGTCTGCAATCGGCAGAGAGTTTTCGTCATACTCTGTCATTTTATAGACTGCCGCAAAATAAGCGGGCCAACTGTATTCAGGCGGAATCAAGGCAGTATCGTTTTGATTAAAAAAGTCTTCTGTCTTTTTAAGATAATCTGCATCGGCAGCAATCTGACTTTGTTGTGAAAGTAAATCGTTATAGGTTTCGTTTAATTTTTCTGCCTGTTTTTGGAATTCAGAAGAAATTACATCCAAATGAAAACCGGTGTAATCAGTTCGTGTTTGGTCTGTAAACTGTGCGTATTTTTCATCGCACATAGCCTCTACCTGTGTTTTCAGCCTGTCATAAGCATTATCAAAGCCTTCGGTATAATAAACTCTGTCGGATAAATACTTATCAAAAATATACACTCTGTTGTAATAGACTTTTTTAAACGCGTTTTCCGCCACGAAAACCACGCCCGATAAAGAGCCCGAGCCTATATTGGTGGTACCAAACTGCATTTTAGACATATATAAGGGGCTTTTTACGGTAGCGGTTACGGTAAATTTTTTTTGCTCCAAAAGTGAAGAATCGTTAAAAGTTATCTTATCTCCTATTTTGAGTTTAAGTTTTGTGTTTTCCGCAATAATTGCGCACTCATTTTCGGCTTTCGGGAGACTGCCCTCTACGACTGTTAAAGTGTTAAAATACCTGTCATAATTCATAACTTTTACGGCTTTTCCGTTATCGGTATCACCGTAAATTAAATTGTCTTCACTATAACCGCCTGTTGCCGAAATCTTCGCATCGTTGTGCATCCGGTTGCCCAAATCGGTTTTTATTTGTTCAATGTCGTCTAAGTCAAAGCCGAGCGGAGATGAAATAATAAAGTGGGTGAGCCTTGAGTCAGAATAATAATTGCTTACCGACTCTCTCATATCGGGCTCAGTTGCTTTTACTCCCGCAAAAAAGCCCACGCCTATTGCTACTATTGCAAATATTGAAAAAAAGCGGGTTTTAGTCTGCCACAGGTCGCGTAAAAATGATACTAATCTTATTTTAAACATAATTTACCACTCAATATCGTCCACCGAAAACGGTTCGGCGTTTTTAATTATCCTGTCGACAGCACCGTTTTTAAGTTTGATTACCCTGTCTGCCATTGGAGTTAAGGCAGAATTGTGAGTTACTACTATAACGGTTGTTTTTTCTTCCTTGCAGGTTTTTTGAAGTAATGAAAGTATAACCTTGCCTGTTGCGTAATCTAAAGCGCCTGTCGGCTCATCGCAAAGCAGCAGTTTAGGTTTTTTGGCCATAGCGCGTGCTATTGATACTCTCTGCTGTTCGCCGCCTGAAAGTTGTGAGGGGAAGTTGTCCTGTCTGTCTTTTAAGCCGACTTTTTCAAGAATGTCGTCTGCATCAGTTTTGTTTTTACCCATACCGCAGGAGATTTCCACATTTTCTCTTGCAGTAAGGTTCGGAATTAAATTATAAAACTGAAAGACAAAACCTATATCGTTTTTTCTGTATTTAGTCAACTCTTTGTTTGTAAATCTTGCGATATTTTTATCGCCGATTAATATATCACCGCTGTCGCACGGGTCCATACCGCCGAGCATATTAAGTAAGGTTGTTTTACCGCTGCCGGACGGACCTACAATGATAACAAACTCTCCCTCGTCCACGCTGAAACTTATTTTATTTGCGGCAGGAATTGTTACTTCGCCCATTTTATATGTTTTTGTAACATCTGTGAGTGTAATAAAACTCATATTTTTTCAACTCCGAATAATTTTTATATAAACTTAAGTTTAATTATACACCAACAGTATAAAAATTTCACTAAGAATTTTATTGAAATTTAAGTTATTTACATTATAATTTTACATATTAACATTTTTCGGGAGATTTAAAAATTTGAGAAAACTTACAGAACGTGAAAAACGCAGGGCAAGGTTATCAAAGCATGAAGTTTCCTGTTTAATTATTGCTTTATGTATATGTGTCGGACTTCTTTTATATTCTGTTTTCACAAATGCTTTTGTCATTCCGGTAAATCATAATGATGATAAGACCGTATCTGTTGTTTACAAATCGGATGACAGTCAAAAACAGGAAAGCAAACCTTCGCTTGATGAACTTGCAACGCTTACTGTTAATATCAATACTGCCGACAAACAGGCTCTTACTCTTTTATACGGTATCGGGCAGAGTAAAGCACAGGCTATAATTGATTACAGAGAGCAAAACGGAAACTTTAAAACCATAGAACAAATACTTGAAGTTCCGGGTATAAAAGACAAAACTTTTGAAAAGATAAAAGATAACATTACTGTTGATTAAATTTATCTTGATTTTAAGATTATAATGTGATAAAATCAAAACATAATTTGCCGGTGTGATGGAATTGGCAGACGTGCTGGACTCAAAATCCAGTGGTGGCGACACCGTACCGGTTCGACCCCGGTCACCGGCACCAAAGCACCTTTTACAAGTAATTTTGCAAAAGGTGCTTTTTTTATTAAAAAAGGATAATTAAATATAAAAAAACCAAAAGGGAGAAAATTAATGAATTTTTTGTATTTTTTTAATGCAGCCATATCGAGCCCGATATTGTTGATTACAGTGCTTTTGACACTGGGTGTTATTTTTGTCAACGGTTGGACAGACGCGCCCAATGCTATTGCCACTTGTGTTACAACACGCTGCATGACTACACGCGGCGCTATATTAATGAGCGCTGTTTTTAATTTTTTAGGCGTATTGATTATGACTAAAATCAACCAGTCTGTTGCAAGCACAATAAGCAATATGGTAGATTTCGGAGATGATTCCAAAAGCGCTCTTATCGCTCTGTGCGCGGCGCTTTTAAGTATTGTAATTTACAGCACGGGCGCTTCGTATTTCGGTATTCCGACAAGCGAAAGCCATTCGCTTATTGCCGGCCTTACAGGTGCTGCTATTGCGGTAAACAACGGATTGGACGGTGTCAACCAGGGCGAATGGGTAAAAGTAATTTACGGACTTGTAATAAGTCTTATACTCGGTTTTGTAACAGGTTGGGTTGTATGCAAAATTGTTTGTGTTATTTGTTATAATATGGACAGGCGAAAGACAAATAAATTTTTCACCGGAGGACAGATTTTCGGTGCGATGGCGATGAGTTTTATGCACGGCGCTCAGGACGGTCAGAAATTTATAGGCGTACTGTTTCTCGGTGTAGCCTTTGCGAACGGACAAAGTTCTGTTGAAGGTCAAATTATTCCGGTCTGGCTTATGATATTATGCAGCGTAGTAATGGCGCTCGGCACAAGTGTCGGCGGTGAGAAAATTATCAAATCGGTCGGCGACGATATGGTCAAACTTGAAAAGTATCAGGGCTTTTCCGCCGATATTGCAGCGGCGCTTTGCTTACTGTTTTCGAGCGTATTCGGACTGCCGGTATCCACTACTCACACAAAGACCACCGCTATTATGGGTGTAGGTGCGGTAAGGCGACTTTCTGCTATTAATATGAGTGTTGTAAAAGAAATGATACTTACCTGGATATTTACCTTCCCCGGCTGCGGAATTATCAGTTTCCTCGCTGCAAAACTTTTTATTGCAATATTTTAATCTGATAAGGAGAAATAGATTATGGCTAAAAACAAAAACACCTATTATTTTGATAATTTTTCACAATGTGCATCTCTTGCATTAAACGGCGCCGACTTGCTTTGCGACATTATGACAAATTTCGACAAGGACAAATTGCCCGAATACAAGGAAAAAATGCACGAAATTGAGCATAACGCAGATTTAAAAAAGCACGAACTTTTAACCGTGCTTTTAAGGACATTTATCACACCTATTGACCGTGAGGACATTCTTCAGTTAAGTCAGAATCTTGATGAACTTTGCGACAAAGTTGAAGATGTATTAATAAGAATTTACATTCATCATGTTGAAAGAATTCGTCCCGATGCAATTGAATTTGTAAGAATTGTAGTCGAGTCGTTTAGTGAAGTTAAAAAACTTATGGATGAATTTGCGAACTTTAAACATTCAAAAAACTTAAATCAGCATATTATTAATATAAACTCATTAGAAGAAAAGGCTGATAAACTTTATGTTGAGAGTTTATACAAACTTTTTGATGAAAACACCGATAATCTTTTAGACGCACTCTCTTGGCGCGATATTTATACATTCCTCGAAAAATGCACCGATACTTGCGAACATGTCGCAGATGTCGTTGAAAGCATCACCCTCAAAAACACCTAACCGTCGGAGACAGTTTATATGGTTGTTTGTTGGTGCGGTTAAATAATAAAACAACGAGCAATAGAAAAACTACTGCTCATTTTATTTTATATTAGTGCTGACAAAGTACCATAGAATCTGCCTTCGGCAGATTCTATGGTTGTTTGTCGGCGCTGCTGATAATATAAAAAAACATCCGCTTTATGCGGATGTTTTTTGTTGTGCTTTTATTTTTTGTTTTTATTCTACTTATATTACTTTTGTTCGAAAAATGCTTTTACCGCTTTATAGCAAGCGTAGACATCGTATTTTGATACGACTTCGTATGGCGCGTGCATTGATAAAACGGGAACGCCCAAATCGACTACATCGGCGCCTAAGTTTGCAATATACATAGCAACCGTACCGCCGCCGCCTTCATCAACTTTACCGAGTTCGCCTGTTTGCCATGTAACATCGGCATTATTCAAAAACGCTCTGACTTTGCCCATAAACTCGGCAGTTGCATCGGAAGTACCGCTCTTGCCTCTGCCACCTGTATATTTGGTAATAACTGCTCCGTGATTAATAAAACTTGCGTTTTTCTTTTCAAAAACATTTGAAAATGTCGGATCAAAAGCGGCATTAACATCGGCTGAAAGGCACTCGCTGTTTTCAAACACAACAGCACCGTCAGTTGACTGATTTACTGCTAAATGATGAATAAAATACTCTAAAAATGATGAGTTAAGTCCCGTATTTCCGTCGGAGCCTGTTTCCTCTTTGTCGGCAAAAATGGTAACGGTTGTTTTTTCGGGGTTTTCGGTTTCAAACGCTGCTATCATTTCAGGGTACGCGCATACTCTGTCGTCGTGTCCGTAAGCGCCGATTAAAGAGCGGTCAAAGCCGATATCCTTTGCTTTTGCCGCCGGCACAAGTTCGAGTTCTGCCGATAAGAAGTCTTCCTCGACTATTCCGTATTTTTCATTAAGAATTTTCATAATATTCAGTTTAACGCTCTCGCTTGCCTCGTCATCCTTAAAAGGCATTGAGCCTACTAAAATATTAAGTTCTTCGCCTGTGATACCTTCGCCTAATTTTCTTTGTGACTGCTCTTTTGCAAGATGCGGCAACAAGTCGGTAATTATAAACTGCGGATCATTTTCATCTTCGCCTATTGTAACACTAACTTTCTCACCGTTTGCTTTAATAATTACACCGTGAAGTGAAAGCGGCACGCAAGTCCATTGGTATTTTTTAATACCACCGTAATAATGAGTTTTAAAGAGCGCTAACTCATCTTGCTCGTATAAGGGGTTCGGCTTTAAGTCTATACGCGGTGAGTCAATGTGCGCAGCGGCAATTCTTACGCCCTCGCTTAACGGTTTTTTACCCATTACGCACAGTATAACAGACTTATCTCTGTTGTTTACATAAAACTTGTCACCCGATTTATACCGCTTACTCTTATCAAACTCGGCAAAGCCTTTGCTCTTTGCCCTTTTAATTACTTCGGCAGCGGCCTCGCGTTCGGTTTTTGCGACATCTAAAAATGTTTTATAATCGTCGCAAAAGGCGAAAGATTTTTCTATTTCCTCCTGTGATTTCGTCATCAAACCGTTATCGTTTTTATAAAATAACTGTTCTTTCAGCAACTCTGATTTTGTTTTCTCGCTCATAATAATCTCCTTTCAGGTTTACATAATACCAATTTTATTTATTAACTGTTCAGTTTTATCTATAAGATTTTTCAACGAGTCATTATTATAAAGTGCGTAATTACAATTCTCAATATAGTATTTATCGCTGTGCTGGGCATTTATGCGAAGGGTAGCCTCGTCGAGTGATAAATTATCTCTTTTCATAATTCTTTCAAGTCTTGTTTGTTTATCGGCAAGCACGCAGATATTAATACAACATTCCTTGTTAAGTCCGCTTTCAATCAAAGTTGGTGCATCGAGTACAACAAACTGATTATTGCAAGAGTCGGCAATATCTAAAATGACCTGTTTTAAGTGCGGCAGCATAATGCTGTTTAATTTTTCGGTTTTTTCTTTTTCGCAAAAGGCAATTTTTGCAAGTGCCTTGCGGTTTAAAGAATTATCCGCATTTAATATATTATCCGAAAAAGCGGAGCATAATTTTTCAAGCAGCGCTTTATTATTACTCTGCTCTCTTGCGACTTTGTCGCAGTCGATAACAAACGCGTTGCTTTTTTCAAACACTTTTGCGACTTCGCCTTTACCGGCGCCGCTTTGTCCTGTCAGTCCGATTAATTTTTTCATAATTTAATCACCTTAAAGGCACACGCTCTCAACAGGCGATTATAAACCGCAAGCCCTACGCCCTCTTTACAGGGCGCGTGTACATAAGCGGTTTGCACGCCGACTGTATCGACCTGTCTTAATGCTTTAAATATACCCTGTGCCAAAGAATCAAGATTATCAATGCTTCCGTAAACAATTTTATCATTAAAAATATTATCTTCCTCAAAACAAATTGCAAAGGCTTTGTTTTTTAAGATGAATTTTTTAAATTCATCGCTGCTGCCCTCTACAAGATAGAGTTCGGTATTGGGTGAATAGTGCTTATATTTCATTCCGGGTGAGGACACCTTTTCTTCGGTGATGTCGCTTAATACCGCTTTATCTACTGTGATTTTCCCAAGCACCTTTTCGAGCATACTGACGGTAATTTTTCCCGGTCTTAAGAGTCTGAATTCGTCTTTTCCGATAAAAATTACAGTTGACTCGACACCTACTGTGCAATCACCCGACACGACTATAGCGTCAATTTTGCCGGATAAATCTTCTATTACATGTTTTGCGGCAGTAGGGCTCGGCTTGCCCGATAAATTTGCACTCGGGGCGGCGACAGGCACTTTTGCATGTCTTATAATTTGTCGTGCAATTTCATTTGACGGCATTCTTATAGCAACTGTATCAAGTCCTGCCGAAATTACGCTCGGTATTTTATCGCTTTTAGGGAGCACCATAGTAAGCGGACCGGGCCAGAAATTTTCAGCCAGGTCAATTACCTCTTTTGGCAATTTATCAAGACTTGTAAGAGGGAAGATATCCTCTGAATCTGCAATATGAACTATAAGCGGGTTGTCCTGCGGTCTGCCCTTTGCGACAAATACATTTTTTACTGCGTTTTCATCAAAGGCATTGGCTCCGAGTCCGTATACGGTTTCTGTCGGTATTGCAACAACTTTGCCCTGACTTATCATTTTTGCCGCAGTTAAAATTCCGTTAGCGTCGTCCTTTAATAATAAAGTATTCATTTAATTCCCTGCTTGAAGTTTTGCTGCTCTGTCGGCAGTGATTAAAGCCTCAATAATTTCGTTTAAATCTCCGTTTAAAATCTGCTCTAATTTATAAAGCGTGAGTCCTATTCTGTGGTCACTTACTCTGCCTTGCGGATAGTTATAAGTGCGTATTCTTTCACTTCTGTCGCCTGTACCGACCTGACTTTTTCTCTCACTATCGAGTGCGTCCTGCTGCTCTCTGCGAGCCTGTTCATAAAGTCGTGAACGAAGTACCTTTAATGCCTTATCTTTGTTTTTAAACTGGCTTCTTTCGTCCTGACATTCTACAACTAAACCTGTCGGCAAGTGAGTAATTCGAATAGCGGACTCTGTTTTATTAACGTGCTGTCCGCCGGCGCCCGATGCTCTGTAAGTATCAATTTGCAAGTCAGCCGGATTGATTTCAACTTCAACATCGTCAACCTCAGGCAATACTGCTACTGTTACTGTTGATGTATGAATTCTGCCCGATGTTTCGGTTTCGGGCACACGCTGAACACGGTGAACACCGCTTTCAAATTTCAGTTTTGCATAAGCGTCTTCGCCTTCAATAGAAAAACTGACTTCTTTAAATCCGCCGAGTTCTGTCGGGTTTTCGCTTATAATTTCGTGCTTAAAGCCCATTGAGTCGGCATACATTGTGTACATTCTGTAAAGCGAGCCCGCAAAGAGTGCCGCCTCTTCGCCTCCGGCTCCGCCGCGGATTTCGACTATAACGTTTTTATCGTCATCGGGATCTTTCGGCAAAAGCAAGACTTTCAGTTCGTCTTCACAATGCGCCATTTGTTCTTTTGCCTCAAGCATTTCCGCCTCGCACATTTCTTTGAAATCTTTATCGAGTCCGCCGGCGCTTATTAGTTCTTTTGCTTCATCAAAAGTATTTTTTGCATTCTCGTACTGATGGAATTTATCAATAATCGGGGTAAGTTCCTTGTGTTCTTTCATCAGCTTTTTATAAGCGTCCATATCTGAAACGACATTAGGATCACTTAATTTTTCATTTAATTCAATATAGTGGTTTTCAATTAATTTTAATTTTTCAAACATAGATAACTCTCCTTAAATTTCTTATTTTGCTCTTAAGGGTTGCTATCCCTCTGCAAGAAAAACAACTTTTTTAATGTTTTTTTCCGCCTTTGAGCGCGGCAACATTACTTCTCTGTCACATTTAGTGCAACGAATTTTAAAGTCCATACCCACTCTTGTAAGTATAAACTGCTTATTTCCGCAAGGATGCTGTTTTTTCATTTCGACTACATCCCCAACTTTCAAGTCCATTTTGTTGCACTCCTTTTTACTTTAAATTAGGCTAAAGAGAGAAAAATCTCACTTTAGCCGATTTTTAAACTATGCTGTTTTTTCTTGTTTATCCTTGTCGTGCTTATGAGTAATTTTGGCTTTTGCATTACCTAAAACACAGTCTTTTGTTACGGTAACTTTTGAAATGGTTGTATCGCTCGGAATTTCAAACATAATGTCTGTCAGAATTCCCTCCATTATAGAGCGCAGTCCTCTTGCGCCCGTTTTTCTTTCAATGGTTTTTTCGGCGATTACTTCTAAGGCATCGTCTTCAAAAACAAGCTGCGTGTTATCCATTTTAAAAAGTGACGTATATTGCTTGATTACCGAATTTTTCGGCTCTTTCATAATTCTTATCAACGCATCTTTATCCAGCGGTTCAAGCGCGGTTACTGCGGGAAGCCTGCCGACAAGTTCGGGAATCAGTCCGAATTTTACCAAATCTTGATGCGTTACAAGTTGTAAAAGTTCTCCATAAGATTTCTTATCGTCATCTTTGATCGTTGCACCGAAACCTATACCGGATGAGCCGACGCGCTTTTCAATCTGCTTTTCTATTCCCTCAAAAGCGCCCGCGCAGATAAAGAGAATATTAGTGGTATTAAGTTGAATAAACTCCTGTTGCGGATGTTTTCTTCCGCCTGTCGGGGGAACATTTGCAACGGTACCCTCTAAAATTTTAAGCAGAGCCTGTTGTACTCCCTCACCGCTTACATCTCTTGTAATAGATGCGTTTTCGCTTTTGCGTGCAATTTTGTCTATTTCATCAATATATATTATACCGCGTTCTGCCTTTTTAATATCAAAATCTGCGTTCTGAATAAGACGAAGTAAGATGTTTTCAACATCTTCGCCCACATAACCTGCCTCTGTCAAAGTAGTGGCATCGGTTATTGCAAAAGGCACATCGAGTTTTTTGGCAAGAGTTTGTGCAAGCAAAGTTTTGCCCACACCGGTAGGGCCTAAAAGCAAAATATTAGACTTATTGAGTTCGACTTCGTCGTCCTGTGAAAACATAGTGCGTTTATAATGATTATAAACCGCTACGCTTAAAGCAATTTTCGCTTTATCCTGTCCTATGACATATTTATCGAGTTCGTCTTTTAACTCTTGCGGTTTAGGAAGCACAAAAGGTGCATCGACGGTATTTTTCTTTTTCTTCGGTTTGCCCGAAAAAAGCATATCGTGACAAATCTCAATACATTCATCACAAATATAAATTCCGTCTTGACCTATAAGTTGGCCGACTTGTTCTGCGCTTTTTCTGCAGAAAGAACAATACATATTACTGTCGTTTGGCATATAGCCCTCCCTTATCTGTGCTCGATAACCTTGTCGATAAGTCCGTATTCTGCCGCTTGTGCAGCACTCATAAAGTTATCCCTTTCGGTATCTTTTTCAATAATATCAAGCGGTTTGCCTGTATTTTGAGATAAAATTCTGTTGAGTTTATCTCTTGTATTTTTAATATGGTCGGCATGAATTAATATTTCTGTTGCCTGTCCCTGTGTACCGCCTAACGGCTGATGTATCATAATTTCAGAATTCGGAAGTGCAAATCTTTTGCCTTTTGCGCCTGATGAAAGCAAAAATGCTCCCATAGATGCTGCCATACCCATACAAATTGTAGATACATCGCATTTGATGTACTGCATTGTATCGTAAATTGCAAGGCCTGCAGACACGCTGCCTCCGGGTGAATTGATGTACAAAGAAATATCTTTTGTACTGTCTTGCGATTCGAGATGTAAAAGTTGTGCTACAACAAGTGATGCGGTTGCATCATTAACCTCATCGCTTAATACAATAATTCTTTCATTTAAAAGTCTTGAAAAAATGTCATAAGAGCGCTCTCCTCTTGAAGTCTGCTCAATAACATAAGGTACTAATGCCATAATAAATCTCCTTTTTATCAGCCCTTACAGTCTGTTAATTCCCGTATAATACATCAAATTATACGGGAACTTCTTATAAAATAAATATAGACAAATAAACTGATTATTATTCAGCGTCTTTTTTCTCTGCAGTTTTCTTTGCAGCCGGTTTTTTATTAGCCGGCTTTTTAGCTGCGGTGCCTTCCGTAATTTCAGCATTGTCTTTAATAAACTTAATTGCTGCTTCTACTTTAAGGTCATTGACTACATCGTTTTGTGAAACTGCCGCTTGAACCTTTTCGATTTCCATTTTATACATATCGGCAAATTTCTGATACTGCTCTTCGATTTCTTTTTCCGAAATCTCGATGTTTTCAAGTTGTGCAACCTTTTCAAGAGCAAGTCTTACTTTAACCTGTTTTTCAGACTGTTCGCGGAATGAATCTCTGAAAGCAGCCATATCGCCGCCCATATATTTAACATAAGTATCAAGGTCCATACCCTGCATCTGAAGTCTGTAACCGAAGTCCTGAATGTTTTCATCAATTCTTGTTTCAAACATATCAGCAGGAATTTCTGCAACAAGATTTTCAACAAGAGCATCGATAAGTTGGCTTTCAACTTCCGAATCTGCCTGCTTTTTCTTGTTTTCTGTCATTTTCTTTTTAATGTCTGCCTTATAATCTGCCAAAGTATCAAACTCGCTGACATCTTTTGCAAATTCATCGTCAATTACAGGTAATTCGGTGAATTTAATCTCGTGAAGTTTGCACTTAAATACAGCATCTTTGCCCTTTAAGTCTTCTGCGTGATACTCATCGGGGAATTTAACATTAACATCAAATTCATCGCCTGTGTTGTGGCCGACAATCTGGTCTTCAAAGCCCGGAATAAATGAGCCTGAACCGAGTTTTAACGAATAGCCCTCTGCTTTGCCGCCTTCAAATGCAACATCTCCTACAAAGCCTTCATAGTCAATAACGACTGTATCATCGTTTTGTGCTGCTCTGTCTTCAACGCTTACAAGTCTTGAATTGCGCTCAGCCACTCTGTTGACTTCTTCGTCTACTTCTTTTGCTGTAACGCTTACTTTTTTCTTAGTTGCTTTAAGTCCCTTATAGGCTTTGAGTTCAACTTCGGGTTTAACTGTAATTGTTACTTTAAAATCAGCGCCCTCTTCCGATAAAGATACCAAATCAAAACCGATATTGCTTGATACAATTTCAAGTTCTGCTTCTTTAATTGCCGATTCAACAGCATCGGGGTAAACGATATTAAGTGCATCTTCATAGAAAAAGTCCTTACCGTACATTTTCTCAATCATTACACGCGGTGCTTTTCCTTTGCGGAATCCCGGCAGTGTGATTTTCTTTGCGTTTTTCTTGTAAGCCTGTTCGCATGCTGCGGCAAATGTTACGGCATCTACGACAACTTCCAATTCATAACGATTTTTTTCTACTTCTTTTTTAGCTTTTAAACTCATAGTTTAAAACCTCCTAAATTTTGCATACACCACATTATAACATAACTGTTGCAATAAATCTATATAAATTTTAACAAATTTTAAAAAAATTCCGCTGTTTATTTTATAAGCAGCGGAGTAAAATCTATCGAATCGCAAGATACAAGTTTATATTTTATATTTTCATGCTCGCCTTCGATTGCTCTTAACTTTGAATAACCGTGAATATGTCCGTAATAGACGCGTTTTACATCGTATTCGTTAAGCACATCTACAATCTCCTTACAGGTTTGCTCGGCGCTTACGGGCGGATAATGCAAAAACACAACAATCGGTTTTTGAAACTGTTTTGCGCTTTCAAGTGATGCTTTGAGTCTTGCGGCCTCTCTTTTAATAAATTTAGAATCGGTGCCGCTTTCTTCTATCATCCAGCCCCTTGTACCGCAAAGCGCAAACCCGTCTGCCGAATAACTGTTGTTATAAAGAAAAGAAATTGTTAAAAAATTTTCTTTCTCAAGATAGGCTTTCATTTTGGTTAATGTGTCCCACCAATAGTCGTGGTTTCCTTTTACTAAAATCTTTTTACCGTTTAAGTTGTTTAAAAACTCAAAATCTTTTTTAGTATCTTCAAGTTTCATCGCCCACGACACATCACCCGGAATTACCACGGTATCGTCATTCCCGACTACCGCATTCCAATTCTTTTGTATTCTTTTGACATAGTCCTGCCAGCCCTCAAAAACCTCCATAGATTTATCGCTGTGCAAAGATAAATGCAAATCTGAAATGGTAAAAAGCGACATATCGGCACCTAAATACCAAGAAATCTGAATACGGCGTTGTCCATTTCTTTAACATCCACAGCGCCTTTAAATCTTACGGGTTTTTTATCTAAATCTTTAAGCGGTTTCGGTATTGAAACATTTGTTATTTTTTCGAGTGTATTCATAGCATCAATGCCCTCAAGAGTGTAAGCGCTGTCAACCGCGTTTAAAACATCGCTTGCAAATTTATAAGCAGATGCGGTTGAAACAATAACGCAAGGGCAGTTGTCGTTTGTATTTTTCATATATTCTTCATACACTTTGAACGCTACTGCGGTATGAGTATCGCAAAGATAATTTTTATCTTTGTAAAGTTTATTTATAACCGATTTTGTCTGCTCGTCGTCGCAGCAGCCCGCATAAAACAAATCATTCAAAACTGCTTTTACCTGCTCGTCGACCTCGTACTTGCCCTCTTTTGCCAAAAGGCTCATATACTGCTCTGTCTTTTTATCGTCGCAGTCGGTAATATGATATAAAAGTCTTTCAAGATTGCTTGAAATCAAAATATCCATCGACGGAGAAATCGTGGTATAAAATGTTCTGTTTTTATCATAAACGCCTGTGTTGATAAAATCGGTCAGGACATTGTTTTTATTTGAAGCACAGATAAGTTTATTTATAGGCACGCCCATATTTTTAGCATAGTAAGCGGCTAAAATATTACCGAAATTGCCTGTCGGCACGCAAACATTAAATCCGTTTGACAAATCGGCACCGTCTTTTATAAGGTCGCAGTACGCTGACACATAATAGACAATCTGCGGCAAGAGTCTGCCCCAGTTAATTGAGTTTGCAGACGAAAATGCCATTTTGTTTTCATTTAATTTTTTATTTGAGCCGCTGTCGGTAAAAATGCGTTTTACATTACTTTGAGCGTCATCAAAGTTACCGTTGATTGCACATACGAAAACATTCTCACCGGTTTGGGTTGCCATCTGAAGTTTCTGCGTTGCGGACACGCCTTTTTCAGGGTAGAAAACAATAATTTTTGTATTTTCTACATCCTTGAAACCTTCAAGCGCCGCTTTACCTGTGTCGCCGGAAGTTGCAACTAAAATAACAATTTCATTTCCGTCGCCTGTATGCTTTGAAGCAAAAGTTAAAAAGCGGGGCAGAATCTGAAGTGCCATATCTTTGAAAGCGCAGGTAGGTCCGTGCCAGAGTTCAAGCACATATTCATTATCGTTTAATTTTTTAACAGGAGCAGGGTTATTATTGTCAAAAGTGTTGTTATATGCACCCATTACACAACTTTCAATTTCTTCGCTTGAAAAATCGGTAAGATAAAAGGGCAACACTTTCTTTGCTCTGTCGATGTAACTTAAATTGACAAGACTGTCAAAAAACGCTTTGTCACAACAAGGAATATTCTCCGGTACAAAGAGTCCTCCCTCTTTTGAAATACCGTCATTTATGGCTCTTGATGAGGTAACCTCCAAATTTTTGTTTCTTGTTGAATTATAATTCATCTTTTCTCTCTCCAATAATTCTCAATGCGTTTTGATAAAATATTTTATCAAGCACGCGCTGCCTTATATTTTTGCTTATTAAATAATTACACAAATCGTCAAGTTTGTCAATGCTTGCAAGTTCTTTACTTATTTTTGCACCGTCAAAATCACTGCCGATTGCAATATTATCTTCTCCGCCCAAATCAAGCATCAAGGATATATTTTTATAAATGCTCTCAAAAGTATCTTCATTTAAAAATTCGCAGTAGAAATTTATTCCCACGACACCGCCGCTTTTTACAACGGTTTTAAACTGGTCATTTGTCAGGTTTCTTTTATTATCTTTAACCGCTTTTAGATTTGAGTGAGTGACTAAAAGCGGCGCACTGCTTATTTCTGCGACCGAGTAAAAGCCTTTTTCGTTTATATGGGACAAGTCGGGCAAAATACCAAGTTCATTCATTCTTTCAACCGCGCTTTTACCAAACTCGGTTAAATCTTCGTTGCTGCCCAAGACACCGCTTGCAAGCAAGTTATCCCCGTTATGTGTCAGAGTAATAAAGCGCACATTATCTTTTTTAAGTTCGTCTAAAACGGACAGATCATTACCGATTACATTTGCATTTTCAAGCGAAAACACAGCGGCTGTTTTTTTGTCTTGCCATATTTTCTTAACATCGTCGGCGCAGGTTGCGTTTACAACAGAATCTGACAAAACGCTGTTATAAAAAGTTGATTTTAACTTTCTATAATGGTTTAATGCACATCTGCCTTTAAATCTGTCGCTTACATAAGCGGCAAAAGTTATACACACATTTTCAAACTTTTTTGTTTTATTAAGGTCTATGGCGAGACCGTTGTCTTTTAAACCCACACCTCTTATTAACATTTCCGATAAAGTATCACAATGCAAATCAAAAATAGTCAATACCTCTCACCTCAAAAGCATTTTCAATGTGTTCAACTTCTGAGTTTTTCGAGTCTGAAACAACTTCAATTACATCAAATCTCGGCTGTAAGTCAGGTTTAAATCTGCTTATATAATCGAGAGCGGTTTTTATTATTCTTTTTTGCTTATATTTGTCTACTGCTTCTTTGCCCGACACCAAAGCGCCGGGTGTTCTTGTTTTTACTTCACAAAAGGCGATTATATTGTCTTTTTTAGCGATAATATCTATTTCTCCGAAGCGTGTCTGATAATTTCTGAAAATGATTTTATACTTATGCTTTTTAAGATATTTTTCAGCAAGTTTTTCGCCTTTTGCTCCTTTTGAGCCTATATTCATTTTATATTCTTTAAAAAACTCGGTCTGTGAATTTCACACGGTCCGAATTCTTTTATTTTTTCAATATGCTCTTTTGTTCCGTAGCCTTTATGCTTTTTAAAATTATACTGCGGATACTTTTCATCAAGTTGCAAAACGAGTCTGTCCCTTGTTACTTTTGCTAAAACAGATGCTGCCGCAACCGACATAGATTCAGAATCGCCTTTTACAATGGTTTCGCACTCGCAAGGTATATCTTTTGGCACTCTGTTTCCGTCAATAAGTGCAAAATCGCATTTTACATCCAATCCGTTAATTGCTCTGTTCATAGCAATATATGTAGCGCCTAAAATATTATATTCCTCTATCTCCTCAACAGATGCAAAAGCGACAGAGTATGACACAGATTTTTTTATAATAACATCATAAAGCAGTTCTCTTTTTTTCTCTGAAAGTTTTTTCGAGTCATTAAGCCCCTCAATTTCGCAGTTTAAAGGCAATATAACCGCTGCCGCGCATACAGGTCCCGCAAGCGGGCCTCTGCCGGCTTCGTCGACACCGCAGATGTTTTTATATCCTTTTTGAGCCGCCTTTATTTCATATTCAAAATCGGGCATTACTCAACACCTCCGAATTTATTAAACGGGAAAATTCTCAGTACCGCCTTACCCAAGACATAGCGCGAGTTGATTTGTCCGTCATCTCCCATAATATCATATCTTGAATCTGTTGAGTGGTTACGGTTATCGCCGAGGACAAAAACATGTCCCGTCTTGACCTGCAAAGGAAATTCAACCGTCATTTCTTCATATTTTTGCTGTGTAATATACGGCTTTGAGTCGTTTAATTTTTCAAGTCTTTGTTCTGTTTCGCCTGTATATACTACGCCGACATTTTCACCGTTTACTCTTTCCAACCTGATATCTACCCACATACCCTCTGTTGCTACTACTCTTTTGATAATCGGCTCGTTGTCCAATGACTCATACTCATCCAGATTCGTGCTGTTTCTTGATACTACTACTACATCACCGCATTCAGGCTTATAGAAAAGCGAATAGATTATTACTCTGTCACCCTCTGAAAAAGTCGGTTCCATTGAGATGCCTTCAATACCGACCGTTCTGAAAACGAAAGTGAATAAAAGTATAACAGCCAAGACCGAGATAACAACGGACTCGGTCCAGTCAATAATATTTTTTGATAAACTTGATTTTTTACTTTGATTTTCCATTATTAGCACCTTTCGGGTAATTCAAGTGTAATTTTTCCGAGTTTGCCCGCTCGAAACTCATCTATAAACATAATAGCGGCTCTTTCGTAATCTACCTCGCCTTTTGAGATAAGCATTCCTCTTTTTTTTGCAATAAGTTCTAATATTTCATAAGGCTGCAAGTCGTCTATACTGTCTTCCAGTTTATAGCGCGAGATAATATTTTCGCTGTAATCTTGAACTAAAAATTCAATGAGTTTACAGCACAAAGATTCAACATCAAGCACATTGTCTTTAATAGCGCCTGTAAAAGCCAACTTTTGTGCTACCTGTTGGTCATCAAATTTCGGCCACAATACGCCCGGTGTATCAAGCAGTTCGATTTTGCCTTTAACCGTAAACCACTGATTACCTCTTGTAACACCCGGTCTGTCTTCGACCTTTGCTTTTGTATTTCCGACGAGTTTATTAATAAATGAAGATTTACCGACATTCGGAATGCCGCACACCATAACTCTTAAAGGTCTGTTACCCATGCCTTTTTCATTTAATTTTTTAAGTTTTTCTTTTAAAAGTTCTCTTACCGCCGGCACAAAACTGTTCATACCGGTTGAATTTTTAGCATCTATGGGCAAGGCAATTATGCCCTGTTTTTTAAAGTAATCTACCCACATATCGGTTGCCTTTTTATCTGCTATGTCGCATTTGTTAAGCAAAATAAGGCGGGGCTTTGAATTAGTCATTTTAGGCAAATCGGGGTTGCGTGATGACAAAGGAAGTCTTGCATCAACTATTTCCGCTACCGCATCTATTAATTTCAAGCACCCTTCAATCTGACGGCGCGTTTTTGTCATGTGTCCCGGATACCACTGGATATTTTGCATCTGACTCAAAGCACAGACACCTCCGCTGAATTCTTTGAAAGATAATTATATCATATATTTAAAAATATTTCATTATAAAAATTAAAAAGACCGAAAAAATCGGTCTTTTTGTTAAATCTTTTCTTTAACCTTAGCGGCTTTACCGAGTCTTTGTCTGATGTAATAAAGTTTGCTGCGGCGAACTTTACCTTTACGGACAACCTCAACCTTGTCAACAGACGGTGAATGTACAGGGAATACTCTTTCAACACCTACACCGTATGATACGCGACGGACAGTAAAGGTTTCGCTGATACCCGAATTATTTTTGGCAATTACTGTGCCTTCAAATAACTGAATTCTTGACTTTTCACCCTCGCGAATTTTTACATGAACTTTTACGGTGTCACCGATTTGAACTTTAGGTGCATCTTCTTTAAGACAAGAAGCAGCCAACTGCTCTACAGCGTTCATCAAATTTTCCTCCTTTTTTGTTTTCAGACATTCATACTCATAAAATGACAGAGGACTGTCCGCTTCATTGTTTACAATGAACCCGCCGAAAAAGGGTTCGGCGAAAATCAGTGCCTGAATATAATACCATACCGCTTGCAAAAAAGCAAGCCTTTTTTTATTTACTCAAACTTTTGTGAATTTTCTACATAAAGCATTTTTCTTTTAACGCTTTTTATTTCTATCTGACGATTCAGTTTTTTCTCTAATGCTTCAATTAACAAATTAGGGTTCAGTCCTCCGTCATTTGAAGCAAAAAGTGTTACAGACAAAGTATCACCGTCTAAATTATAACTTTTAATTTTCTGCCTGACATCGACTGACTTTATCTTTCCTTTTTTGCCGGCTTTATCAATTATAAGTTCATCGCTTTTTAAGGCATCCAATACATCGCTGTCAAATTCGCCCTTGATTTCATAATCGGAATACATAATATCTTTCACCTTATAAACGGGGCTTGCGACTTTTATTATTTTTAAACCCTCGGGCAGTACCGCACTGAGTCTTAGTTTAATTTCGTCATAACTTATGTCCTCGTTTATGCGGATATCGACCGCCTCGTATTCGCTTTCAAAACCCAGCGACAGCGGTGCAGCAATAACAATGTACGGGCGCGGATGATAGCCTTGCGTGTACCAGATAGGCAATTTTGAAATTCTTATTACACGCAGTAAAAACCTGTTTAAGTCAAGATGCGATATGTATTTAAGCCTGCCTGTTTTTTCAAAGAATATTCTCACGCTTTTCAACGCACACGCCCTCCTTATAACAGTTAGCTCCGCACAAAGCACATTTTTGTCTGCAATTAGGTGTGGTCGTGCTTTGGTAAGCAAGTTTGTTTTCTCTGATTAAAAATTCTTTTGTTATACCGTAGTCGAGATGGTCCCAGGGCATAACTTCATCAAACTGCCTTTTCCTTGAAGCGTAAAAATCAATATCGAGATTTGCGTTTTTAAATGCGCAAAGCCATTTTTCATAATCAAAATACTCGCTCCAGGAGTCAAACTTGCAACCGAGTTTAAACGCTTCATAAATTGCTTTTGCAACACGCCTGTCACCTTTTGCGAGTACCGCTTCGATAATAGATGCATAAGGCTGGTGCGTGGCAATTTTAATTCTCTTGCTGTTACCGATAAGTTCTTTTAAATACTGCTGTTTATGTTCTATCTGCTCTACTGTATTTTGTCCTTCAAATTCAAAAGGGGTAAACGGTTTCGGTACAAATGTGGCACAACTTACGGACACCTGAACGGCGCCTTTTTGTTTATTCTCGGGCGGTATATCCAGGCTGTAATAAAGTTTAACAATTTTCTTTGCAAGTAAGGCAATACCTTCAATATCCTCGTCGGTTTCTGTGGGAAGTCCCATCATAAAATACAGTTTTACGGTTGTGTAACCGCCTAAAAACGCAGTTTTACAGGCTGATAAGATTTCTTCTTCCGTTATGTTTTTATTTATGGCATCCCTTAATCTTTGTGTACCGGCTTCGGGCGCAAAAGTAAGTCCGCTTTTTCTTACGCTTGCGATTTTTTCAAGCAATTCGCCTGAAAAATTATCAATTCTCAAAGACGGTAAAGAAAGACTGATTTTTTCCTTATCGGTCCATTCAAGCAGCATATTTAAAAGCGGTTCGAGTTGAGTGTAATCGGAAGTTGAAAGGCTTAAAAGCGATAACTGTTCGGCGCCCATAAAGTCGCAGATACATTTTGCCTGTTTATTTGCAACCATAGCAGATTTTTCTCTTACAGGGCGATAGATGTAGCCCGCCTGACAAAATCTGCAACCTCTTATACAGCCTCTGAAAATTTCTATTACCGCTCTGTCAAAAACCGTTTCGACAAAAGGCACTATAAATTTATCGGGGTACGGTGTATTATCAAGATTACCTATTACCCGTTTTTCGACTTTACTGTAAGCATCGCCTATGGGGGTAACGCTTTTTACCGTATTGTCAGTGTTATATTCAACATTATAAAGGGATGGCACATAAACGCCTTTAATTTTGCTTACCCTTTGCAAAAACTCATCTTTAGACAAATTATTAAGTTTACAAAATCTGTAAACATCAATAATTTCATTATCCAATTCTTCACCGTCGCCTAAGGCGAACACATCAATAAAATCGGCAAGCGGTTCGGGGTTGCAAGCACACGGGCCTCCTGCGATAACAATATTTTTCAAAGATTTTCTGTTTTTTGCAAAAATCTCGACATTACCTAAATCGAGCATATTTAAAATGTTTGTATAACTTAACTCATACTGTAATGTAAAACCGATAATATCAAACTCGTCAAGGCTGTCGCCGCTTTCGAGAGCAAAGAGTTTTCTTTTTTCCGCTCTTAAAACATTTTCCATATCTTCCGCGGGTGCAAACACTCTTTCGCACCACGCGTAATCTAAAGAATTTATAGTGTTATAAAGAATTTTCATACCGAGGTGGGACATGCCTATTTCGTAAGTATCCGGAAAACAAAAAGCAAACCGAACATCAATGTTTTCTTTATTTTTCATAACGCTTCCAACTTCTCCGCCTATATAACGGGAGGGGCGCTGTACCTTTAATAATATATCGTTGTTCATAAATCTTTCCTTTCTGATTTATAAATAAAGTTTAACATTTTAACTTTATTAATTCAACCAAAAATAACTATATACATTATATATATTGCAATTTTTGGGTAAAAATAGTAAAATAACTTTATATTGACTCTTTTTTCGGGAGGTAAATTATTAAATGATTTGGCATTCAACAGATACCGATGAAATTTTAATGGAACTTGATACTGATGAAAACTGCGGACTTTTGCAGTCCGATGTTGCGGACAGACAGGCTAAATATTCAAAAAATGTTTTGACTTCAAACGCTGCTGTCCCCTTTTATGCAAGGCTGTTAAAATTTATATCAAACCCCCTGTTAATCGCGCTTATTACAGCAGCGGTTATATGTGCAGTTATCGGTATTGTAACAAATGATAAATCTGCTTTGTTAAACGCAACTGCAGTTTTAGTCTGTGTAATTTTCGCTGACTTTATATATTCTTTATATGAACAATGGACACATAAGAAACTGAATAATCTAAGCGAATTTACCGTTAAAACCGCGAGGGTTATAAGAGAATCGAAAAAAATGAAAATACCCTCAAGCGAATTAGTCCCCGGCGACATATTAATAATTAAAAGCGGCGACCTTATTCCTGCCGATGCTCGTATTATTGAATGTACCGGAGTTAAATGTAACGAATTTGCATTAAGAAATGATACTGCGGAAGTTTTAAAAAGCGCTGAAATTGTTGCAGACGATATTGCACCTATTGAGCAAAGGAGCAATATGCTTTATGCCGGATGCTGTGTTACTGCGGGAAAAGCATTGGCGGTAGTTACCGAAATCGGTGATGAAACCGAGGTCGGTAAAATTCATTTAATGAAAGTGTCCGCCGACAGAAAATACACACCGGTGCAAGTAAAGATTGCCGAACTTACTAAAAGTTTATCTCTTATAATTACAATTACCTGTGTTTTTGTTTTCATAGTAGGTTTTATACTTAATCTCTGGTCAACAAACAACTTTCTTAAAATCATTAAGGATAACCTGTTAATCGCATTAAGTCTGGCGGCGGCTACCATACCGAACTTTTTACCTAAAACGGTTATTTGTGCTACGGTTGTAGGTATTCAGCGTATGTTAAAGAAAAACGCAGTTGCTACCGATATTGAAAGTGTTGAAAAGTTATCCGAAATTTCTCTTATCTGCGCTGACAAAACAGGTACAGTTACAAAAAGCAATATGGAACTTGCGAAGGTTTATGACGGTAATGAGATTATTGATTTAAGTGATAACAGAGAAATCTCTCAAGCAGTAAGCATGATATTAAAAGTTGCCGCTGCTTGCTGTGATGTATCTATTAAATACGGTTCTTTTATAGGCGACGAAACCGAAATCGCGCTTATTAATGCATGCAAGGAATTTACGGGCATAGCAAAAGAGGACCTTGACTATCTTTATACGAGAATGGGCGAAATTCCGTTTGACTCACAAAGAAAAATGATGACTACCGTTAATATGATTGACGGTGAAGAATACGCAATAGTAAAAGGCGCGCCCGATGTTGTGCTGAGCAAATGTACAAGCGGTGCTTATGAAAACGCAAAGCAAGCGAATGCCGCTATGTGCGACGACGGGTTAAGGGTGCTTGCAGTAGCGATGAAGCCTTTGGGACTTATTGAACACGCTGCAAACCCGACAAGCGAAGAGGTTGAATGTGACTTGCGTTTTATCGGTCTTGTCGGCTTAAACGATCCGCCGCGCACGGGTGTTATTACATCTATTAACAAATGTCGTACAGGCGGTATTAAAACCGTAATGTTCACGGGCGACCAGTTCAGAACCGCTGTATCCGTTGCAAGAAAAACAGGTATTCTTACTGATGAATCACAGGCTATTACGGGCGATGCGGTAAGTCAGATGAGTGATGATGAACTGCGTGAAATCATATCAGGTTTAAGCGTTTTTGCACGCCTTACACCCGAAGATAAAACAAGAGTTATTAATATTTACAAGTCGCTCGGATATAAGGTTGCGGTAACAGGCGACGACGGTGATGACATACCCGCTTTAAACATCGCAGACTTATCTTTCGGTATGGCAGAGTCCGGCAGCGATATTGCGCTTAATAACAGCAACATTCATATTTTAGACGACAGTTTTGAGAGTATCACTTCTGCTGTTGAAGAAGGCAGAGGCATTTATAAAAACATACGCAAAATTTCCACCTATATTTTAGCCGGCACTTTTGCGATACTCTTTACTGTATTATTCGGCACGATTATTTTCGGTGTAGCGCCTCTTGCACCGCAACAAATTCTTATATTACCTTTATTTTTAATATTGCCGAGCGTGGCTATTGCAACCGAAAAAGTCGAACGCAGAGTTATGTTCAATAAACCGCGACAGCAAAATGATTATTATTTTGCTGGAAAAATGGGTAAAGTTTCCGTAATTGAAGGTTTTGTAATTTCTGCTTTTGCGATTATTGCATACACAATGGGAATTAACGCGCAAAACGCAAACGGTTCCAATGCGGTGGCTTACACTTTGGCCTTCGGTGTTATGGCGTTTTCTTTGATACTTAATGTATTTGTTGTAAAACGCAGACTGTTATTTGCCGGCGGAGAAGGTTTTAACAGGTACCATATCATATCAAGCGCTGTTTCAATTATTGCTGTTGTATTATTAATGGTAACACCGCTAAGATACTTATTCTGCTTTGAAGTATTATCGGCAAAACAATGGTGGACAATAATATTTTTATCAATATTAAACACAGCGTTAAGCGAACTGTTTAAACTTTTAAGAACACTATTTAAAAACAAAAACGGAGGAAAAACAAATGTTAAAGCAGTATGAACCGCTTAAAAGCGGCGACACGGTAGTTACAATAAGCACCACTCTCGGAGATATCAAAATCAAGATGTTCCCGGAGTTTGCGCCAAAAGCGGTTGAAAACTTTACAACTCACGCAAAAAACGGTTATTATGACTCTGTTATATTTCACAGAGTTATAAACGATTTTATGATTCAAGGCGGTGACCCCGACGGAGTCGGCACGGGCGGAGAATCTATCTGGGGCGAGCCTTTTGAAGACGAGTTTACAAATGAACTTCATAATTTCTACGGAGCGTTATCAATGGCAAACGCAGGCCCTTGCACTAACTCAAGTCAGTTTTTTATTGTACAGGCAAAAAACTGCCCGGCTCAGATGATAGAGCAAATGGCAGATTTAAAAGATTATTTTTCCGAAGAATGTGCGAAAAAGTATGCCGAAGTCGGTGGTACACCTTGGCTTGACTATCATCACACGGTATTCGGTCAGGTAATTGAGGGTATGGACACGGTTGAAAAAATTGCCGCAGTTGAGGTAAATTCATCCGATAAGCCTATAGAGGATGTAGTTATTAAATCTATGTCGGTAGGTGTAACAGAATGAAAAAAACAAATATTATTTTAAGCATTATGCTTTGTCTGTCGATGATATTTTTAGTTTCATGTTCAGACGACTCAAAAGACACAGCATCAAAAAGCGATGAGAACAAGTCTGCTTTGCAAAACAACGCTGTCGAGATTAAAGACAAAGATTACGGTTTTCAGTTAGAGGAGCCTGAAAAAGGCGAAGAAATTGCTGTACTTACAACTTCTTTAGGTGAAATTAAAATTCGTCTTTTCCCCGATTATGCTCCAAAGGCAGTTGAAAATTTTAAAGGCCTTATCAAACAGGGTTATTATGACGGGACTGTATTTCACAGAGTTATAAACGATTTTATGATTCAAGGCGGTGATCCTACTGCGACAGGCACCGGCGGAGAGTCCATCTGGGGCGAGCCTTTTGAAGACGAGTTTTGTGATAAATTAAACAATATACGCGGCTCTCTTGCTATGGCAAACTCGGGTGTCAATACAAACGGAAGTCAGTTTTTTATCAATCAAAAAACCAAAGACGGATTTAATAAAGACGACTACGATTATGACACAATGTATAAAATGTACGAGCAGTATTATAAAAGTTATGCCGCAGCATATACCGATTTTGTTGAACAGGTACCTTCTGTAGAAGATTTTATCAAACTCAACGGAGGCATCACTCCTAACAGCAATTATGTTCCCGATGAAATCTGGGATTTATATGAACAAAACGGGGGAAATATTTCCCTCGACGGTGCGTGGCGTGACAGCGGCGGACATACTGTATTCGGACAGGTTTTTGAAGGTATGGATATAGTTGATAAAATCGCCGCGGTCGATACAGACGATAACGACAAGCCTTTAAAAGATATTGTTATTAAAAAAGCGCAAATCGTTAAATATTAAAAAATTTTTTCAAATATTTATATCAAAAAAGACCAAACGGTTAAACCGTTTGGTCTTTTATATTACTTATTTATTGAGCAATTTATCAACACAGGTTTTACAAATGTACTTTCCTTCAAGTTCTTTTAAGTCTTCTGTATTGCCGCAAAATTCACATTTATCGGATATCTTTCTTAAAATTACATCACCGTTTTCGGTTATAATTTCAAACTTATCTCCTAAATTTCTTCTTAACTCTATCGGGATAACCGTTCTGCCTAAATTGTCAAACTTACCTATAATGCCTGTTGTCATAATATCACTTCTCCTTTGTATTGTTGTGAATTTATTTTACAACATTGTCCAACAAAAGTCAACAGAAATTTACCAAAAAATAGAAATTTTTGATGATTTTTGTCAGTCAGGCTCGCAAGGTGTTAATAAATGACACTACACCCATTCCAAGAATATGAACTATAACAACCGTCAAAGCGGTTATCATATTAAGATATCCGAGGAAAGTGAGAGCGATACTTAACACACTTAAGACGATACAACCTATAAAGACAATCACGCTTGCAAGAGAAGCAATTTGTTTTGCATTAATTGACTGAATATAAGCGTCGATAAAACCTCTTGCGTTTCTTGCAACAAGCATAGCGGGTTCTGCCTGTGCTTTTTCTGTAATTTCAGCATAATAGTTTGCGGCGGAACTTGTCATTATAATAACGGAGTCCTCCGGAATACCGTATTTTGAGCAAATAAGAGATTCTGTAATATTAGGGTCTGTTGTGCGCACAAGCATTGTAACTCCTGTATTTACAAGTTTTCTTATTCTCATTACCATTTGTTTTTTTACCGAATATCCCACAATAAATACAGCGGTCAGTTGACCGTCAACTGCAAAATAAACAGGGAATTTACCGTCCATAATAATCTTTTTGTCGAAATCAAGCGGGGGCACGGGAACATTGTGAGATTCCATCACCATACGGTTGCCGATTATAGTTTTTTTGTCGTTTATCCAACCGGTAACGCCCATTTTCTCTTCATGTTCAACATTATCGACTTCGGGTAATGCTACCTTATTGGTGGCAACTATTTTATTAAACATACCGGCCAGGGGAGAATTTACCGCCTGTGTGATAGCGGCGGCCTGAGCAATCGCTTTTTGGAACGGGTATTCATCAAAGGTTTTAAAGTTGAAAAGGTTTACTGTATCACCGTCAAAGAGTTCTGTTGCTTCAAGTTCAATTACATTAGCGTTTCCGATTTCTTCAGCTGCCGCATAGCCTGAAAGCACAGCGCCTTTTTTCCTTAAAAGTTTGCATATTGACGAGATGCCGAATCCGTTTACCATTAAAGTTGCAAACGGTGCAAAAAGGCAGAATACTGCGGTTGCAAGCGACACACCCATAACCACACTTGATGATACAAGTCCGTATGCCAAACCGCTTAATGACGCTAAAGACACCGATATAATGAGTGATTTTAAATAACTTTGCTCATACGGGTCAAGAGCCAGGGAATAATGCAAAAATCCTTGTAAGTTATCTGCCTCACGCCTTGCGCAGATTAAAGTTTCGCCGAGTTGTTGTATATCCGCAAATTTTGCAGAATAGGGCGGTGCAATAAATACGGTGGCATTATGTACTTTGTTCTTTTGCAGTGCTTTTAAGTTTAATATAATTCGCTTTGTAATAGACAGTTTTCCGAGTGATGCAAACAGCATAGATGTACAAGCGGCAAAACCGAAAAACGAGAAATAGCCGAAAGTTTCGCCGAGTTTATCTTTCTGGGTATAGCATATTACTAACTGAATCAGTGAAAATACCGCAGCCAACGCTGAAGAGCAATCGGTGTTCGGAATTTTCTTGAATACGGTTGAAAGCGCTCCGATAATTTTGTAGTTTACGAGCATCGCGATTATCAAAAGACCGCCCGTAACATAATAGTACATACTATCGGTGATTTCAAAAGGTTTGAATACTGCAACACCGAGCATTATAAGAGTAACAAAAAAAGTAATTACGCTTTTTATTCTCAAAGACAGGCGCTGAGATAAAAATACTTGCAAAAGTTCTTCGGGGTCGTCTATGTTTTCCTTTTGCGTTTTTACTGTTTGTTTGTTTTCTTCCTGATGATTTTCTTCGGAAGAATTACGGTTTGCAGATATACTCGTATTGAAAATATTTGTAGCGCCGTTGTTCATATTTACATTATTTTTAATTTTTATTTCCGGACCGATTACAACGGTATTTTGCTCAACGGTCTGTTTTTCAACAGGCGGTTCATAATCTGCAACCGTTTGGTCTAAATCTATTTCTAATTTGAAGTCCCTGTTATCAGGATGTTCAGCCTGAGGTTGTTCAACCTGTGGCTGTTCGGTCATAGAATGTTCAGTCTTAGACTGTTCTGCCTGAGGCAGTTCGGGCTCGCTGAATAAATTTTTATCAATTTCGCTGTCGGTTGTATCCTGTGCTGTTTTTGGTATAATTACTTGCTCATCGTCCGAGAAAAAACTGTCATCAATATTAACTTTAAACGATTGAACTTTACTTTGTTTTTCCTCTTTTTTTGCATCATTTGAATTTGCAGCACGCATTTTCTCAATCACAAGCATCGCGGCATCCGACAAGTCGGTTGATGAAGACACATCTTCATAGTCGCTGAGTTTTATTTCTTTGGTCGGCGCATTATCTTCATTGATTTTTGTTCTGAATTCTTTAGACTTGTCGCCATCGGGGTGTTTGCCCATAATTTCTTCTACTGTTAAAACATTGGGGTCAACTGAAGGCGCCTGCCCCCATATAGAATCTTTTTGTGACGCACCGAAATCTTCAATTTGGTCCAAACTGAGATTATCAATTTCTTCTCTCATAAAAAGTATCTCCTATCTGCTTTTAAGAATTTCATACATTAATACTCCGGCGGCAACCGAAGCATTCAAAGATGTTATCTTACCTTTCATTTCGAGTTTTACGATAACATCGCAGTTTTCCTTTACAAGTCGGCTGACTCCGTTCCCTTCGGAGCCTACAACCAAGGCTACTGCGCCTTTAAAATCTTGATTTTGTGCATTAACCCCGTCCATATCGGCGGCATACACCCATATATTTTTTTCTTTTAATTCTTTTATTGTACTTACAAGATTCGTAACTCTTGCAATTTTCATATACTCTATTGCGCCGCAAGCCGCTTTTGCCACCGCAAAATTGACACCGCAGGAATGTCTTGCGGGAATTATTACTCCGTGCGCTCCGACGCACTCGGCTGTACGGATAATTGCACCCAAATTATGCGGGTCTTCAATCTGGTCACAGATAATAATAAACGGTGCCTCGTCTTTTTCTTTTGCGTAATTTAAAATGTCATCGACCGAACAATATTTAACTTCGCTCGCGTACGCTGCTATTCCCTGATGATTTGAATTTGCGCAAAGAGAGTCAAGTTTACTTTTGTTGACTTCTTTAATCGGAATTTTCCTTTGCTTTGCTTTTGCAAGTATGACATTGATACTTCCCGTGCGGTTGCCCGACTCAACTAAAATGCGTTCAACCTCTCTGCCCGAGGACAAAAGTTCACTTACGGAATTTCTGCCTATTACAAGATTATCGTCATACGACTTATATTCTTTATTCATATTAATCTCCATTACAATATATACATATTAATTATACCATATATCGTTGCAAAAGTGAATACAAAATACTACAAAAAGTGATAAATTATCTTAAACTTAAGCAAACAAAAACGGTGCAGTCCGCAAGGCTACACCGTTTATTGCATTTTCCGCACTTAAAAGTACTCACAAAAAAGCATAAATGTTTATACTTAATGCTGATTATTCCTCAGCATCAAATTCGAGTTCTAAATTTGTACCGCATTCGGGACAAGAAATTCCTCCGTCCTCCAAAAGGTCTTCATCAAGATAGATGTCTGCTCCGCATTCAGGACACTCAACGACATAGTCTGCGTCAATTTCCTCGTCTTCGTCTTCATAAAGG
>JAXJSP010000047.1:0-2248 GCA_036310005.1 Acutalibacteraceae bacterium | reverse complement strand
TCTGTTTTCACAGAAAGGTTTTTTTGGTGCACCTGACAGGAATCGAACCTGCATGAAGTTGCCCTCATTAGAACCTGAATCTAACGCGTCTGCCAGTTCCGCCACAGGTGCAAATATAAGAATATTATATAAAAACCGCACAAGACTGTCAAGCGATTTTAATAAATACTTGAAAAAAGAAAGGGAATATTGTAATATAAAAACAATTCATATAAAAGGAGCCTGCTATGGAGAATATAAGGTCAAAAATGGACATAAGAAGCCTTAAGAAAATAATCGTTCCGATAATAATAGGAGTGCTGATAATCGGCGTAATAACCGCCGCAATAATAATACTGACAAACGCGTATAACAGCCGATTGCACGGAAATTTTGCAAAAGCAGATAAAGTCTACGGGCAAAACGGTTTCACAGGGGAAATATATGAGCTCGCAGAAGAATCACAGGATGAAATCAAAAGCCAGCTGTCAACACTCAAAAAAATAGAAAAAACAAAAGCCAATATCTATCAGACATATATCGCGGTGCAAATGAACGAAAAATTAAGTTACCTTATAAAATATGATACGGATACCTCCGTGCAGATTATAGAACTCAAAACCGACGAAAACGGGGAAAGCACCTACTCCGACGCAGTATCCTACGCGTGCGAGGGGAGTCTGCCCGGACTCTGTAAAGCACTCGAAACAGACCACGGTATGGGCTACGTGCTTAATAAATAATGTAAGCGGAACTTGTAAGTTCCGCTTTTAAAATCTGTAAGGAGTTATATATGATCGGTCTTTATGTGCATATTCCGTTTTGTAAAAAGAAATGCGGCTACTGCAATTTCTATTCGGTAAACGATATGAGCTTGTGCGATGCCTATACAAACGCCCTCTGTCAAAAAATAAATAACTATGACTTTACAGCCGATACCCTATATATCGGCGGCGGTACACCATCGCAACTTCCCGCCAAAAATCTCGTCGGAATAATAAATACCGCAAAACAAAAAATGCCGAAAATTAACGAAATCACCGTCGAAGTCAACCCCGGCGACGACCTCGAAAATCTGATACCGCAATTAAAAGCCGCAGGAGTAAACCGCATCTCCGTCGGTATGCAGTCAGCAAACGATACAGAACTTAAATCACTCGGCCGCCGCCATAATTTTAAAGACGTCGAAAACGCAGTAAAAATTATAAAACAAAACGGTATCACAAACTTCTCCCTCGACTTGATGATCGGCATCGAAAACCAAACACAACAAAGCCTTATAAATTCCGTAAACTTTGTAAAAAGCGTGTCCGCACCCCACGTCTCCGCCTATATGCTCAAAATCGAACAGGATACCCCCTTTGCAAAAAATATAAATAATTTAAACTTGCCCGATGAGGACAAAACAGTAAACCTCTATAATACCCTCTGCGATTGCCTCGAAAACGACGGTTATTCCCACTACGAAATAAGTAACTTCGCAAAACCCGGCAGAGAAAGTCAACATAACCTCAAATATTGGCGCTGCGAGGAATACTTGGGCATCGGCGCCGCCGCACATTCGTACTTCGAAGGCAACAGATTCTATTATAAAAACAGTATTACCGCCTTTGTAAATAATACCCCGCCAATATCAGACGGACAAGGCGGCAGCGAGGAGGAATATATAATGCTCGCATTAAGACTTAAAGAAGGCGTAAACTTGAATAAATTAAATAAAAATACCGCAGACCGCATCTTGTCAAAATTAAACACACTCAAAGATTTTGTCCGCCTCGAAAATAATAATTTGTCTTTGACAAGACAAGGTTTCCTGCTTTCAAATTCGGTTATCACCGAACTGCTGTATTAATTAATGTAAATAATTATATTATTAATCATATATATAATATATAATATGGTATAAATGCCCATTCACTATCACACTAAACAAACATCATAAAAATATACAATAATTTTTAGTGATTTTGACATATTGAAGAATTTGAAATTTGTAGTATAATTTGGATGTAGATATATTATGTGGACGGTTTACCTGTATGCATAATGAGAATACAATCTAAAATTAATTTTAAGGGAGTGTAAGTTAATGAAAACAACATTAACAAAGCGTGTACTTTCGGTACTTTTAAGCGTTGCATTATTAATGACAATGTTTACCGGTATGGTTTTCAGCGCTTCTGCTTTTGAAGTAGTTGATACCGATGGCACAAAAACAGTTACCGAAACCTACACAATGCAAGACAATAGTAATATGTCTTACGATAAG
>JAXJSP010000046.1:0-14308 GCA_036310005.1 Acutalibacteraceae bacterium | reverse complement strand
TTTATTTCATCTTTATTATAATACCGAACATGTCCCATTAATGACTCCGGCAAAATATGTTGACAAAAAAGCGCTTTAGTAATAAAATATATAAGTATAATTATGTGATTATAAAGGCAAATATACAGGAGGAGATTAAATGAAAAGGGAACTTGATAAAGTTTACGAGCCTCAAAAGGTTGAGGAAAGACTTTATAAGTTTTGGAATGATTCGGGCTTTTTTCACGCACAGATAGATGAAAGTAAAGAGCCTTATACAATAGTGATTCCGCCGCCGAACATTACAGGACAGTTGCATATGGGACATGCTTTGGACGAAACCTTGCAGGATATACTTATTCGTTATCGCAGAATGCAGGGCAGAGCCGCTTTGTGGCTTCCGGGTACCGACCACGCATCAATCGCAACTGAGGCAAAAATCGTTGCTGCTATGGCAAAAGAAGGCATCACAAAGGATGATATAGGCCGTGACGGATTTTTAAAACGCGCTTGGGAATGGAAAGAACAGTACGGCGGAAGAATAGTCGAACAACTTAAAAAATTGGGTTCTTCTTGCGATTGGGAAAGAGAACGCTTTACTTTGGATGAGGGCTGTAATAAAGCAGTTAACGAGGTCTTTTGCCGCCTTTACGAAAAAGGACTTATATACAGAGGCGAAAGAATTGTAAACTGGTGTCCGACCTGTCTTACCTCTATTTCCGACGCAGAGGTTGAATACTCGGAACTTGACGGTTCATTCTGGCATATTCGCTATCCTATTGCAGATGGCAGCGGCTATGTCGAAGTTGCAACAACAAGACCTGAAACTATGCTCGGCGATACTGCGCTTGCAGTTCATCCCGATGACGAAAGATATAAACATTTAATAGGTAAAAATGTTATTTTACCTTTGCTTAATAAGGAAATTCCGGTTGTTGCCGATACTTATGTTGAAATCGAATTCGGCACAGGTGTTGTTAAAATTACACCTGCTCATGACCCTAACGACTTTGAAGTAGGACTAAGACACAATCTGCCTGTTATTAATGTAATGACCGATAACGGTTATATGACTGACGAATGCGGTAAATATTCCAATATGGAAAGATATGAAGCAAGAAAGGCAATCGTTAAAGATTTAGAGGAACAAGGGTATCTTGTTAAAGTAGAGCCGATGAAACATAATGTCGGCAAATGCTACCGCTGTTCTACAGTTATTGAACCGAGAGTTTCAAAACAGTGGTTTGTTAAAATGGAACCGCTTGCAAAACCTGCAGTTAAAGCAGTTAAAGAAGGTAAAACAAAATTCGTCCCCGAAAGATTTGATAAAATCTATTTTAACTGGATGGAGAATATTAAAGACTGGTGTATTTCCCGTCAACTTTGGTGGGGACATCAGATTCCCGCTTGGTATTGTGAAGACTGCGGCGAAATTATTGTCGCAAGAGAAACTCCGCATAATTGTACTAAATGTAACAGTACAAATTTAAGACGCGACGAAGACACACTTGATACATGGTTTTCATCAGCATTGTGGCCTTTTTCAACATTAGGCTGGCCCGATAATACAAAAGAACTTAAATACTTCTATCCGACTAACACTCTCGTAACAGGATACGATATTATTTTCTTCTGGGTTGCAAGAATGATTTTCTCTGCAATCGAATATACGGACAGCGTGCCTTTTGATACTGTTTTAATTCACGGACTTGTCCGTGATGCACAGGGCAGAAAAATGTCAAAATCGTTGGGCAACGGTATTGACCCGCTTGAAGAAATCGAACGCTACGGTGCAGATGCTTTAAGATTTACTCTGGCAACAGGTAATGCTCCGGGTAATGATATGCGTTATTCACCCGAAAGAGTTGAGGCATCACGTAACTTTGCAAACAAACTCTGGAACGCAGCCCGCTTTGTTTTGATGAATTTACCCGATGACGAACCGAGCGCTTACATTCCCGAAGATTTATCTATGGAAGATAAATGGGTTCTTTCTAAATTCAATACTCTTGCAAAAGAGGTTACAGATAATCTCGATAAGTTTGAAATCGGTATTGCAGTAAGTAAACTGTATGACTTTATTTGGGATGTTTATTGCGATTGGTATATTGAACTTTGTAAAGTAAGACTTAATGCAGATGAAAGCAAGGCTAAAACAGCAAGAGGAGTTTTAGTTTATGTTATGACAGGAATTTTAAAGCTTTTACATCCGTTTATGCCATTTATTACAGAAGAAATCTGGCAGACCTTGCCTCATGAAGGCGAGTCAATTATGATTTCAAAATGGCCTGAATTTGATGAAAACCTGCAGTTTACACAAGCCGAGAAAGAATTTGAACGCATTATGAATGCTATCCGTGCTGTAAGAGCAAGACGGGCAGAAATGAATGTACCGCCGTCTAAAAAAGCAAAGGTTTATATTGATACAACTTATACTGATACATTTAATTTCGGCGCGCAGTTTTTTGAAAGACTTGCATCGGCGAGCGAATGTGAAGTATCACAGTCAGTTAATGTAGAAAATGCAGTATCAATAATAACCGATGATGCAAAAATTTATATTCCTTTAGGAGAACTCATCGACTTTGAGGCTGAACGGGCAAGACTTAATAAGGAAAGACAAAAAGTTCTCGCCGATATCGAGTTTGTAAATAACAAACTTAATAATCCGGGCTTTGTTGCAAAAGCACCCGAAAAGGTTATTAACGCACAAAAAGAACAACTCGTCCGCCATCAGGAAAAATTAAATATGATTGATGAAAGATTGGAAAGTTTGAAATGACATTTAAAGACGCTATGAGTTTTATATCGAACAGAACACGGTTTAAAACTGATTTGTCACTTTCTTCACTTAAAAAGTTAATGTCGCTTTGCGGAACACCGCAAGGCGATATGTCTTTTATTCACATAGCGGGCACAAACGGTAAAGGCTCCGTATGTTATATGCTGTCAGGTATTTTGCAAAGCGCAGGCTATAAAACCGGGCTTTTTGTGTCGCCCTTTGTTGTTGAATTTTGTGAGAGAATACAAATTAACGGAGAATATATTTCTAAAAGTGATTTTGCAAGTATTATTGAAAATTTGAAAGATAAGGTAATAATGCTTGAAAAAGAAGGCTGCCTTTTTACCGAGTTTGATTTGATTACTGCTGCGGCACTTATTTATTTTAAAAATAATAAATGTGATTATGTTGTGCTTGAAGTAGGACTCGGCGGAAAGTATGATGCTACTAATATAATTGCTCCGCCGGTTATATCGGGAATTTGTCACATTGATTTAGACCATCAGGCAGTTTTAGGCGACAGTATTGAAAAAATTGCACAGGAAAAATGCGGCATCATCAAAAAAGGAACAAATTATTGCGTAACTTATCCGAAACAGGACAATAAAGCCTTAAAGGTTATAAGCGAAAACGCAAAAAATAACAGCGTAGAACTCCTGATACCGACAATCGAAAATCAAATAACAAATCAGTTTTACTCAACTGCAACAATAGAAAATACAGATGTTGAAATATCCCTGGCAGGTCAGCATCAGATTTATAACTGTTCGGTTGCTGTATTAATTGCAAAACTTCTTGATATAGATGACAAGCATATCAAAAAGGGCGTTAAAAATACAACAGTTCCCGCAAGAGTAGAAATTATAAATAAAACTCCGCTTGTAATTTTAGACGGTGCGCATAATACAGACGGTATATCGGCACTTGAAAATTATATCAGGCAATATGTAAAAAAACCTGTTACATTATTAATAGGTATGGTTAATGATAAAGACTATAAAAATTCCGTAAAAATTATCGCGCCTGTTTGTAAAAATGTTATAACCGTTGATGTCGGAGGCACAAGAGCGTTAAAAGAAAATGAACTTTGCATTGAGTTTAAAAAATATGCGGATAACGTATATAAAGCGTGCAGTACCGACGATGCTTTAAGAATTATTAATAGCATAAATGACGGTCTCCCGATTGTAATTTGCGGCTCTTTGTATTTAGCCGCCGATATAAGACAAAAAATATTACAGATGTTTAAAAAATAGTATTTATCGACACCATAATTTTCAAGACAAGCAGTATTAAAAAAAGTATTCTTATTTTTAAGAATACTTTTTATTTTTTTAAAAGGAGAGATAAATGTGTCCGTAAAAATAGATGTCACAGGACAAGTGCTTACTGCACATCTTGAGGGAGAACTTGACCACCACGAAGCAGGCCCCATCAGAGAACAAATAGATTTATCCATAAAACAAAACAAACCCGGTATGGTAGTGCTTGATTTCAGAGATATTACCTTTATGGACTCGTCGGGCATAGGTCTTGTTATGGGTAGATACAAAACATCCAAAGAAGTAGGCGCACAGTTGCACGTGTGCAATACTTCACCACAAATTTATAAAGTAATGCGCTTATCAGGTATTGACAGATTGGCAGTATTAGATAAAGGAGTAAGAAAATGAAATTAGAAAATCAAATGAATATGACGGTTATTTCAAAATCGTCAAACGAGAGTTTTTCAAGAGCCGCAGTATCAGCTTTTGTTGCACAGTTAGATCCGACTATCGAGGAAATAAGCGATATAAAAACCGCTGTCAGCGAGGCGGTAACTAATTGCATTGTCCACGCTTATAATAACAGTCTGGGCAAAATTTACATAACAGTACAACTTTACGACGACAGAACAGTAAAAATAAAAATCAAAGACAAAGGTTGCGGTATTAATGATATTGATTTAGCGATGCAGCCGATGTATTCATCGCTCGGCGGAGAAAGAGCAGGGCTCGGCTTTGCAGTAATGCAATCTTTTACCGATAAGTTAAAAGTAAGTTCAAAGGTAGATAAAGGTACTGTTGTCACTTTAACTAAAAAACTGTCTTATCGAGTAAGTAAATGATTGAATATGAAAAACTTGTCAGCGAAAATCTGGCATTAGTCCATAGTTGCGCAAGAAGATTTACAGGCAAGGGAATAGAATACGATGACTTGTTTCAGGCAGGCTCAATGGGACTTGTTAAAGCCGCAAAAGGTTTTGATAAAGACAGAGGGTTGCAGTTTTCAACTTACGCGGTCCCCGTAGTGCTCGGCGAAATTAAACGCCTGTTCAGAGACGGAGGCACAGTAAAAGTCAGCCGCAGTATAAAAGAATTACAACTTAAAATTAATAAAATTACTAATGAAATGGGCAAAAAGGGAACAGATCCTACAGTTTCACAAATTGCAAATGCTTTAAATGTAACAAAGGAGGATGTAACCGAGGCACTTTGCGCCGCACAGCCTGTAATGTCGTTGACGGTGGAATACGATGACAAAGAAGAACAGTTTGATTTAAGGGACGATTACAGCGAGGAATTACTGTGTGATAAAATAACAGTCGCACAGGCTGTTGACAAATTAGAGGAAAACGATAAAAATATAATAAGGTTAAGATATTTTAACGAAAAAACACAAAATGAAACAGCAAAACAGTTAAATATGACACAAGTGCAAATATCACGCAGAGAGAAAATAATCTTAAAAGAGTTGCGTAAAATAATGACAGGCAAAAAATAAAGTTGTTTTGCAAAAAAAGTTGTTGACATTACGCATAGTTTGTATTATAATATCAAAGTCGCTGATAGCGGTATATATGGCGGTATAGCTCAGTTGGCTAGAGCACTTGGTTCATACCCAGGGTGTCATTGGTTCGAATCCGATTACCGCTACCAATAAGTGGCCCGGTGGTCAAGCGGTTAAGACACCGCCCTTTCACGGCGGTAACACGAGTTCGATTCTCGTCCGGGTCACCAACCTATCGGTCCCTTGCTGATAAGCGAGGGACTTCATAGTAATATGGTGGATATAGCGCAGTTGGTTAGCGCGCCAGATTGTGGCTCTGGAGGCCGTGGGTTCGAATCCCACTACCCACCCCACTTAAAAATACGGTTAAAACCTGAATATATATTTTATTAAACGAATATTGGGGTGTCGCCAAGCGGTAAGGCACGGGATTTTGATTCCCGCATTCGTAGGTTCAAATCCTGCCACCCCAGCCAAAAATCTCGTCCTCGTCAGAGAACGAGATTTTTACATCTTACTTCTTAATTATTCACTCTAACCTAAATAAAATCTTTGACGAGATTTTTGGAAAGTAATAAGTAATAGGTAAGAGGTAATAAGTAAGGTGTCGACTTTGCCGACAAATTAAAATAATCAACAATTACTTGCAAAAATCTGTATTTCGTTGTAAAATATATATCCAAACTATTATTTTGAAAAGGTAATTTTTATGGACGATATTAAAAACACTGTTGCAAAAAATATTACAGAACTCAGACTACTCAATAATATGACTCAACTTGAACTTGCACAGCAGTTAAACTATTCGGATAAAACTGTTTCAAAATGGGAACGAGGCGAATCATCACCGGATATTTCTGTGCTTGTTGAGATAGCAGGCATTTTCGGTGTTTCACTTGATTATCTTGTCCAGTCGGAAAATATTGATGAAACTTTAAACGAAAACAAGCAAAAGCAAACAAAATATAACCGAAAAATAATTTCGTATTTATCAGAAAGTATTGCTTGGATAGTCGCTGTTTTTGCATTCATTATCACTTCTTTAATAACAAATAAAGCAACTTTCCAATGGCTGTATTTTGTGTATGCACTGCCTGTCGTTTTAATCGTAAAGTTAGTCTTTAATTCAATATGGTTTAATTGTAAACATAATTATTTTATTGTTTCCGCACTTATCTGGTCGATTCTTGCAGCGATACATTTTACATTTTTGTATTTTAAAATAAATGTCGCGCTTATCTATCTTTTAGGTGTCGCGGGACAGATTGTCGTAATTTTGTGGTCATTTTTAAAGAAACCGAAAATCAAATAATAAACAAAAACCTGTTTTGATAAAAACAGGTTTTTTTATTTCTCTACAAAATGTAGAGACGCCGGTAGAGTAACTCTGCGAATCTTTTTTGTTTTGTAGAGCAGTATCTACAACGGTTAGGTTTACCTTTTTTAGTTTAAGCATTATATTATCATTTGAGGGAGGGGAGAGACGATTTGAATATATTATTCTGCGGTGATGACGGAGTGTGTAAAGGTATATATTTGTCAACACTTTCAATTTTAAAAAATACTGACAAACCGATTTCCGTCCATATCTTAACCGCCTGTGTTGAGAATCATAAAGCCATAACACGGGAATTTAAAGAAGAACTGCAACAAACCGTGTTAAAAAAAAATAAAGAAAATCGTGTTTATCTGTATGATATAACAACTGTTTTTAATGAATGTCTGCCTGTTGCAAATATCAAAACACGCTTTACACCCCTTTGTATGTTAAGACTGTTTGCAGACGAGGTAAAAGAGATTCCGGATAAAATTCTTTATCTTGATACCGATGTTTTGTGCCGTAGAGATTTTAGTGATTTTTACGAGCAGGACATCAGCAATATCGAAATCCTCGGTGTGCCCGACAGATACGGTAAATGGTTTTTCGGCAACATTTTTAATCACGATTATCTGAATTCCGGTGTATTGCTTATGAATATGGCAAACATAAGAAAAAGCGATTTGTTTAAAAAATGTCGTAAAATGTGTACGGACAAAAAAATGTTTATGCCCGACCAAACATCACTCAATAAACTTGCAAAAAAGCAAAAGACTTCAAAAAAATATAACTGCCAGGGAAAAATCAAAAGTGATACCGTATTCAAGCATTTTACCACTTTTTTTAAATTCTTTCCTTATATAAGAGCAGTTTCAATCAAACCCTGGCATATTGAAAAGATGCACAGCGAACTGAAAATATTTGAATTTGACGATATATTAAATGAATACCAAAGGAGTTTGTTTATATGAAAAAAGAAATACCTGTTTTTTTTACTATCGATGACAGTTACGCACCGTTTTTAGCGGTCGCACTTAATTCAATAATAAAAAATATTAACCCTTGCAGACAGTATAAAGCCATCGTTTTACATCAGGGCTTAAATGAAAACAACTTAAAAAAACTTAAAGCCCTTGAAACGGATAATTTTAAAATTGAACTTACACCGATGAAAGCAAATTTCGATGCCATTGATGACAGAATGAGCAACCGGCTGCGCTGTGATTATTTCACTCTGACAATCTATTTTCGCCTGTTTATTTCATTGATGTTTCCCGAGTACGATAAATGCATTTATATCGACAGCGATGTTGTATTAAACGACGATATTGCTAAACTTTACGATATTGAAATCGACGATAATTTTATCGGCGCTTGTAATGACCTTTCTATCGCCGATATACCTCCGCTTGTCGAATATACAGTAAATGCAGTAGGCGTTAAAAAGGAAGAATATATTAATTCGGGTGTGTTATTGATGAACCTGAAAAAGATGCGACAAGCAGATTTTGAAAATCACTTTTTACATCTGTTAAACACCTATCATTTTGACAGTATTGCTCCCGATCAAGACTATATCAATGCTATGTGTAACGGTAAAATTTATTATCTTGATGAAAAGTGGGATGCTATGCCCAATGATGCTAAACCGCCGCTTGAAAATCCAAGTCTTATTCATTATAACCTGTTTTCAAAACCGTGGTGTTACGATAATATCCAGTATGAAGATTTTTTCTGGAAATATGCCGAAGACAGCGGTTATATTGATGAAATCAGAGCATTCAAAGACGGTTACAGCGAGGAAAAGAAAAAAGCGGACTCAGAGTGCCTTGACCTGCTTGTCAACAGAGGTACTCAGATACAGGAAAATGAAATTACATTCAAAAAAATGTATTTAAAGGGAGTAAAAATCAGATTATGATAATTGGTGATAATCGCAGAGCAGTAATTGAAAATATTAAAAAATGTGCGCACAATGGCGAGTTTCACAATAAGGTTGAATTAAACGATCCAGTTTTATCGAATATTGAGAGTAAAAAAATAACAGACGCTTATATGCAAAACAAAGACCTTTTTTCTTTTAAGTTAAAAACTCTTTTAGGAGTGACTGCCGCAAAAGCAGCAACAAAAATCATAAACAAAAATACCGAAATTAAAGGCCTTGAAAAAATACCTGAAAATTTACAAGGAGTGCTTATTACAAGCAATCACTTCAACCCGCTTGAAAATACCGTTATCCGCCACCTGACAAACACACTCAACAGACGCCACCTTGCTATCATCAGCCAGACATCAAACTTTAAAATGACCGGCTTTGTCGGCTTTTTAATGAATTATGCGGATACAATTCCGATTTCAACAGACCCGAGATATCTCGCAAAAGATTTTCTCTCCGTACTTAAAGAACGCCTTGTGCAAAAAAAACACGCTGTTTTGCTGTATCCCGAACAGGAGATGTGGTTTAATTACCGTAAACCGCGCCCTGTAAAAAGCGGCGCTTATTTCTTTGCCGCAAAACTAAATATCCCGATAATTTCCTGCTTTGTTGAAATAGTAGATTCAGAAGAAGACGATACAGACGAATTTAAAAAAGTAAAATATGTGCTTCATGTATTGGATGTCTTGTATCCCGATTCAAATAAATCTGTTAAAGCAAATACGGAAATGCTCGGCCAAACAGATTACAATCTGAAAAAAGAATGTTATGAAGCAGTGTACGGTAAACCGCTCACTTATGAGTTTGAAAGTTCCGATATCGCCGGTTGGAAAGAAACATTATGAAAGAAAGAGAAGTAAGGTATTACGACAGTTTTACCGACGATTTTGAATACACAGCCAATCAGGACTTTGAGTTGCCTGAAAACTATAAGTGGATACGCAACGGCTTTTTTGCTAAAATTTTATCTGCATTAATCTATGCCGCTGCATTACTTTTTTCAAGTATATACTGCAAATTCTTTTTGCACATGAAGGTTACGGGCAGAAAAAACTTGAAAAAAGTAAAAGGCGGATATTTCATTTTTGCAAATCATACACAGCCTTTAGGCGATGTTTTCATTCCTGCCCTTTGCGCGTTCCCGAAAAGAATATATACTCTTGTCGGTACCGCGAATTACGGTATCCCCGTTATAGGTAAACTGCTCACTTACTTGGGAGCGTTGCCGATTGTCAATACCGTAAACGGACTAAAACAATTAAATAAAGCGATGGAATACCGACTAAAACACGGACACCCCGTTACTATTTATCCCGAAGCGCATGTCTGGGAATACTATACACAAATTCGCCCCTTTAACAGCACTTCATTTAAGTTTCCGGCAAAGTTGAATTTCCCTTCCTTTGCGATGACGGTAACCTATAAAAAGTCAAAACTGTTTAAAAAACCTGTTATGGAGGTTTTTGTCGACGGACCGTTTTATCCTTGCAAAAACAGTCTGAAAGAAAATGCAGAGTACCTGAATACAGAAATTTTTTCTGTTATGACAAAACGCAGTAAAAACAGTAATTTTGAATATATTAAGTATAAGAAAAAACCGATGACTGATTAACGGTCATCGGTTTTTATTAATATTAAACTGTTTCAACTCTGATGATATTTGTACTGCCTGAAGTTGAAAGAGGTACACCGGCACAAATAACTACCAAATCACCTTTTTCAACAAGTCCGGCTTTTTTAGCGGACTCTATTGCCGCACAGAAAAGTTCATCTGAGTTTGTCTGAATCGGCACATAAACAGGAGTTACACCCCAGGACATATTCATCTGCCTTATATAATCAATATCGGGAGAACAACCGATTATCATTGTCTGCGGCCTGTATTTTGAAACAAGTCTTGAAGATTTTCCTGTCATTGTAACAGCAATAATAGCCTTTGCACCTAAATCGTGCGCAGTTGTCGTCGCCGCGTGAGCAATAGCGTTTGAAATATTGTTGTCTATGCTCGGTATTCTGTTAGAAAACTGTTTTGTATAATTGATATTATTCTCGGTTGTTTCAGCAATTTTAGCCATTGTTTTAACAGCCTGAACAGGATACTTACCGGATGCTGTTTCACCTGAGAGCATAATCGCACTTGTTCCGTCATATATAGCATTAGCAACATCGGTTATTTCCGCTCTTGTCGGACGGGAATTAGATATCATAGACTCAAGCATCTGTGTTGCGGTAATAACTTGCTTGCCGGCTGTATAACCTTTTTCAATTAATTCTTTTTGAATGGCAGGAATCTGTTCAAAAGGTATTTCAACACCCATATCACCGCGTGCTACCATTATACCGTCAGATGCTTCTAAAATTTCATCTATGTTTTGTACACCCTCGAGATTTTCGATTTTTGCAATAATTCTGACTTTGTTCCAGCCGAGCGTTCTTGTAAACTCTCTTAAAAAGATAATATCAGCAGCACTTCTTGTAAAACTTGCCGCAATAAAATCAAAGCCCAAAGATGCGCCGAATTCCAGGTTTTTCATATCTTCATGACTGACATAAGGCATAGAAAGACTGACATCAGGCACATTAATACCTTTTCTGTTTGATATCTTTCCGCCGTGAACAACAGTACATTCAATATCAGTCATTGTAACAGAATCTACTTTTAATTCCACTAAACCGTCGTCAATCATAATTCTGTCACCGCATTTAACATCTCTCGGTAAATGTTCAAATGAAATATGAGCGATTTTTTTATTACAAATAACATCTTTAGTAGTTAATGTATATTTATCACCGTCGTTTAAGATAACAGGCTCGTCGTTTTCAAAAACACCAAGTCTGATTTCGGGGCCTTTTGTATCTAACATGGTTGCAACAGGCTTGTTTAAGTCTGTGCGTGCTTTAACAACCTGTTCAAATCTTCTCTTGTGAGATTCATAATCTCCGTGCGAGAAGTTGAATCTTGCAACATCCATACCCGACTTGATTAATTCATACATAATCTGGTCGTCATCGGTAGAAGGGCCGACAGTACATACAATTTTCGTTTTTCTCATTTTTTCACACCTCTGTTTTCGCAATTTTTCACAATTACTATATTATCATAAAAAGTACATATTTTCAATAATTAATATAAAGAAAACGGCTTAAATTCGTTTTCGAATTTAAGCCGTTCGACTGTACCTGTTTTCTATTTTTTAGAAAAAGATTTACAGTCTGTGCATTGGTCCTCGGTTGGATTACATTCGTGAGTGCCGACAAGAATTGAATCAAGTGTGCAGTAATCTTCACAACATGAGTGATGTTTACAACTTGATACTGTGCACTCAATGCTTCTGTTGCATTTGTTTTCCATTGAATATACCTCCGTTTTGAAGTCCTGTAATATTATAAGTAATTATTGCTAAAAATAATCATGGTAGATTTTTCTAACTATTAGTGCTATAATTAAATAAAATAAAATTCAGAAAAAAGGAGTACAATATGAATAAAAATTTGATTAAAACTTTAAAATGGGTAATTTCAATTATAGTAATAGGCATAATGTATTGGTTTATGTTGCCACCGCTGAATTTGAGAAGTTCGCAGATGTGGACCTTTATTGCAACTTCAATTATTGTTTGTACTGTTATTGTTGCTTTTTCAAAAGTAGTGGAATTTATTAGCAGCATTAAAGATTTAAAACATAATGTCGGAGAAGTTGTAGTTGAAAAAAGTACACATCCGTTTAAAGAAATGATAAAATCTATGGGCACACCGATAAAGATTGCTCTTGTTAGCTTATGCGCAATTATTGTTTTGTTTATTGTTGCGGGAATTAGCGGATGGCCGCTGTTTTCAGCATCTTCTTATGCGCATTTGTTAAGTTACGAAAACGGCAGTTTTGAAAATGAAATACAAGATATAATATCTACCGAAGACGGTCAACTAAATATGAATTCCGTCCCCGTTGTAGATAAAGATACCGCACAACGCCTATCATTAAGAAAATTAGGTGAAATGAGCGATTTAGTATCGCAGTTTGAAGTGGACAGTTACTACAATACTCAAATTAATTATAAAGGTGTACCTACAAGAGTTTCACCGCTTGTTTACGGAGATTTCTTTAAATGGCTGAATAATCAGTCAGAAGGTATTCCTGCTTATATAACAGTAAATATGGAAACACAGGAAACATCTTTGATGAGATTAAAAGAGGGCATCAAATACAGCGAAAGTGAATATTTGCTCAGAGACTTAATGCGTCACCTTAGATTTAATTATCCTACAAAAATCTTTGATAATATTTCGTTTGAAATAGACGATGAGGGTACTCCGTATTGGATTGCATCTACAATTACTTACAAGATAGGTATCTGGAGCGGTCGTGATATTAACGGTATAGTTATGTGTAACGCTGTTACGGGCGAGTGTGAATATTATAAAACCGAAGAAATACCCTCATGGATAGATCAGGCCTTTGATTCTGATATTATAATTGAACAGTTAGGTTATAACGGGGAATATGTAAACGGATTTTGGAATTCTATTTTCGGACAAAAAGATGTTTTGCAACCGACTGCGGGCTACAATTATTTAGCCATTAACGACGATGTATATTTATATACAGGTATGACAAGTGTTTCGAGCGATGAGTCAAATGTCGGCTTTGTACTTGTAAATTTGCGTACTAAAGAAACAACATTCTACTCCTGCCCGGGCGCAGAAGAATATTCTGCGATGGAATCTGCAGAAGGTAAGGTCCAGGAAAAGAAATATTCGTCAACATTCCCGCTGTTGTTAAATATAAGCGGAAGACCGACTTATTTTATGTCGCTTAAAGACGACGCAGGTTTGGTAAAAATGTACGCTTTTGTAGATGTGCAACAATATCAGATAGTTGCAACAGGCTCGTCTGTTAAAGATGCTTTGAGTTCGTATTTTACCGAACTTTCAAAAAGCGATGATGTTGATATTAATAAGGACGAATTAATAACCCGCAGCGAGGTTAGCGGTACTGTTACCAATATCGAATCGGCAGTCGTGTCTTCAAGCACAAAATATTATATTATGCTTGATAATAAACCCGATATTTATATAGTCGATGTAAGCGTTAATGATTATCTTCCGTTCGTTAAAAAAGGAGATAAACTTAAATTATCACTTGAATTAACAGACACTAAATCAACAGTTTCAGATATTGAGGTATTACAATATTTATATGATTAAAAAAATCAGGAAACATTTTTTAACGATTAAATTTTAATTACAAATAATAAGGATGTGCAAAGATTTTTTGCACATCCTTTTTTTATAATATTGCTCTTTAAAATTGACGAATTTTGTTTATTTAAAAGCACATTATATTAATCTGTTATAAAGTGAAAAAAGCGCATAATAAAAAGCAGTTTGTAGTTTGAACAAGTCCAGTAAAAACGGACAATAGAAAAAAAGAGCCCCCTATGGTAGAATTAATGGAACTACCATAGGGGGAATTTGTATGCCAAGAGAATATACACAGATTCAAAAACATGAGAAAGAGATATTA
>JAXJSP010000045.1:0-25483 GCA_036310005.1 Acutalibacteraceae bacterium | reverse complement strand
GATATATATATTAGTAAAGAAGGGCAAGAAAAAAGAGAGAAGCCTAAACTTCTCTCAATTCTCTTGCCCTTCGCAATGCTCAGCGTTCCTATAAAACATAACTGTCCTTAGCAACCCTGCTCATTTGCGAAGGTGTTTTTAAAAGTGTAGCGCGCAGTATTAAAAAGGCAGTAATAATAGAAGAAAAATTCAAAGACGAAATTCCTTCTACAAAGGGAGTTATATAAATGATTGCAATTATAGATTACGGTGTAGGCAATTTGTTTTCGCTTGTGTCCTCATTTAAGGCAATAGGCTTACAGGCGTGTGTAACCGGTGATGAAAAAGAGATTAAAAATGCTAAAAAAATCGTTTTGCCCGGTGTGGGTGCTTTCGGCGATGCAATAGATAAATTAAAGATGACAGGGCTTGACAAGGTAATTATTGAACAGGTAAATCAAGGAAAAGAACTGCTCGGCATTTGTCTTGGCATGCAGTTACTGTTTGATAAAAGTTACGAATATGGTGAACACGAGGGGCTCTCGCTTATTAAAGGCAGCATAAAACCGATAGCGGATGTTATCGACAAAGATTTAAAAATTCCTCATATCGGTTGGAACAGTCTTAAATTCACCGAAAACAAAAGCAAGATTTTCAAATATTTAAACGACGGTGATTTTGTTTATTTTGTTCATTCGTTTTACGGTACCGATTGTAATGAGAGTATTATTGCTACAACAAACTACGGAGCCGATTTAACGGCGGCAGTAGGTCGTGACAACATATACGGATGTCAGTTCCATCCTGAAAAAAGCGGCAAGGTCGGACTTAAAATCTTAAAGGCTTTTTGTGAAGATTAGGAGGATGAGAAATGAACATATTTCCTGCCATTGATATTATTGATTCAAAGGCGGTCAGGCTGTTAAAGGGCGACTACAACAAAAAAACAGTATATAATGATGAGCCTTTGAATGTTGTAAAAGATTTTAAAAAAGCGGGTGCGCAGTATTTACATCTTGTTGACCTTGACGGTGCAAAAAGCGGAAATACCGACAATATTGATACTGTTAAAAAGATAGTAAACGAGGGCGGACTTTTTGTTGAAGTCGGCGGCGGTATAAGAAATATCGAAACTGTTGACAAATATTTTGATATTGGTGTAAACCGCGTCATCATAGGCACTGCGGCTGTAACTAATCAAGATTTTTTAGTCAAGGCGCTTGAAAAATATGATGATAAAATTGCTGTGGGTGTTGATATTAAAGACGGGTTTGTTGCAATCAAGGGATGGCTTGAAAAATCAAAATACAGTCTTTTTGAGTTTTGTCAGATGATGCAAGAGTTTGGTGTTAAATATCTTATATGCACGGATATTTCAAAAGACGGTGCTATGAGGGGCACTAATCTTGATTTATACAGGCAACTCGCTTTAAGATACAAAATGAACATAACCGCATCGGGCGGAGTATCCTCTATCAGCGATATTGAGAATTTAAGAAAACTTGATTTATACGGGGCTATCATCGGCAAAGCGTATTACTCCGGTGCAATAAATTTAAGCGAGGCTATAAAGGTGGCAAAATGATTACTAAAAGAATTATTCCTTGCCTTGATGTAAGAAACGGTAAGGTAGTTAAAGGAAAAAATTTTGAAGGAATTACCGAGATTTCTTCTCCGATAGAATTTGCAAAGTATTACAGCGACAACGGAGCAGACGAACTTGTTTTTTATGATATTACTGCGTCTGCGGAAAACAGGGGGCTGTTTACTGACATTTTAAAAGAAGTAGCAAGCACTATTTTTATTCCGCTGACTGTAGGCGGAGGTATTAATACGCTTGAAGATTTTGACAGGGTGCTTAAATGCGGAGCCGACAAGGTAAGCGTTAACTCGGGGGCTATTAAAAACCCCGATTTAATATATGAGGCCGCAAAGCGATACGGTGACCAATGTGTAGTAATTTCCGTAGATGTAAAACGCGTTGACGGTGAGTTCAGGGTGTTTGCAAAAGGCGGCAGAGAAGATACCGGAATGGAAGCGGTATCCTGGATAAAAAGATGCGTTGACAACGGTGCGGGCGAAGTAGTGCTTAATTCTATTGATACTGACGGAGTCAAGCAAGGCTTTGACCTTGAGATGCTAAAAGCGGTTTGCGATGTAGTGAATGTACCTGTTATTGCTTCGGGCGGTGCGGGATGCGCAGAAGATTTTGTAACCTTATTTAACGCTCTGCCGAAAGTTGATGCCGGACTTGCGGCATCTATCTTCCATTATAACGAAGTAAAAATAAATGATTTAAAACAACTTTTGAAAGAAAACGGAATTTCCGTCAGGATATAGGTGATAATTATGGTTAATATTAATGAACTTAAATTTGATAAAAACGGTTTAATACCTGCTGTTGTTGTAGATAACACAACAAAAAAAGTTTTGACACTTGCATATATGAACGAGGAGAGTTTGAAAATTTCTATTGAAAAAGAACTTACCTGTTTTTACAGTCGTTCAAGAAATGAACTCTGGCTCAAAGGTGAAACAAGCGGAAATTACCAGCACATTGTGTCGATTACCGCTGACTGTGACAACGATGCGCTTGTAGTATTAGTGGACAAAGACGGTCCTGCCTGTCACACGGGCACCGAGTCTTGCTTTACAAAGACTCTGTTTGAGAGTGATGAGCGTCATGAGTTTTCTCCCGAAATTCTTTATAAAATGTTAGAAGGCAGAAAGACAGAAAAAAAAGAGGGTTCTTACACCACTTATCTTTTTGAAAAGGGCATAGACAAAATACTTAAAAAAGTCGGAGAAGAATGTACCGAAGTCATTATAGCCGGAAAAGCAAACGATAAAAAAGAAACTATTTATGAAATAGCAGATTTATATTATCATGTGATGGTTTTGATGGTTGAGATGGGTATTACTACAAAAGATGTTTTGCTTGAATTAGCATCAAGGCACATTATAGATAAAAAAGTAAAACAAGAGAAAATGACAAAATGAGTTTTTCTGATTTTCATATTCATACTGTTTTCAGCGACGGAAAAAACACGCCTGAAGAAATGATTGAGTCGGCTATAAAGCGAGGTATTAAGCAATTAGGTTTCAGCGATCACTCTTACACTTTTTTTGATAAGAGTTATTGTATGAAAAAAGAAAGCAGAAACGACTACATTATCACTATAAATTCGCTTAAAAGTGTGTATTCCGAAAAGATAAATATTTACTGCGGTATTGAGCAAGATTTTTACTCAACAGAGCAAACGGATATGTACGACTATGTAATAGGTTCGGTGCACTATGTCAGAATCGGCGATGACTATATTCCCGTTGACGAGAGTGCCGAAGATTTTAAAAATGCTGTTTTAAAATATTTTGGTGGTGACTTTATAACATTTGCGGAAGAATATTTTAAAACCGTATCTTGTGTTATAGAAAAAACGAATGCTGACATAATAGGTCACTTCGATTTAATATCAAAATTTAACGCGCAAGGCTTATTTGATGAAAAAGACAGTCGGTATATTTCGGCTTGGAAAAAGGCTGTTGATAATCTTTTAAAATACGAAAAACCGTTTGAAATAAACACGGGTGCTATATCAAGAGGATATAAAGCCTTTCCCTATCCGTCAAAGACAATGATAGATTATATAAAACAAAACGGAGGAAAATTTATCTTATCAAGCGATGCTCACAGTTTAAAAAACATCGGCTTTGAGTTTGAAAAGTGGTCATATTTAATAAAATAAATTTAATTAACAAACAAAAAACCACCCTGTAAAATTTTACAGGGTGGTAATTTTTTAAAACTATTAAAGTTTTGCGATATTATCTTTGAGAGTGTTAAGTTCTTCTCTGAGTTCTTTCGGGAGTTTATCGCCGAACTTCTTGTAATGTTCTTCAATTTCGCTGCATTCTTTTTCCCAAGCCTCTTTATCGACAGCAAGGATATTTTCAAGAACATCTTTACTGATATCAAGGTCTGTCATATCGAGGTCTTCAGGATTCGGAATGTAACCGATAGCAGTTTCTTTAGCATCTGCCTTGCCTTCGCAACGCTCAACAATCCAGTTAAGAACTCTCATGTTATCGCCAAATCCCGGCCATACGAAGTTACCTTCGTCATCGGTACGGAACCAGTTTACATTGAAAATCTTAGGTGCTTTATCGCCGAGTTTTTTGCCCATTTCGAGCCAATGTGCGAAATAGTCGCCCATATTGTATCCGCAGAACGGAAGCATAGCCATAGGATCACGACGAACCACACCTACTGCGCCTGATGCGGCAGCAGTTGTTTCAGATGCCATAGCAGAACCGATGAACACACCGTTTTGCCAATCTTTTGACTGATATACAAGCGGAGCAAGTTTTGCTCTGCGGCCGCCGAAGATGATTGCTGAAATCGGCACTCCCTCGCCCTTTTCAAATTCAGGTGAAATGCACGGACAGTTTTTAGCGGGTGCTGTAAATCTTGAGTTAGGATGAGCGCCATAAGTTGATTTGTCTGCTTTATCAAACTTAGTGCAGTCCCAAGGCTTACCTGTCCAGTCAAGAGCATTTGTAGGAGGATTTTTATCCAGTCCTTCCCACCATACTGTATTTTCATCAATGTTGTAGCAAACATTTGTAAATATTGTATTCTTTTTTGTTGACTCCAGAGCATTGAAGTTTGATTTTTCGTTAGTACCGGGTGCTACGCCGAAGAAACCGTTTTCAGGGTTGATAGCGTAAAGTCTTCCGTCTTTACCGATTCTCATCCAAGCGATGTCATCGCCGACAGTCCATACTTTGTAACCTTTCTCGCGAAGGTACTTAGGAGGAATAAGCATAGCAAGGTTTGTTTTGCCGCAAGCAGACGGGAATGCTGCTGCGATATAATGAACTTCGCCTTGCGGATTTTCAAGACCGAGGATGAGCATGTGTTCAGCCATCCAGCCTTCTTTCCAGCCTTGGTATGATGCAATTCTCAATGCAAAGCACTTTTTACCTAAAAGTACGTTTCCGCCGTAAGCAGAGTTTACCGAAATAATTGCATTGTCCTCGGGGAACTGGCAAATATATCTCTTTTCCTCATCAATATCGCATGATGCGTGGAAACCGCGAACCCAATCGTCAGAATCGCCGAGTACATCGAGTACTGCTTTGCCTACTCTTGTCATAATAGCCATATTTAAAACTACATAGATAGAGTCGGTAATTTCAATACCGATTTTAGCAAGAGGTGAGCCGACAGGTCCCATTGAGAAAGGAATAATATACATAGTTCTTCCCTTATAAGAATCTCTTGCGATATCGTAAAGCATTGTGTATGCTTCCTGCGGGTCCATCCAGTTGTTTGTAGGGCCTGCGCCTTCTTTTGTCTTTGAGCAAATCAAAGTTCTGCCTTCAACACGGGCAACATCGTTTGGTTTTGTTCTGTGAAGATAGCAACCCGGGAGTTTTTCCTGATTAAGTTTAATCATCTCTCCTGTTTCAACTGCTGTTTTACGAAGACTGTCAAGTTGTTCTTCGCTTCCGTCAATCCACATAACAGAATCAGGTTGAACAAGGGCTTTCATATCTTCTACAAATTTTAGCACTGTTTTGTTCTGTGTCATTTATAAATTCTCCTTTTTGAAAATTGCGTAAAATATTTCGCTTCTAAACGGTATATATTATACACTAAAAATTTACAATAAACAAGGCTATTTGAATATTTTTTTGTATTTTTTTATATTATTTTATCTATTTGCATTGTTGCGTATGCATTTAAATCTCTGTTTGCGAAATTTTTATTTTTTGCTTCATAATATGCCTGTATGCCGACCATCGCGGCATTGTCCGAACAGTATTTAAGCTGCGGTGTGTAAAAATTTACATTAAGACTTTGGCACGCATCTTTCATTCTTTGTCTTAATTCGCTGTTTGCAGACACGCCGCCTGCAAGCGCAAAATGTTTGATGTCATACTTTTTAATTGCTCTTTGTGACACATCTATGAGCATATCGCACACACGCTGACGCACGCTTGCGGACAGGTCGTTTACATTGACCGTTTCGCCCTTTTGCTCTGCATTGTGAATAATATTAATCACCGCAGTTTTAAGTCCTGAAAACGAAAGAGAAAATTCACCCTCAGCGTGAGGAAACGGCAATTTATAATTATCGGGGTTTCCGAGGTTTGCCGCTTTATCAAGTTCAATACCGCCCGGGTATGACATACCCATACTGCGTGCAGATTTATCAAAACATTCGCCCGCCGCATCATCCAAAGTACCGCCTATCATTTCAAAATCGGTATAATCTTTTACAAGCACTAAATTAGTATTACCGCCTGATACGACAAGACACATATACGGTGGTTTTAAATCTGTGTCAATATAATTTGCGGCTATGTGAGAGCGCAGATGATGAACGGGTATAAGCGGTTTATCGGCAGCCGCTGACAGACCTTTTGCAAAATTTACTCCGACAAGCAAAGCGCCGATAAGTCCCGGTGCATAAGTTACTGCTATTGCATCAATACCATCGAGCGTGCAGTTTGCGTCTTCCAATGCTTTTCTTACAACCGTACTTATTGCTTCTGCGTGGCGGCGGGATGCAATTTCGGGCACAACGCCTCCGTATATTTTATGTTCTTCGACCTGTGTTGCTACAACATTTGAAAGCACTTTTCTATTTTCGCATACTGCTGCCGCTGTTTCATCACAGGAAGATTCAATCGCTAAAATTTTCATCTTTACTCCCCCTTACAATGCTGACACGCGGTAGTCATTTTATCAGACTCTATTTTCATAGTTATCATATTTTCTGTCGGGTTTGAGTAAACATCTTTTCTGTCTGCGACTATTTCAAAGCCCAGAGTTTTATAGAATTTTATTGCATTCTCATTTGACTTTCTGACATCTAAAAAGACAACTTCTGCCGCCTGTAACAAGCGCCATACTATTGCCCTGCCGACTCCCTGACATCTGTATTCTTCATCGACCGCAATAAGCCCGATATACCCTTCGTTATCTGCAATATCCATAACTCCGAAACCTATAACACTATCGGTATTCGCATCTCTTGCGGTAAGCACTAACGAGCCTTTATTACAAGCGCCCTCGAACTGCTGTGCATTCCAGCATTCGTTTTTAAAGTTTCTTTTTGCGCATTGCTCTAAATCGAAGTATTCATTTTCCTTTGTTTTTAAAACCGTAATCATATCAGTTTTTCGACTTCCTCTAATTTTTTGATTATTTGATTTGCGCATTGTCTGTAAACATCAATGCTTTGCATATACGGGTCATCAATTTCAAAAGGTATTACATCGTAACCCAAAGACTTGATAAAATCAATATTATTTTTTCCTATAACAACAATTATATCTGCGCTGTCAAGCATTTGCTTTGTAAGGCGGTGCGATTTAAACGGTGTTAAATCAATTCCCCACTCTGCCAACACTTTGACTGCGTTTTCGCTTGCGTTCTGATTATCAACCGCGCCCGTGCCTGCGCTGAAACAATCGGTGGATAAGTTTTTATCTTTTGTAATTTTTTTAAACAAATACTCTGCCATCGGTGAGCGGCATGTATTACCCGTACAAATAAAAAGTACTTTTTTCATATCTTAACCTTTTGCCTCATACCAGGTTTCACCGCTTGATACATCAACAGTAAGCGGCACTTTCAGGTTTGCGGCATTTTCCATTTCTCTTTTAAGAATATTGCATACTGTATCTGTATGCTCTTTTTCGCACTCGACGATTAACTCATCGTGTACCTGTAAAATTAATTTTGCCTCGGGACATTCCTCTTTAAGCGCGTTAAACACTCTGATCATCGCAATTTTTATTATGTCGGCTGCTGTGCCCTGAATAGGTGCGTTTCTTGCGACTCTTTCTCCAAACGCACGCAAATTATGATTAGACGATGAGATTTCCGGTATCTGTCTGCGCCTTGCAAACATTGTTTCAACATATCCGTTTTTATGGGCAAAATTCACCGTTTTTTCCATATATTCGGCAACGCCGGTGTAAGTTTTCATATAGCCTTCTATATATCTTTTAGCATCGGCAAAAGAAACGCCTATATCTTTCGCAAGAGAAAACGCGCCTATTCCGTAAACTATACCGAAGTTTACTGCTTTTGCCTTTGTACGCATTTCGCTTGTGACCATAATCGGTGCTATATTGAACACTTCACTTGCGGTAAGAGTGTGGATATCCTCATCATTTTTAAATGCGTTTATCATCGCTTTATCGTTTGCAAGATGAGATAAAACTCTTAATTCTATTTGCGAATAGTCGGCATCGCAAAGCACTTTGCCCTGTGATGCTGTAAAGAATTTTCTTAACTGTCTGCCCTGCGGTGAACGGATGGGGATATTCTGCAAGTTCGGTTCCAATGATGAAATTCTGCCTGTTCTTGTTTCCGTCTGATTAAAAGTTGTATGAATTCTGCCGTCGTCTGAAATAACCGTAAGCAGAGCATCGCAGTAGGTTGATTTTAATTTAGAAAGCGTTCTGTATTCAAGCAAAAGTTCGATTACGGGGTGCTTGTCCCTTAAATCTTCAAGCACATCTGCGCTTGTTGAATAACCGCTTTTTGTTTTTTTACCGCTTGGAAGTTGTAATTTTACAAACAAAGCCTCACCGAGTTGCTTTGGTGAATTTAAGTTAAATTCATAGCCTACAAGCGAATAAATCTCTGCGCTTATTTGCTCAATTCGGTCGTTTAATACTTGGGAATGATTTTTAATTGCATCGGCATCGACTTTAAAGCCTTCCTGTTCCATACTTGCAAGTACCTTTGCAAGCGGAATTTCAATATCAAAAAGCAAACTTTCCATATTTTCATTTTTAATTTGTTCTTCCAGTTTATCGGTTACAACGCTGAAAAGTGCCGCATTTTTAATATCATCGGGGCATTTTACATCAAGCAAATACTCGCTTGCAAGCCGCTCCGGCGAATAATCGTCAGATGACGGGTTTAAAAGATATGCTGCAAGCGACATATCAAAAACAATATTATAATCTGACATTTTAAACAGAGTTTTTGAGTCGTTTGTGCGGACTTTTTTGTCTTTGATTAAATCGTGCAGTTGTTCTTTTTCAATTTTTACTGCTTTATTGCCTCCGCAGACGAAAATATTTTCTTTATCCAGATAAACATCTGTAACATCGCCTGTCGGCATACCTGTTTGAAAGTTTTCTGTTTTTTGATTTTCACCTTGTGTTTTAACCGCTGACAAATTAAGTTTTTCCAAAATCTTATACATTTCAAGATACGATAATTTTTGTGCTAATTTTTCATTGTCCGCCGGTTTAAAGCGGTAATCTGCAAAGTCCAAATCAATCGGCACTTCAAGATAAATAGTGCCGAGTGTTCTTGACATAAAAGCATTTTCCTTGTCATTTATAAGTTTTGCTCTGACGCCCGGTTTAATGGAGGGAGAGTCGATATTTTCATAAATTTTTTCTAATGTTTTAAATTCTTTAACAAGGCTGACTGCGGTTTTTTCGCCTATTCCCATAACTCCGGGAATATTATCGGAAGAGTCTCCCATTAACGCTTTGACCTGAATTAAATCATTCGGGGTTAAAGTATCGTATTTTTCTGCTACCTTATCTTCATCATAATCTACAATTTCGCTTTGTCCCATACGGGTAGATGCGAGCAAGACTCTCACCCCCCCGCCTACAAGTTGCAGGGAATCTTTATCGCCCGTTGATATAACGCAGGTGTCTTCCGTATTTTTTGCGCGGTTTGCGAGGGTGCCTAAAATATCGTCTGCCTCATATCCCTCACATTCAAGCACAGTATGTCCCATTAAAGTTAAAATTTCTTTTAAAAGCGGTATTTGTTCTCTCAGTTCCATAGGCATAGCGTGTCTGCCCGCTTTATATTCAGAATACATTTTATGCCTGAAAGTCGGTTTTCTTAAATCAAACGCGACGACTACACCGTCGGGCTTTTCCTTTTCAAGCAGTTTAAATAAAATATTCAAAAAGCCGAAAATTCCGTTTGTATATTTTCCGTCTTTATTTGTAAGCAGTCTTATACCGTAAAAAGCGCGGTTTATAATACTGTTTCCGTCTATTGCAAGAAGTTTCATATTTTACCTCCTTAATATCACATACATAATAATTATATCACATATTTCAAGATATAAATAGCATTTTTTAAAATATTGTGTTACAATATTTTTGTTTAGGGGTGACGCGCTTGAAAATAGGAAATTTAGAATTTAAACATTTTGCGGCTTTGGCTCCCATGGCCGGGGTTGCCGACCATGCATTCAGACAACTTTGTATGAATTACGGAGCAAGTTTTTGCGTAAGCGAACTTATTTCGTCAAAAGGTGTGTCACTCGGTGATAAAAAATCACAGTCGCTTATGAATATATACGACACTGCCCGTCCGTCGGCTACGCAACTTTTCGGCAGCGACCCCGAAATTATGGCGACTGCCGCAAAAAGCGCGATGCGGTTTTGCCCCGATTTTATTGATATTAATATGGGTTGTCCCGCGCCGAAAGTAGCGGCATCGGGCGGCGGATGTACGCTTATGAAAAGCCCCGAACTTGCGGGTGAAATTGTAAACCGCGTTGTAAATGCGGTTGATGTGCCTGTTACCGTTAAAATGAGGCTCGGGTGGGATGCAGACTCAATTAATGTATTAGAGGTTGCAAAAATCTGCGAGAGTGCCGGTGCTTCGGCTATTACGCTGCACGCGCGCACAAGAGAGCAGATGTATTCGGGCAAGGCGGACCTTGAATATATAAAACTGTTAAAGCAGAATCTTACTGTTCCCGTTATAGGCAACGGTGACATAACCTCGGCAAAGCAAGCGGCACAGATGTATGAATACACAAACTGCGATATGGTTATGGTCGGCAGAGGTGCTATGGGCAGGCCCTGGATATTTGAGCAAATCAATGCTTACATTCACAATTCGGTTATATTACCCGAACCGCCTTTGTATCAAAGAATGGCAGTTTTACTGCGGCATGCAAAAGACACTTGCTCATTAAAGGGTGAAAAAATCGGAATGAAAGAAATGAGAAAGCATGCGGCGTGGTACATCAGGGGTATCAAGGGCGGTGCAAAATACCGTAATATGTGCGGCAGTATCAGTACGCTTGATGAACTTGCTAAACTTTGTTTTATGGTATGTAAGGAGGCAGAAGATGAAATTTAGCGGAATCAGTGAGGACACATTATATCTTTTAAGTGAAAACCGTTTTAATAATTCTAAGGCCTTTTATGAAGAACACAAGGCGCAAATTAACAAAGGCGCTGTGCATCAGATGAGGGCTATTGTAGAAGATTTAATGCCTGTTTTAATTAATATCAACCCTGATTTTATATTGGACCCTGTCAGGTGTGTTTGCAGAGTAAGGCGAGACACTCGTTTTACGCACGATAAAAGTTTATACCGTGCAAATTTATGGCTTATGATAAGGCATCAGAAGAATCATTTACCTACACCGGCTTTTTGGTTTGAGTTTAATCAGTTCGAGTTGAACTGGGGTGTCGGAATACTCAGCACGACGCCTGCGTTTATGGAATTTTTCAGAAAAGAGATTGTTGATAAGAAAGACAATATTGAGACTGCCTGCGAACTTTTAGAAAAAGCAAGTTTATCCTTTGACGGTGAAACATATAAAAAAGACAAAGCGGTTGCAGACGGTATAGAAGGTAAATATTTACCGCTTCTTTACAATGCAAGGCAAGTATTTTTCACGCATACCGAAGATTCGGTAAAATTATTAAATCAGCCCGAAAAACTTATTGACACGCTCAGCGACTGTTTTAAGCAAAGCAGTATGTTTTATAATTTAATGCTTGATATTACTACTTCATTTAATTCAAAGGGGGAATAACCTTGAAAGAAATCGAAATGTTTACAGACGGAGCGTGTCATTCAAACCCGGGACCGGGCGGTTGGGGTACGATACTGCGTTTTGGCGATATTGAAAAAGAACTCTCGGGCGGCGAGAAAAACACCACTAACAACCGAATGGAACTTACTGCGGTAATTGAAGGACTAAAGGCATTAAAAGAGCCTTGCAAGGTGCATATTACCACCGATTCAAAATATGTTTGCGACTCTGTGAATATGGGTTGGGCAAAGCAATGGCAGGAAAACAACTGGCGAAAAAAAGACAAAAAGCCGGCACTTAATCCCGATTTATGGGGAGCCTTACTTTGTCTTTTAGATATACACGAAGTAACTTTTTCGTGGATTAAAGGTCACGCGGGACACCCTGAAAACGAGCGATGCGATGTTCTTGCAGTAAAAGAGTCTGATAAATACTTATAAAATAAAACCCTCGACTTCGAGGGTTTTATTTTATGTTAAGTCTGCTATTTCATAAATGAGTTTTTCGGTTTTTTCCCAGCCTAAGCAGGGGTCGGTAATTGATTTTCCGTAAACATTTTCGTCGGTATTCTGGCAACCGTCCTCAAGATAACTTTCAATCATTAAACCTTTTACCATAGTTTTAATATCATTACTGTATTTTCTTGAATGTAATACTTCTCTTGAAATTCTGATTTGCTCCAAATACTGCTTGCCTGAATTTGAGTGATTACAGTCAACAATGCACGCAATATTTTCAAGTCCTTTTTTGCTGTACATTTCATAAAGAAGTCTTAAATCTTCATAATGATAGTTTGAAATAGAATTACCGTGTTTATTTACGCTGCCTCTTAAAATTGCGTGGGTTAAGGAATTGCCCTTTGTGTTTACCTCATAGCCGCAGTATAAAAATGTGTGGTGGCTGCTTGCTGCAACTATTGAGTTAAGCATAACACTTAAATCGCCCGAGGTAGGATTTTTCATACCTACAGGTACATTCATACCGCTTGCGACTAATCTGTGCTGTTGGTTTTCGCTTGAACGGGCGCCGACTGCGACATATCCCAATACATCATTGAGATAACGGTAATTTTCGGGATAGAGCATTTCGTCCGCGGTTACAAAACCTGTTTGTTCAATAATATCGGTATGAAGTTTTCTGATTGCAATAAGTCCTTCGAGCATATCCGGTTTTTTATTGGGATCGGGCTGATGCAACATTCCTTTATAACCTGCGCCTGTTGTTCTCGGCTTATTTGTATATACTCTCGGTATTATCAAGATTTTATCTTTTACTTTGCTTTGAACTTCGGCAAGTCTTAAAGTATAGTCCATTACCGCGTCTTCCCTGTCGGATGAACACGGACCTATAATTAAAATAAGGCGATCGTCTTTTGATTTGAAGATGTCGCTTATTTGTTTATGTAAGTCAAGTTGAGTCTGCATACCCTGTTTTGATAAAGGAAACTGTTCTTTTATTTCCTCCGGGGTTGGCATTTGTCTTAATATTTCCATATTGCCTAAAATATTCATTCTTATATTCCTCTTTACAATAAATTTGCTATTTCAAGTACAAGTTTTTCGGTTTTTTCCCAGCCTAAACACGGGTCCGTAATCGACTGACCGTAATTATCTCCTCCCGGGGCCTGCGCGCCGTCTTTGAGATAACTTTCAATCATAAGTCCTTTGACGAGTTTATTTATATCGGCAGAGAGTTTTTTTGAGTGCAAAACTTCTTTTGCAATTCTTATTTGCTCTAAATATTTTTTATTCGAGTTTGAATGGTTAGTGTCGATAAGGCATGCCATATTTTTAAGATTCTTCTCATTATAAAGTTCAAAAAGCAAAGTCAAATCTTCATAGTGATAATTTGAAATTGAATTACCGTGTTTATTTACGCTGCCTCTTAAAATTGCGTGGGTTAAATCATTTCCCTTTGTTTCGACCTCGCAGCCTCTATAAACAAAAGTGTGAGAGCATTGGGCGGCTTTTATTGAATTTAGCATTACGCTTAAATCTCCCGAAGTAGGATTTTTCATTCCGACGGGAGTATCAATACCGCTTGCGACTAATCTGTGCTGTTGGTTTTCGCTTGAACGGGCGCCTACCGCATTATAGCCGAGCAAATCGGATAAATAAGCAAAATTTTCAGGGTACAGCATTTCATCGGCACATACAAAGCCTGTTTGTTCAACAACCTTTGTATGAAGTTTTCTCATAGCGACCGTTCCCTCTAACATATTGATTTTCTTGTTCGGGTCTGGCTGTGAAGCAATACCTTTATACCCTTCTCCCGTTGTTCTGGGCTTATTTGTATATACTCTCGGTATTATTAAAATTTTATCTTTTACCTTACTTTGCAAGTCGCACAGTTTATATGTATATTCCAAAACCGCGTCTTCTCTGTCGGCAGAGCACGGACCTATTACAAGTAAAAATCTGTTGTCCTTACCTGTGAATAAATCTCTTATTTCATTATCTCTGCTTGCTTTGATAAGTCGGCATTTTTCACTCAACGGATACATTTGTTTTATCTCGTCGGGAGACGGTAACTGCCTTAATACATTCATATTCTTACTCATTGATTTTTGCCTTTTCTTCTTTTATTGTGTTTGTTACATATCCTATTTTTGAAACAGAAGAATCTATAAAGTAAATCTGATTATTTTTATATACCTTTAAATCTCCTGCTTTTTGATTATAGTCATCACAAGTTATAAACACGACATCGGTTGCGTTTACAATTTTAAAATCTATTACATTTTCGCCTATTACGTGCACTTTGTCGTTTTCAAATGCTACTAATGTTCCGATATTGCTGTCTGTGTAAATGTCAGAGCAGAATACATACCGGTTTTCCGAAAAACCGTATATTTCGGTGCTTTTATTTACATTTTCCGCAATTAATGTTCCGTCAATATATAAATCGCCGAAGCCTTTATCGTTTAAATTTTTAAAATAATAACATTTATCGCCCTGAGTTAAACTGTAAGAGTAATTGACTCTGTTGATAGCGCCGACATTTTCATCAACTTTAACCGCTTCTTTGAGCGATGCGTTTTCAAAGTCAATGTCCGCATAACACAAAGTGTTTTCTTCTTCGCTTCCGATAATATAATAAAACTTTTGTGCTTTATAATCTACGACTGCATCGATGATTTGAGAGTAGGCCAGATTGACCGGTATTATTCTTCCGTCTGTAATAATATTAAGTTGGTACCGGTCAGAACTGAGCCCTGTTCTTGTAAACATAACGGGTTTTGTGAGTCCGCCGTCTATTACTTTTACATTTTCGCCTAAAAAGTAACTTTCATTTCCGTCATAATAATAAAGCGTGTATAAACTTGATGAGCCGACATCCTCACTTGTCTGATTGCTTTTTATGAGATAGTAAATACTGTTTTGAGAAAAAATCTTGGCATCCGACACGCCGACGCTTAAAATAACCGGGTCAGAGCCGACCTGTCTTGTATAAAGCGTTCCGTTTTCTCCTGCATACACAAGGCCCGCAGCATCATCGGACACATATAATATATTAACATTCTCGGCAATCAAGAGCGCATCGGAATTCAATTTTTTATAATATACATTGTTTTCTTTTGTCTGATAAATTACATCGCCTGTATTTTCACCTACATAATATTTATCGACAGACGAACTGACTTTATGCGATGATGACTCATCACGGTAATAAAGCGTTGAGTTGTTTGTCATATAATAAAGGTTGTTTTCATCGCCGAAAGTCTTGTAGTTTAACACATCTACCGCAATTTGCACACCCGATGTATCATACTTTCCGTTTTTACTCTGATATAAAATATAGCCGCCGCCTTGTTGAGTATTATCGTAGGGATAGAATAAAGAAGAATCATTTTCATTAACGCTGACATTATCATAATAAGCAGGGTTAATATGTTCACTTAAAAGGTGCGTTGAATAACTTTTACCGTTTGCAAAATAAAGGCTGTTATCTTTAAGATAAACTACCGTGTTTTTTAAAGCGGGTGCGGGCAAAAGGCATACAACAAGCACTAATGCGACAATAAGGGCAAGCGCAGATAAAATAATTACTTTGGTTTTAAGTTTTATGTTTTTAATGAAGGAAAGAATATTTTTAACAAACTCTTTTTTGTCAGGAGTGACTATTTCTATTACAGTATCGTCTTTACTGCTTTGAGTTAAATCATAATTACATTCAGGGCAGACCGACACATCGGAGTCAATTACACTGTTGCAGTTCGGACAGTTCATCAAAATTCCTCCTTTTTAAACATTATTTTTTATTATACTTTATTTATTTATTATATACAATAAAAAATTAAGCCGAACTCAAAAAAAGTTCGGCTTGAGATTAACTTGCTGTCTGATAATCAATCTTTTGAGGCTTTAAATAATTAAGTTCGTAAGAATTAATATCTATTTCGATTTTTTGTGATGCCTCTTTCATATCTTGAGTATATTCTTCGTTATAAAGCAAGTTTGTTAAATCGTCTAAATAAGTATCATAATAATACTCGTCTTTTGTAATGTCGGCAGTTACTACCAATGAATACTGTTTAGTGGTTTCATTTTCGATTACATCCGCATAACCAGCACCGTTTTTAGAATAAAGTTTTTTGATTGTATCATAGTTTGTATTATCTGCAGATGTGTCCTCTGAACCGTATACTACTGCGTACTTATCCTTAGGTTGCTCAGCATCTTCATCGCTTGAGGTAATCTCGCTGTCGCCGTTATATTCTTTATACACTTCTTCAAAAGTAATCTTGCCTGCATTTAACTGCTCTGCATATTTATCAAGTTTATCTTTAATCTCTTTTTTCTCATCATCGGTCATATCGGTTGAGTTGCCTTCGCTGTCGGTTGTTGTTAAAGTTACATTGACCGTATCGGCGATTAAATAATTATTTTCAAACTCCTCTTTGAGTTTTTCTTCGGTAACGCCTTTTTCTCCGCCGGCTTTATAGAGTTCTTTAAACAGTTTAAAGTTTAACTGCTGTCTTAAAATATAATTTTCATAAGACTCGTAACTTACCGAATTAGGCTCATAAATTGTCGAATAACCGTAATAATACCAATAGTAACTTGCAAGGCTCTTTGCCTCTTCCTCTTCATCTTCTGTAAGAGTTATTTTTTTCTCATCAGCCAATGATTTAGTATAAAAATACTGTTTCATACTTTTTTCTGCTTCGTCTCTTACATAGTCTTTAAACTTGACTTTTGTGTCTTCTTTGCCTTCTTTTTCCGCCTCAATTGTAACCTGCATTGAATAATAATTTACATCAGAAGAATCATAGTCCTCGTTGTCGGCATTTTGCTCGTCGACCAATGTTCTTGCCGCATTATCAGAATTTATAAGAAAAATAAGGTACATACCGCTTGTTATAGTGTCGTTCTTATAAGTTGCAACCGTCGCATTCTGCTTATGGCAGGATGTAAAAGTAAAAGCGCAAGCAAATACAAGCATAAATGCAACTAATGAAGTTATAATCTTTCTCATTTAGTGTATTCCTCCGTTTTTGAAAGTTTTTTATTATAAATGAAATTATACAATATTGCGATTAAAATTACAAGACTTTATTATTCGCAATTTTCAAGCGCGTTTATTATATCTTCGAGCATTTGCTTTGGCGTAACGGACGAAAACAGCCTTACAACATAGCAAGGCTTTTCGCCGGCTTTTAAACTAAACAGTTTTGCAAGTTGACCTGACAGTACCGAAATATGTTTTTCATTAATTTGTGACGGATAAAGTCTTAACATATTTCCGTGCTGTTCTATTTTGACAATGCCGAGTTTTGCTGCCCTGTTTCTTAAAACAGATACTTCCATTAACCCTTTTACCTGTTCGGGCGGTGCGCCGAATCTGTCGGTAAGTTCTTCGATAAGGTCGTGTGCCTCGTCCTCGTTTTTTATGTCAGCAATAGAACGGTAAACCCCAAGTCTTGAACGCAAAGAAGAAATATACTTTTCCGGTATATGTGCTTCTACATGCAAGTCGATTGTACATTCGGAATCAATATTTTCAATTTTTTCGCCTTTTTCTTCTTTTATTGCATCGTTTAAGAGTTTGATATACATATCGTAGCCGACAGCGTCCATGTGTCCGTGCTGCTGACCGCCTAGCACATTTCCCGCACCTCGAATTTCAAGGTCGCGCATAGCAATTTTAAAGCCCGAACCGAATTCCGTAAACTCCCTTATTGCCTCAAGTCGCTTTTGGGCTGTTTCGTTTACGACTTTGCCGACTTTATAGGTTAAATACGCATAAGCGCGCCTGCTTGAGCGTCCTACCCTGCCCCTTAACTGATGAAGTTGAGAAAGTCCCATACAATCGGCATTTTCAATAATCAATGTATTTACATTAGGCACATCAATACCCGTTTCAATTATTGTAGTGCATACAAGGATATCAATTTCGTGATTTAAAAGTTGCCGCCATACTTCGCTTAACTGTTCTTCGCTCATTTTACCGTGTGCTACCGAAATTTTTGCCTGAGGCAGACTTTCTTTCAGTCTCATCGCGCACTGCTCTATTGTAGCGACTTTGTTGTGCAGATAATACACCTGCCCGCTGCGACGCAGTTCTCTTTTTATAGCCTCTAAAACTACATCTTTATCGTATTCTGTTACATAAGTCTGAACAGGGCTGCGGTCTTGCGGCGCTTGTTCTATTGATGACATATCCCTCAGTCCGCTCATAGCCATATTAAGCGTTCTCGGTATCGGTGTTGCCGATAAAGTCAGGGTATCAACATTGGGTTTTAACTGCTTTAATTTTTCTTTTTGCGCTACTCCGAAGCGTTGTTCCTCATCTATTATGACAAGCCCCAAGTCTTTAAACTCAATATTTTTATTCAACATTCTGTGAGTGCCTATAAGCATATCTACTTCGCCCGATTTTACTTTTTTAATTATCTGTGCCTGTTGCTTGGGTGTGCGAAAGCGAGATAACATTTCAACTAAAACAGGCATACCCTCCATTCGCCTTACGGTAGTCTGATAATGCTGAAAGGCTAAAATAGTGGTCGGGACCAAAAGTGCTACCTGTTTTGAATCGGCTATTGCTTTAAAAGCGGCACGCAGGGCTACTTCTGTTTTGCCGACTCCGACATCTCCGCAAAGCAATCTGTCCATCGGGACCGGACTTTCCATATCTTTTTTTATTTCGTTTATGCAGATTAACTGGTCGTCGGTTTCCTGATACTCAAATCTTGCTTCAAAATCGTGCTGGAAATCACAGTCGGGAGAAAAAGCATAACCTTTTGTATTCAGTCGCTTTGCGTACAGACTTATAAGTTGTTTTGCGATATCTTTTAAGGAGTTTTTTACTCTCTTGCGTGTGTTTTGCCACTCGGTTGAGCCGAGTTTATTGAGTTTAATGGTACTTTCATCTGCGTTGCCGATATATTTTGACACTAAATCAAGTTGAATTACAGGTACATAAAGCACATCCTGTTTTGCGTACTTGATTTTAATATAATCTTTTGTTACGCCCTCGGTTGTAATTTTATTTACGCCCTCGAATATGCCGATACCGTGGGTTGCGTGAACAACAAAATCTCCCGTTTTAAGTTCGTCTAAAGAATTGATTGTTTTGCCTGACTTATGCTTTCGTCTGACTTTATTTGAAAGAATATGCTGACCTCTTACGACCAAATAAAATTTAGTTTCGGGTATTTCAAAGCCGGAAGAAAGTCCGCCTTCCGAAACAAGCACCCGTCCTTTTTTTGTCTGCTCTGCATCGGGTACATATTCAGCTTTGATATTATATTCTTTCAACTCGTTTGCAAGGCTTTGCGCCGCTTTGTTTGCGCCTGCCAAAACAACCGCCGAGCCGCCGTTATTTATTATAGGTTTTATATCCTCTGCAAGTTGTGACACGGTGCCTCGCCAAGGAACGGTCTGGCGCAAATTGAAATTGACTGTATCCTCTACCGCTATATCGTAACTGCCTCTTGCAAAGGTATCCAAAAAGACGGGATTTTTTTGCCCTATCAAATTAAAAAACTGATTGTAGTTTAAACTGAAAGATACTGTCTGCTTTGTAAGTTCACCTGCAACCAAAGCAATTTTTATATCGTCGGTAAGCCTTGTAAAGTATCCTCTTGCGCTGTCTTTTAATTTGACACTTTCGCTTAAGAAAATCATTTCATCATCCAAATAGTCTGCAAGAGAGCAAACCCTGTCATAAGCGACGGGCAAAAATCTGTCATAACTTTTCGGCATTATTGAGTCATTGGCCATATTTATAATGCCTGTTAAAACTTTTTTGGCATTATCTGTGCGTTGTTTTTTCAAAAGAGCGGTCAGACAGTTTAAAAACTCATCTTTTGATTTAAACAGCACCTCGCTTGCAGGAATTATATCGACGCTTTTGATTTTAACATTTCGTCTTTGAGTGACAATATCAAAAGAATAAATACAGTCAACCTCGTCGCCGAAAAATTCAATTCTTACAGGGTTTTCGTCGCACGGAGGGAAAATATCGACTATTCCGCCTCTTACTGCAAAAGTGCCCTTACCCTCTACAATTTCACATCTTGTATAACCTAAATATAAAAGTTTTTGTTCTAATTCTTTTAAGGGGTACTCCTCGCCTGTTTTTAAGCAAAACGCTGTATCTTTTAACACTTCGGGAGGTATTGTAAAACTTAAAGCACCGTCGATTGTTGTAATAAGCACATCATAATTTTTATCTAAAATATTTTTAAATGCGCCGACTCTGTCGTACTCATATTCGTGCGAAATAACCGCATCGGTTTTATATACAAAATCGCGCGATGACAAAGTTATAACCTTTGCGCCCAGCGAAGAAAAATCTTCTTTGAATTTTTGCTGTTCTCCCTCGTCGGCGCATATCAAAACCGCCCTGCTTTTTATATCCCGACAGAGCGTGTTTACTATGACCGTTTTATTAATATGACTGACTCCTGTCACTGCAACGGTTTTATTTTTATCTATTAATTTTTTAAGTTGCGAGTATTCGCTGCATTCTCTTACAGCGTTTGATAAAAACAGCATATTTACCTCTTAACTGTTAAATTTATTCATAGCAGTATCGATTTCGCCTTTTATAATGAGTTCTGCCGCGCTGACGGTATTCTCCGTTACCGTCTGCAAAGATTTTTGCTCGTCTTTTGAGAATTTTGAGAGCACCCACGCGGCCAAGTCATAATCGGGGTGCGGCTTTTTACCCACGCCGATTTTAATTCTTGCAAAATTTTCGTTAAAATACATCAAAATATTCTTAATACCGTTATGGCCTCCGTCCGAGCCCTGTCTTCTGATACGCATTCTGCCCACATCAAGAGATATATCATCAAAAATGACCAGAATATTTTGCTCGTTCAATTTATAAAACGATGCCGCCGCTTTGACGCTCTCGCCCGATAAATTCATATAGGTAGCGGGTTTTAAAAGAAGTACTTTTTTACCCGAAATACTGCATTTTGCAATTTCGCCTTTAAATTTAGATTTTTCAAATTTACAGTTATACTTCTCTGCTATTTTATCAACAGCCATATATCCTGCGTTATGTCTTGTATTTTCATATTTAACACCGGGGTTTCCGAGTCCTACTACCAAATAATCAACCGCACCTTTACTCTTAAAAAACACTTGTTTTCTCCTTTACACATCATAACACGGGGTATAGTTTCAACCATACCCCTGTCTGTACTTTCTATTATATTAAAATATTAACTCAAAAATCATCTGTTTTCAACCATAAATTATGCCAAAAAATACAAAAATAATGACCTTTTTAAAATATTTTTCCTGTTTTTTAAAAAAAATGTGGAAATATTTAATTAAGTATGATAAAATTAAATGCTAACATAAATTGTATATGTTATTCAGTTAGGTTATTAATGCTCAAAAAAAATATCAGGAGGTAGAATTTAATGAGCCATAAGTATGTTTATCTTTTTAGCGAAGGTAACGCAAACATGCGCGAGTTACTCGGCGGTAAAGGTGCCAATCTTGCAGAAATGACACATATCGGTCTTCCGGTACCGCAAGGTTTCACCATCACAACCGAAGCTTGCACAAAGTACTACGATGACGGTAGAAAAATCAATGAAGAAATTCAGGCTGAAATCGTAGAGTACATCGCAAAGATGGAAGAAATCACAGGAAAGAAATTCGGTGACAAAGAGAACCCGCTTCTCGTATCTGTTCGTTCAGGTGCTCGTGCGTCAATGCCGGGTATGATGGACACCATCTTAAACTTAGGTCTTAATGAAGATGTTGTAGAAGTTATGTCTGCTAAATCAGGCAACCCCCGTTGGGCTTGGGACTGCTACAGAAGATTTATCCAGATGTATTCTGATGTAGTAATGGAAGTCGGTAAAAAATATTTTGAACAACTTATCGACGAAATGAAAGAAAAAAGAGGCGTTAGCCAGGATATTGAATTGACTGCTGACGACCTTAAAGAACTTGCAGGTCAGTTTAAGGCTGAATACAAGTCAAAAATCGGTAAAGATTTCCCGGCTGACCCGAAAGAGCAACTTATGGGTGCAGTAGAGGCTGTTTTCCGTTCATGGGACAACCCTCGTGCAAATGTATACCGTCGTGACAACGATATCCCTTATTCTTGGGGTACTGCTGTTAACGTACAGGCTATGGCATTTGGTAACATGGGTGATAACTGCGGTACAGGTGTTGCATTTACCCGTGACCCTGCAACCGGTGAAAAAGGTCTTATGGGTGAATTCCTTGTAAACGCACAAGGTGAAGACGTTGTTGCAGGTGTTCGTACTCCGATGCCTATTGCACAGATGGCTGATAAATTCCCTGAGGCTTATGCTAAATTTGTTGAAGTTTGCAACATTCTTGAAGACCATTACCGCGATATGCAGGATATGGAATTTACCATTGAAGAAGGCAAACTTTTCATGCTTCAGACAAGAAACGGTAAGAGAACCGCTAAGGCTGCTCTTAAGATTGCTTGTGACCTTGTTGACGAAGGCATGATTGATGAAAAGAAAGCTGTTTCTATGATTGACCCGAGAAACCTTGACACATTACTCCACCCGCAGTTTGATGCTGCTGCTTTAAAGGCTGCAACTCCTGCAGGAAAAGGTCTTGGTGCTTCTCCCGGTGCTGCTTGCGGTAAGATTGTATTTACTGCTGAAGATGCAGAAGCATGGAACGCACGCGGTGAAAAAGTTGTACTTGTAAGACTTGAAACTTCACCTGAAGATATTACCGGTATGAAGGCATCTCAAGGTATTCTTACCGTTCGCGGCGGTATGACATCACACGCAGCAGTTGTTGCTCGCGGTATGGGTACTTGCTGTGTATCAGGTTGCGGCGAAATCAAGATGGACGAAGAAAACAAGAAATTTGAACTTGCCGGCAAGACTTACAGCGAAGGCGATTATATTTCTATTGACGGTTCAACCGGTAACATTTATGACGGTATCATTCCTACTGTTGATGCTGAAATTGCCGGTGAATTCGGCAGAATTATGGATTGGGCTGATAAATACAGAACTCTTAAAGTCCGCACAAACGCTGACACACCTACCGATGCTAAAAAAGCAAGAGAACTTGGTGCTGAAGGTATCGGTCTTTGCCGCACAGAGCACATGTTCTTTGAGGCTGAAAGAATTGCTGCTTTCCGTGAAATGATTTGTGCTGACACTGTTGAAGAACGCGAGGCTGCTCTTAACAAGATTCTTCCTTATCAGCAAGGCGACTTTGAGGCACTTTACGAGGCGCTTGAAGGTAACCCTGTTACTATCCGTTTCCTTGATCCTCCGCTTCACGAGTTTGTTCCTACAGAGGATGCTGACATCAAAGCACTTGCTAATGCACAGGGCAAGAGCATTGAAGATATCAAGGCTCTTATTTCTTCACTTCACGAATTCAACCCGATGATGGGACATCGTGGCTGCCGTCTTGCGGTTACCTATCCTGAAATTGCTGCTATGCAGACAAAGGCTGTTATTCGTGCTGCTATCAACGTTAAAAAGGCTCACGCTGACTGGAACATTGTTCCGGAAATTATGATTCCGCTTGTCGGCGATGTTAAAGAACTTAAATTTGTTAAAAATATCGTTGTTAAAACTGCTGATGCTGAAATTGCTGCTGCAGACATTGACCTCAAATATGAAGTCGGTACAATGATTGAAATTCCGAGAGCATGCATTACTGCTGATGAAATTGCTAAAGAGGCTGATTTCTTCTGCTTTGGTACTAACGACCTTACACAGATGACCTTCGGTTTCTCACGCGATGACGCAGGCAAGTTCCTTACCGCTTACTATGACACCAAGATTTATGAGAACGATCCGTTCGCTAAACTCGACCAGACAGGCGTTGGCGCTCTTATGGAAATGGCTGTTCAAAAAGGTAAAGCAAGCGGCAAAAACCTCCACTACGGTATTTGCGGTGAGCACGGTGGTGACCCTGTTTCTGTTGAGTTCTGCCATTCAATCGGACTTAACTTGTTTCATGTTCACCGTTCCGCGTACCAATCGCTCGCCTCGCTGCAGCACAAGCCGCAATTCGCGAGCAACACTAAGAATTATTCCCTTGTTAATGGGTAAAACCATTTAACAGCCATAAGGCAAAATTAAATATCAAGTTTAGACCTTGTAGAAGTAATTCTGCAAGGTCTTTTTTTACCCGCAAAACATAGAAAAAGCCTTGTAAACACTGCGTTTGTGTCAATAAAACAGGAATTTTATTTGCATTATTTGCGGCGGTGCTGTTGATAACGATTTTTACATCGTGGTTGATAAAAAGCTTCGCACAATGACATAGAGTATTTGAAAAAGTATGTTTTTGGGAAAATCTCTTGTATTCTTGAAAGTGGCAGAAATGCAGTAAAATCAATGTTTTTCAGAAATAGCACCGATAACAGCAAATATGTTTTTGGGAGGTGTTTTCGTTTTTGGGAAATAATATGCTGTTTTTGGGAACATTTTTGGGAAATCAGAAAGGTGGATTCTATGATTAAGAAAAACTACAAACACGGAAGATGTATTGATGCCGCAAGATTTATTATGATTGTAACAGCTTTTGAATGGGAATTTCGGAGAAGTTATCCAAAGGGAGTCACAAAGAAAGCCTCAACTATTGAGGCTGAAAATACCGCTACAGTGGCAATGCAAGAGTTAATCGACTCTTCTAGTGGCAAACTGAAAAAAATTTATAAGTTTTTATCGGGGTTAATAAAATCAGATTCTCTTGAAACCGAAATCAACCAAATCGGAAAAGATTATGATGAAGCAATTGGGAATTTTGGCAAACACCTATATGCATTAAATAAAGAAGAATTCAAATATTCTAAAATGGGTGAACGATTAGCAAAACAGCGAAACCATTTCGCACATGGAGATTTAGATAAAGAGTTTATCGATGAATCTCTTTTAGATTTGGTATATTTGGAGTACATTATATATGCAATGCAGCTTAGATACTATGGAATTGATGATGATAATATTAGAAAATCAATTAATGAATTATTTGGATGTAATTATGCATTGTAAGAATATAACACCATAACATTATCCGCACATTCGACAAAACACAGACCTCCTTGTAAAATGGTGTTACCAAATACAAGGAGGTCATTTTTATGTTTAATAAGAAAACCAAACTGAAGCTCACGGACTTTGAGTGCAACCTTTTAATCAACGGAATGAACGAGTTCCGTAATATGCTTCT
>JAXJSP010000044.1:0-50126 GCA_036310005.1 Acutalibacteraceae bacterium | reverse complement strand
GCGGTTTATATGGTTGTTTGTTAGACTTAGGTTTACTTAGTGTTACTTATTCTCTATAGTGCAGTTTATCTCTCCCTCCGTCTGCGGCAAAGCCGCAGCCACCTCCACTCGTCAGAGGGAGGCTTGGGGGGGGTGATGTCAGAGGGAAGCCGCCTCAGGCGGTTATTTTGCTATTATTTCTATTTGTTTTTCGAGGTTTTCGATTTTAACTTCGCCGGAAGTTTTTACGTGTTCACCGTCTAACGACCAATGGAAAACCTTGCCGCCGTTTACAACCAGACTTTTTGCGTTGAAAAAGTCAATACAGGGCGAATTAAATGTCTGTGAAAGAATTGCACCTATTGTCTGTCCTATTTCAATCGTATTAGGGCGTCTTATTAAAATAACCTCAAAAACACCGTCGTCTAATTTAACATCCTTTTTGTCAAGGTTTATAACTCCGCCCATTGAGGTTGTGTTTGTGATTGCGCCGAAAATATATTTACCCGATTTGTCGACTCCGTCGGCTGTGATTTTAACATCATAGTCTTTAATGTCGACAATTTCGCCCGCGCCCTGTAACACATAAGCAAAATGTCCTAAATTGTTTTTTAAACTCTGGTCGGTTGCGTATGACGATTTTGTAAACGCACCGAACGAGGCGACATAATTGAAGTATCTGTCGCCAAACTTGCCTACATCAATTTTTAAAGGCTCGCCGACAACCGCCTCCATAGCCGCTTGCTTAATGTTCTTATTCAGCCCCAGCGTGTCGGCAAAATCGTTTGTACTTCCTGCCGGTATGTAACCTATGGGCACTTTTCTTTCAAGTTGCATAACACCGTTTACAACTTCGTTTAAAGTACCGTCACCGCCGACGCACACAATTAAATCGTAATTTTGTCCGCCTTTTGCAAATTCGGTTGCGTCAAGACGCTTCTGGGTAGTTTTGAGAGTAACATTGTCACCGTTTTTACAAAACAGGTCAACTATATCAAAGAGTTTAGCCTTTGCTGCCATTTTACCCGAACGCGGATTTACAATAAGCAAAACATTACGCATAAAACCATCTCCCGTATTTAAGTGTAAGGTGTATTACATATTGTTCTGATATGCAATAACAATAAGTTCAAGAAACTCTGTCGGTGTTTTATAATACTCTTTGTGAAGTGCGCTCACCATTGATTGTGTATCATTAACATCTACCGGTGCAAGTTTTTTCTTTTTTAAGCCGAACAGACCGCTTTTGATGATTTTTCCGTCGATATTTGCTTTAATTTCTTTGTAGTACTCTTCTTTTGTTCTGCCGAAAAAGTATGACTTTGCACAAGTAATCGTGTCATCTTCAGAGTCAGTCGACGGGTTTACCAAAAACTCAACATCGCCTCGTAAAATCTCATTATCCGACACATTTTCAACTGCAACAATTTGAGTTTCTTTTTGTGCGATAACCCTGTAGGGTGTGTTTTCAAACTTAAAAACTTGTCCTGTAATATCCATACACAAAACTCATTTAAAATATGTTTTTTGTATTATAAATTATATATTGTTTATACTGCATTGTCAAATTTTTATGCACCCCAAATTACCTTAATTTGCCCTAATAAATTTTAGTCAAATGATATATGTTGAAATTAAGCGTGTAAAATTATATAATAAAGTGTGTGGGAGGGAAGATAAAATGTTTAGTGCCTATATTAAAAATATGAATAACCAGAACAAACTAAACCTGACATTACTCGGGAAAATTGTTATGGAAAACATTTCCCTTTCGGTTAAAACAAAAATGCGCTCTCACATTATTCCGACACTTAAAACCGCAAGCGGCGATTCAATAATATACGACGATGAAATCTGCTCTGCCAAAATCACCGCAAAAACGGAGCAAAACGCAATAACCGTTTTTTTAGAATGTTATTTAAAAGAATCAAGCGCCTGTATGCCCGACTCTTTTTGCGATAAAAACTCGGTAACTGTCGAATTTTCCGCACCGCAAGTGAGCGTGTCGCTTTCAAAAAAACTTGACAACGACAGGTTTACCCCCACTTTTTCGAGTTTTAACACGGTGCCGAAAAAAACCGACACCGTAATTGCAAAATGCGACAAGGGATATATAAAATATGTCGGCTTTACGGGTGATAACTATAAAAGTTTTTTAAACGGATTCGGCACACACTCAAGCGTTGATATTGAAATCGGCAACGGCGGATATAATAAAATCTGCGGTCAGATTTTGCATATTGAATACAGCGCGGACGTATACTCGCTTTTAAATACAAAAAGTGCCGATAAAAACATTTTCAGCGTCGAGGACAGGGTAATTTACTACGCAGGCTTTAAGTCGGAAAACGAAATTTTTGCCGACTTGAAAAAATTCAAGCAAAACGGTATCGCCGCTAAAATCGTAATTTTTGAATTATACAAAGACAAGTTTTTAATTGATGACATTTATGCTGACCAAAAGCGCTTTTGTGACGGACTTTCCGCTTTTATAAAAACTTTGAAAAAAGAATACAATATTGAACATGTCGGCGCGCGGTACCCGTTAGGGCTCGCTCACAGGGGAATTGAGAAAGACTCAAAAGCCGACAGAGAGTTAAAGCCCTTTACTTTTACTGCCTCGGGCGGATATATCGTGCCGATTTGCGACTTGCAAAGTGCGTATTCTTTTTATGATAAAATTAATAAATATCTGCTCTCACAGGGGGTAAGTTTTGTTACCGCAAGCAAAATCTACTCTCTTTACGGCTGCGTAAACAACAATGTCAGCACAGGACAGGCGCAAAAAGTATATCTGCCGAGTTTTATTAAAAGCGCTGTTGACACTTTTTCGTGCTATATGCCCGGCGCTCAACTGCCGCCGGAGAGTGCGAGTATCAGACCGAGAATTATCAACGATACATATTTACATACTTTAAGCGACAAAAAGCCGAACAATACTTTTACGCTTTTTAAATTCACATCAAAACAGGCGGCGGCATTTTTTACTGTCAGCGGAGAGGAACTTGTTTTAGGCGAAGTACCCGATGAGAGTTTAAAAAGTCTGCTTACCGATACTTCAAGAGCGCTTAAATGCGACGACAAAATGCGTGTGTGCAGAAGAAATCTCTTCTCTGATCCCGCGTATGACTCAAAAGCGTTAAGAGTGTTTAATTTCGCAAACGCAAGCGCAGTGGTATCGGCGTTTAATGTGAGCGAAAAAGGTGAAACGGTTAAAAGCGACATTTGTGCCGACGATATTGACTTTTTAGAGGGAAATAAATTTGTTTGCAGAATTGTAAACGAAAACAAGTTTATGATAGTCGGCAGAGATACGAGAATTCCTTTATCTCTTGCAAAACATAACGCTCAAATTCTTATTTTCACCCCGATTAAAGACGGTGTCGCTATTTTGGGAAATATTGATAAACTCAATTCGCCCAAAAGTTTTACTTACTCAAATTCAGTTTGCAGACTTTGTGATACAGGCCGCGTTGCGCTTTACAGCGATGTCCCGTTTAACTCTGATATCGAGTTTGTAAAAAGCGGTAATATCTATATTGCCGACGCTAAAACAAAACAATTTAAACTTGACTTCCTTCCTCTTTAAAAAACCTCCCTCTGACGAGTGGAGGTGGCTGCGGCTTTGCCGCAGACGGAGGGAGAGATAAACTGCACTATAGAGAATAAGTAACACTAAGTAAACCTAAGTCTAACAAACAACCATATAAACCGCTTTAAGCGGCCGTCGTAGACGGTTTATATGGTGTTCTGTCTGCACTGATATAAAACAAAATGAGCAGTAGTTCTTATACTGCTCATTTTTTGTTACTATTATTTAACTGCTTCGATTAATGAGGGGAGCATTTCCTCAAAATTAACTCCGTACCGGCGTGAATTTTCATCACTTGTTGTTGCCTCAATACTGCCTGCGGTAAAATCTGCCGCAATTTTTACAGCCTCGTCAATGCTTTTATCACGCATAAGCGCTCCTGTAAGCGCCGAGGCAAAGCAGTCGCCCGTTCCGTGAAAAGCGGCAGAGATTTTTTTATTAAAATAAGAAAAATATCTGTTGCCGACTTTATCAAGCCCATAAACACCGAGCGCGTTTTTATCAAAACTAACCCCGGTAATAAGCGCACACTTGCAACCGCCCTGCGTAAGTTCAACTAAAATATCCTTAATGTACTTTTCATCGTAATCTTCTTTGTACTCTGTGCCGAGCATAAAGCAAGCCTCGGTTAAATTCGGCATGATTATATCCGCGCTGTCGCATAACTTTTTCATGCTTTTTGCAAACTTTTCATCAAAGCCCGAGTACAGTTTTCCGTTGTCGCCCATAACAGGGTCCACAATTATTAAGTTATCGCGCTTTTTAAACTTTTTAAAAAAGTCGCCCACAAGGTCCAACTGTTCAAACGAACCTAAATAACCTGTATATATCGCATCAAAATCAAAGCCCTGTTTTTCAAACTGCTCTGATATAGGCGCAATCTCGCTTGTTAAATCGCAAAACGAAAAACTGCTGAATGCGGTGTGATTTGAAAGCACCGCAGTAGGCAGCACCGCTGTTTCGACTTTACAGGCGGAAATTATCGGGAGCGCTACCGTAAGCGAGCATTTGCCGACACAGGATATGTCCTGTATTGTTATTATTCTTTTCATTTTTTTGCTCCTTTGCAAAAAGAATTCAGGCAACACATATCACACTTCGGTCTGCGCGCAATACATACCGCTCTTCCGTGCAGCACGACTCTGTGACAAAAATCGTTCGATTTTTCAACCGGCAGAATCTTCTCTAACTGCTTTTCCACCGAAAAAGCATCCTTACCCTGTGTAAGCCCCAGCAAGTTTGTTATCCTTATAACATGAGTATCACAGACTATAGCGGGCAATTTGTAAATATCGCCTCTTATAAGGTTTGCGGTTTTTCTGCCGACACCCGACAGCGATGTTAAATCTTCCATACTTTCGGGCACTTGTCCGTCAAACTTATCTCTTATTGCAATCGCGATGTTTTTTATGTCCTGTGCCTTTGTTTTGTAAAGGCCGCAAGATTTTATGTAACTTTCGATTTCCTCGACTTTGGCATTCGCGTAATCGTCGACGGTTTTGTATCTTTCAAAAAGCGCGGGAGTGACTAAATTAACGCGATTGTCCGTGCATTGTGCAGACAGCCTTGTCGCAATCAAAAGTTCTAACGCGTTTGAGTGGGTGAGTTGACACTCGGCAACCTCATACTCTTTTTCAAGAGCCTCTATGCAATATATTGCTCTTTGCTTTTTGGTCATTTTCAGTCCTCGATATTAAAGTTTTCGTACTTTGTTTTAACATCCATTACGGTAAGCGTTACAAACGAAAACAGCATAAACACGAAATATCTTAAATTAAAACCGCTGTTTCCGTGCAGCGACACGGAACAAAACTTTGCCACAACAGGATACAGACACTGCGCGGCACAAAGCAGAAAACAAGCGGCAGCAGAAAAATAAAACAACTTTTTATAGTGTTTTGCATCATAGTTGTTGATAATTCTTGTAAAGCATAAGGTGAACAGTAAAATTGCCGCACCCGTTAAAATTTCAAATTTTGCGTTGTTAAACGCCACCACTTTTCTGTACTTTGCATATTCAACGCAAAGCGCAATCGCGGCATAAACCGATAAAAATATGCTCATCGCCTTTGCAAACGGACCGTACACTCCGACCGAAAAAGCATAAAGCGCCAATGTTATTGCCGAAATCACTCCGAACGCACCGAGCGCGACGCTTACATCAAAAGTTTCGATAATCGCACACACAAGCAACATTAATGCGCAGATTACCGATGTAACGCACAGCACCATATTATGCTGCAAAAGTATTGCGCTGTCTTGCTTTAAAAACATCGCCCAGACAAAAAGCAGAACAATATAAATATAAGTCGCATAAGTGATAATATTTCCGAGAGATTCAAACTGCGGTAATAAAAATCCCGTTGTCTGGTCGGTCAGGAAAACTTGCTCGACTATTCTTAAAATAATCATTATCGGTGAAGATATGCAGAAAAACGAAAAAAACACAGGGTGTTTCATTATTTGTTTTTCTCCTTTCTCTGACTTAAAGGAACATACTGAACTTTGTGTTTGTTATCTCTGTAAGCCGGTCTCATTATGCGTGAATACGAACTTAATTCTTCCATTCTGTGTGCAGACCAGCCGGCAATTCTCGATGTTGCAAAAATCGGTGTAAACAAGTCTTTGTTTATGCCGAGCATTTTATAAACAAGCCCCGAGTATAAATCAACATTACCGCAAAGGGGTTTGTCCGAGTGTTTGATTTCCGCAAATATTTCGGGAGTCAGTCTTTCAATGGCATCAATAAGCATATAATCTTCCTCGACTCCGTATGCGGCGGCATTTTTTTCTACCATTGATTTTAAAATTTTCTCTCTCGGGTCTGAAAGAGAATATACAGCGTGTCCCATTCCGTAGATTACGCCCCTTTTGTCGCCGACCTGTTTTGTAAGAGTTTTTACAATATAATCTTTTACTTTACCCTCGTCTGCGCCGGTAACACCCGCATTTTTAAAGTCTTCTATCATATTGACCGTTGCGATGCTTGCGCCTCCGTGAAGCGGACCTTTCAGCGAGGAGATGCCGCCCGCAATCGCAGAATAGGTATCGGTTCCCGTTGAAGTCAGACAACGCACGGTAAAGGTTGAGTTGTTACCGCCGCCGTGGTCAGCGTGAAGCATTAAACAGGTGTCAAGCATTCTTGCATCCTCGTGTGTAAACTTCTTGTCGGGCCTTAATGACATTAAAATTGACTCGGCGATGCTCTGCGTTTTGTCGTTTGGATGGAAAAACATACTCTTTGAGTCATAGTGTCTGCGTTTAATCTGATACGCATAAGTCATTATTGCAGGGAGTCTTGCAATCAGAACAAGGCACTGTCTTAACACATTTTCAAGAGAGGTGTCCTCTGCGTTTTCATCATAAGAGTAAAGGCTTAAAACACTTCTTGCCATTTTGTTCATTATATCTTTTGAGGGTGTTTTAAGCATGTGGTCCTCTGCAAAAAATTCAGGCAGTTCTCTTAACTGCGCTAAAATATCTTTAAACTGCTCTAAGGTGTCTTTGTCGGGCAAAGTACCGAAAATCAGCAGATATACCACTTCTTCAAAGCCGAAACGGTCATCGCTTACAGCACCGTTTACAAGGTCCGATACCGAATAACCTCTGTATCTGAGTGAGCCTTCGGTTGCTGTTTTAATTCCGTCATCAACTATATAACCTCTTACGGAGCATATATTGGTAATGCCGACAGCAACACCAGTACCGTCGGGATTTCTGAGTCCTCTTGCAATATTCAACTTTTCATACAAAGTCTTGTCGATAGAGTTGTTTTCTTTATATCTTGCGTACAAAGTGTCAAGTACGCTTTCGGGAATGTTCATATTTGTCCCCTTTCTTGAATAATAAATACTATATGAGATTTAATTTTATCATTTATCGCGCTTTAAGTCAATAAAAAGGGGAGAGATTATCTTTGAAAAAATATATCACGCTCTATCTTCTGTTTTTGGTTTTTGCAATTTTTGTTGTGCCTGTCTGCCTTGCGGTTTTTACCGCCCCCGAAAAAACCGCATCCGACTTAAACTCCGACACCTCCTCGATTTCGTCCGCGCCCCTTAAAAAAAGCGACGATGTTTTTTTACTCAAAACCGAGCAGGGCATTGAGTCGGTAAAAAGGCTCGAATACACCGTAAGAAGTGTCGGGAGTGAAATCTCGCCCGACTATCCGATCGAGGCGATAAAAGCAAACGCGGTCGCGGTTTATACATTTGCGCTTTTTCGCGCAAACGAAAACAAAAAAGAAAAATACGATATAACCGACAGCCCCGACACAGACCAGGCGTGTAAGTCTTTAACCGAGGTAAAAAACATCTGGAAAGATAATTACTCAACCCTTTATACTGCGGTAAAATCTGTGTTCGGGCAGTATCTTGTGGATGAAAATTCAGCGCCGGCGCTGTCTTTATATCACGCGGTATCGCCCGGCAGAACGGACAGCGCAAAAGATATTTTCGGCAGCGATTATTCTTATTTGCAAACGGTTGACTGCTCTTTTGATATTTTATCGCCGGACTATCTGACGGTAAAAGAATATACTTTATCGCAGTTTAAAGCCCTTTTTAAAGGCAAGACAAAATTTTCCGACGAGCCTAAACGGTGGTTTAGTGAGTATGATGTCACCGAATCGGGTGCGATAAAGACGGTAAAAATCGGCAGTAAAACCTTTACGGGCGGCGAGGTGCGTGAAATACTTTCCCTTGAAAGTTACGCTTTTGACGCGGTAATTACAGACAAGAGCGTTACGGTAAGAGTAAAAGGACAAGGTCACGGAGTCGGTATGAGTCAGTACGGAAGTTATGCGCTTGCAAATCAGGGCGAAGATTACAAAAGCATACTCGGTTATTTTTATTACGGTTGTAAATTACGCACACCGCAAAAATAAATTTGGCTTATTTTGTGTAATAATAAAAAAGACAAAACTTTTACAACAACATATAGTGTTTATACCCTTTAACTACCCCTTTTGCCGACATTTTTGAGTTGACAAGAGGGATAAATATATTATATAATAGATGTCTATGGAGCAAAAACCGGCTCCTCTTTCCGGTCAGTTCGGAAAGTTTCTATTACTTCGATTAAAAAGAAAGGACAAAGAAGATTATGTTAAGAACTTATCAGCCTAAAAAGCGTCATGCTAAAAAAGAACACGGATTCCGTAAGAGAATGTCAACAGCAAACGGTCGCAAGGTACTTGCACGCCGCAGAGCAAAGGGCAGAAAACGCTTATCTTACTAAAATAAACAAAGCCTCTTAAATTTCAGGCGGCTTTTTGTTTATCGGTATTTTTTTAAAGGAATTGGAAAATATGTCTGATTTCTCAAAAATCAAAGAAAATCGCACCTTTTCGTACATTTACAGACGCGGTAAAAGTTTTGTTCATCCCTATCTTGTAACTTACTGTGTTAAGAAAAAAAGCGGGGGAATAAGGCTCGGTATCACCACTTCCAAAAAAATCGGAAATGCTGTTGTCCGTTCAAGGGCAAGACGGGTTATTACAGCCGCGTTTCGCTCTGCGGTAAAGGACATTGAGGGTAATTACGATTTTGTTTTAGTCGCAAGGAGTATTACCGCAAATCAGAAAAGTTATAATGTAGAAAAGGTACTTCGCGCGCAACTTACAAAGGCGGGCATTTTGCAAGGTACTGAAAATGAGTAAGAAAAATCTTTTGATGGTTATGATAAAAGGGTATCAAAAGCACATTTCCGCACATACACCGCCCCACTGCAAGCACATACCCACGTGCTCTAACTACGCTATTGAGGCGATTGAAATTCACGGTACTTTAAAGGGCTGTTTGCTGTCTGTCTGGCGTATTTTGCGTTGCAACCCTTTTTCAAAAGGCGGGTATGACCCCGTTCCGGAAAAAAAGGCAAAAAACTCGGAGGAAAATAAATGAACGCTATTTACGGATTTTTTGCGCAGATAATGTCATTAATCCTTAGTCCTTTCGTTGCGCTTTGCAACGGAAATTATGCTATTGCGATTTTTGCGTTTACAATTATTATTAATATCGTGTTTTTGCCTGCAAATATGAAACAGCAAAAAGCGTCTGCGGCGCAAGCAAGACTTCGTCACAAAATGGAAAAACTCAAAAAAGAATGCGGCGACGACAGACAGAAGTTTCAGGAAGAACAGGCAAAACTTATGCAGGAATCGGGTACCGGAATGATGTCCGGATGTATGCCTATGCTCATAAGACTTCCGTTCTTTCTCGGTATTTATACTGCTATCCGTCAGCCTTTGACATATATTGCAAAAATCGGCAGTGATGTTATAAGCGAGGCTACAAAAGCAGTTGAAAAATTAACTGGCGCCGAACTTGCCAATTCATACTACGCAGAAACCGAAATTATTAAACACGCAGATAAATTAAATGTTCCCGGTCTTGAAAAAATCGAGCATTTTAATTTCGACTTGTTCGGTATTGATTTAACACAGACACCGAAGTTTTCGCTTGATTTTTCATCTTTAAAAGCTGATGATTTAATACTGTGGATTATTCCGCTTTTAAGTTTTTTGACTTCACTGTTATCGGCAATAATCACACAAAATCTTCAAAAGCGCAACAACCCTGCCATGGCTGAAGCCGGCGCGGGTATGTCGGGCGGCTGCATGATGGTTATGATGCCTTTGTTCTCGCTTTGGATTGCTTTTACCGTACCGGGCGCGGTAGGTTTCTACTGGGCTTGCTCAAACTTTGCGGCTATGTTAATTCAAATCGGTATGCAACTTTTCTACACACCTGCTATGATTAACGCAAAGCAGGAGGCTAACGAAATGATTAAGCGCCGCAATTATGAAAAAGCACGAATTGCCGAAGTTGAACATGGCGACGGGGAATAATCTCCCCTTTAAAATTGAAAGGAATAAACAATGATTATAGAAGCGATTGCTACTGCAAAAAGCATTGACGAGGCGAAAGAAAAGGCGCTTGAAAGCCTTTGCGCCCCCGAAGATGCCGATGTGGAATTTGAAATTATTGATTTGCCTGAAAAGAAAACTTTAGGTCTTTTCGGAGGCAAAGATGCAAAAGTCAGAGCTTTTTATGACGACGGTAAAAAAGAGCCGGTAAAGAAATCTCAAAAGGCTCAAAAACCTCAAACAAAGCCTGTTGAAAAAACAGAGAAGGCAGAAAAAGTCGAAAAAGCCGAAAAAGTTAAAAAATCTGCTAAGGGCGAGCGCCCTAATGTAAAAGCAGACAAAACTTCTGCCGAAAACTCGGCTAAATATTTAAAAAGCATTTTAGATAATATGGCTCTCGGCGAGGCAGAAGTTGAATTAGTCGATATTGAAGACGGATTTTGTCTTAACATAAGCGGATGTGACATAGGTAATGTTATCGGTCACAGAGGCGAAACACTTGATGCTTTACAGTATCTTGTATCTTTAAATTACAACAACGATAAAGACGGTTTTGTAAGAGTGGTTGTTGACTGCAACAATTACAGACAAAAAAGAGAGAACACTTTAACCGAACTCGCGCAAAGAATTGCCGCACAGGCTACACAGGACAGACGCTGTCAGTCGCTTGAGCCGATGAATCCTTATGAAAGACGCATTATTCATACTGCTGTTCAGGGATTTGAGGGCATTTCATCCTGGTCTATATCTGACGGAAAGTACCGCAGAGTAATTATCGGACCTAAAGAAATGGAAGGCAAAAATGTTCCCCGTCACGAAAAAAGAAACAACAGAAACGGTGGCTACCGCCGTAATAAATCTGAAAAAGCAAGTACACCTTCTGCTGCAAGAGAAAAATTAAGTGACTCGGCTGATTTGCCCCTTTTTGGCAGAATAAATTAGTCTAAAAAAGGGCTAAGGGAATTATTCCTTTAGCCCTTTTATATTTGTACGGAGTGAAAAATATGAGCGACACTATTGTTGCAATTTGCACACCTTTGGCACCGTCGGGTATCGGTGTTATCCGCCTTAGCGGAAAAAACGCTTTTACAATAGCCGACAAGGTGTTTAAATCATCACAAAAAATTGAAGATATCAGCGGCTACTCTGCTCTTTACGGAAAAGTTTTTGATAAAGACGGTGTTTTTGACAATGTTGTCGCGCTTAAATTTGTCTCGCCTCACTCATACACGGGCGAAGATACAGTTGAGTTTTCCTGTCACGGAAGCGTTTATATATTAAAGCGCCTGCTTTACGCTTTAATTAACAGCGGCGCGCGGCTTGCAGAGGGCGGAGAGTTTACCCGCATCGCGTTTTTAAACGGAAAACTCGATTTAACAAGCGCAGAGAGTGTTATGCAACTGGTGTCCGCAAATTCAAAACAGGCAAACGCTATGGCTTTAAGCGGTGTAAACGGTGCGCTTTACAAACAAACAGAGAAAATCAGAAATATTCTCACAGATGTACTCGCGGAAATTACCGCTTGGGTAGATTTTCCCGACGAGGGTGTCGCAAATGTCGAAAACGATGTGCTGCTTTGCTCTTTAAATAAGGCTTACGCGCTTTTAAGCGAGGTAATCGCCACTTCGCAAAACGGTATGCTCATTTCAAACGGTATTAAAACCGCTATTATAGGAAAACCGAATGTCGGTAAATCAACGCTGATGAATTTACTATCAAAAGAACAAAGAAGTATTGTCACCGATATTGCCGGTACTACGCGCGATGTTATTGAAGAAACCGTCAATTTAGGCGATGTCACCCTGCGGCTTGCAGATACTGCCGGCATACGCTCAACCGACGATATTATTGAAAAAATCGGTGTCGATATGTCGCAAAAGAAAATCGACTGGGCAGATTTAGTGCTTGCGGTGTTCGACTTGTCGCGCAAACTCGACGAGGACGATAAAAAAATCTTAAGTCTTATTGAAAATAAAAAACATCTTGTTATTTTGAATAAATCAGACTTACAAAACGCTTTTTCACCCGACGACATCAAGGGCGAAAAACTTATCATATCCGCAAAAACAGGCGATACAAAAGAAATTTGTGAAAAAATTTCAAGCATTTGCGGTCTTGCCGACTTCAACCCCGATGCACCGATAATTTCAAACATCAGGCAGTTAAATTGTGCAATAACTTCACAAAAAGCGCTTTATGATGCGATAGAAACCTTAAAATCGGGAATGCCTCTGGATGCGGTTAATGTTTGTCTTGATGAAAGTTTGTCGGCTTTGCTAGAAATGACAGGGCAAAAGGCAAGCGAAGTAGTAATTGACAAAGTTTTTGAGAACTTTTGTGTAGGAAAATAAGGAGAAAAGTATGCAATATTTTGCCGGAAATTATGATGTTGCGGTAATCGGCGGCGGCCACGCAGGAATTGAGGCGGCGCTCGCTTCTGCCCGACTAGGCTGTAAAACCGCCATTTTTACAATAAATTTAGACTCAATCGGCAACTGCCCCTGTAACCCCTCGATAGGCGGCACCGCAAAAGGACATTTAGTGCGTGAAGTTGACGCGCTCGGCGGTGAAATGGGCAAGGCTACCGATGCCTCTTTAATTCAGTTGCGTATGCTCAATCGGGGCAAAGGCGCCGCTGTTCAGTCACTTCGCGCCCAGATTGACCTCAAAGAATACAAGGCGTATATGAAACACGCTGTCGAATTACAGGATAATCTCGATGTAAGACAGGCGGAAATCGTCGATATTGAGAAAAGTGGTAATAACTGGAAACTAACAACTGCGTTGGGGGCCGAATATGACTGCAAGGCGGTAATTCTTGCGACAGGCACATATCTTGCGGGCAAGATTTACATAGGCGATGTGTCTTATGAGAGCGGACCTGACGGAATGTTTGCCGCAACGAGGTTGAGCAAGAGTCTTAAAAAACTCAATTTACCTATCAGAAAATTCAAAACGGGAACTCCCTGTCGCGTAAACAGTAAAAGTATAAATTACTCTGTTTTAGATGTTCAGCCGGGCGAGGATATTGCAGTCGCATTTTCTTTTACAAACTTAGAAAAACCGCAGAACAAAGCGGTTTGCTACATAACATACACAAACGATGACACTAAAAATGTTATACTCAACAACATACATCTCTCCCCTTTATACAAAGGCGACATTGAAGGAGTAGGCCCGCGTTACTGCCCCTCTCTTGAAGATAAAATCGTGCGTTTTGCGGACAAGCCGCGACATCAACTTTTCATAGAGCCATGCGGACTTAACACGGAGGAGATGTATATTCAGGGTGCATCTTCATCGCTGCCCGAACAGGTGCAAAATGAATTTTACAAGACTATCGGCGGACTTGAAAACTGCCATATTATGCGCCCCGCCTACGCTATTGAATATGACTGCATAGACCCTACCGCGCTCAAACCGACACTTGAAATCAAGGATAACGACTGTCTTTACGGAGCCGGTCAGTTTAACGGTTCTTCGGGCTACGAGGAGGCGGCGGCACAGGGAATAGTTGCAGGAATAAACGCCGCGCTTAAAGTAAAAGGCGAGCCTCCCTTTATTTTAGAGCGTTCATCATCATATATCGGCACCTTAATAGACGATCTGGTAACAAAAGGCTGCACGGACCCTTACAGAATGATGACCTCGCGCAGTGAGTACCGCTTGCTTTTGCGACAGGACAACGCGGACGAGCGACTTACCCCGAGAGCGAGAGAAATCGGGCTTGTTGATGACAAGCGCTGGCAGATTTTCTGCGACACAAAGAGCAAAAAAGAGGCAGAAATCGAGCGAATCAAGAACACGGTAATAGCACCGTCGGAGAAAATAAACGAGATACTTGTTTCACGTGAAACAACGCCGATTACAAACGGAGTCAGACTTGACGAACTTATTAAGCGGCCTCAACTTGATTACAGAGTTTTAGCGGATATTGATATAAACAGGCCCGTCGACCTTGGCGATGCTGTCATAGAAAAAGTTGAAGTTGAAATCAAGTATGAGGGCTATATAAAGCGCCAGCAAGCACAGGTAAATGAGTTAAAAAGGCTTGAAAAACGCTTAATTCCCGAAAATGTTGATTATGATAAGATTGAGGGCTTGCGCGAAGAGGCAAGGGAAAAATTGAAAAAAATTCGTCCTGTATCCATAGGTCAGGCCGCATCAATAAGCGGTGTAAACCCTGCGGATATTACAGTGCTTATAATAAGGCTTGATAAGGGAGAATAACTGATGATTGATTTTATTAGGCTAAAAGACGAGGCAAGACAGTTTAATGTTGAATTAGACGATGTTAAATGCGAGCAGTTTGATGAATATGCTAAACTTTTGGTAGAAAAAAACAAGGTTATGAATTTAACGGGTATTACCGAGCCCGATGCGATTGTTACAAGGCATTTTGCCGACTCGCTTTCTTTCTTTTACAATCTTGATGTAAAGCAGAACGCAAAAATCATTGATGTAGGCAGCGGTGCCGGTTTTCCCGGTCTTGCGCTGAAAATTGCGCGCCCCGATTTAAAATTAACCCTACTTGACTCAACTGCAAAAAGGGTGAATTTTTTGTCGCAAGTTGCACAAAGTCTTGATTTGGATGTTGAATGTGTGCATTTAAGGGCAGAGGACGGAGCAAAAATGCCGCAGTATCGGGAACAGTTTGATTTTGCGACTGCAAGAGCAGTGAGCGAAATGCGTGTTTTGTGCGAGTACTGTTTGCCTTTTGTTAAAGTCGGCGGACTTTTTGTTGCCCTAAAAGGCAAAGACATAAACGAAGAATTATCGTCGGCAAAAAACAGTATCGCGGTTTTAGGCGGCGAATTTTTGAGTAAAACCGATTTCAGATTAAACGACGAGAGCGAAAGAAACATAGTTTTAGTAAAAAAAATATCGCAAACTCCGCCAAAATATCCCAGAGTGTCGGCACAAATTGCAAAAAAGCCCTTATGATGAGTCGATATGTGCCTTTTTTTGCGATGAAAAAACATTGAAGTATAAAAATTACCACCTTATAATCACAGTATAAGGTGGTGTTTTATTTGTTTACAAAAAAGGACAGGCTTGTTAATTTACCCTTGGGGCTTATTCACCCGAACAGTTATCAGGCGCGCGTTGAATTTGACTCAACTGCTTTGGAAAAATTGGCGGAATCAATCAAACGCAACGGACTTTTACAGCCGATAAGCGTTCGTAAACGCGGCGACGGTGCTTACGAACTTATTGCAGGCGAGCGCAGACTGCGTGCGGCAAGACTTGCGGGACTTAAAAATATCCCCTGTATCATCAAGCACGCAGAGGGCAAAAAGTCCGCTATTTTAGGGCTTGTCGAGAACTTACAGCGCGAGGACCTGAATATGTTTGAACAAGCAGAGGGCATACGAAAACTCATTGACGAGTGGGGAATGAGCCAGTATGACTGTGCGATTAAATTGGGCAAAGCGCAATCAACAATATCAAATAAACTGCGACTTTTGCGTTTTACAAAAGCAGAGCAGATACAAATTCTGTCCGCCGGACTGTCGGAGCGACATGTAAGAGCGCTGCTGCGCATTGACAACCCCGTCAAGCGCGAGGAAATGCTCAATAAAATCATAAAAGAGAAAATGTCCGTAACACAGACGGAAGAGGCGGTAGATAAACTTTTTATAAACCCCACCCCGACTGTATATTTACGCACCGCAGTAATAAACGATATACGGGTTTATCTCAACACGCTTACAAAAACGGTTGAAAACATAAGAAAAAGCGGGCTTGATGCACATTCAAACGAGGTCGAAACCGATGATTATATAGAATACACCGTCATTTTACCGAAACGAAAATATTAAAATAACGCCATTGTTTCACGTGGAACAATGGCTTTGTTTTTTTATTAAAACCTATTTACTTATTTATCAAATATGGTATAATAATAAGTACTTATGCAAATATTCAAAGAGGAGATACAATGGCTCGTATTATTTCAGTTGTTAACCAAAAGGGCGGAGTGGGAAAAACCACAACTGCTGTCAATCTTGCCGCGGCATTCGGTCTACGCGGACTTAAAACATTACTCATTGATATTGACCCGCAGGGAAATACGACAAGCGGTCTGGGTATAGATAAAAAAAGCCTTACCGCATCAAGTTACGATGTGCTTGTAAACGGCGGCAAAACAGATGATGCCACTATAAAAACACCGTTTGAAAATTTATATGTGGTGCCTTCAAGCATTAATCTGGTCGGCGCGGAAATCGAGATGATTGATTTACCCGACCGCCACGATGTTCTTAAAACCGCTATCGCTTTAGTTGCGCAAAAATACGATTATATTCTGCTCGACTGTCCGCCCGCTCTGGGGCTTATTACTTTAAACGCACTCAATGCCTCGGACAGAGTGCTTGTGCCTATTCAATGCGAGTATTTTGCCCTTGAGGGACTGAGTCAACTGATGTCGACGGTAAGACTTGTTAAAACAAGATATAACCCCTCGCTTGATTTGGAGGGAATACTCTTTACAATGTACGACGGACGACTTAATTTAACTCAACAGGTGGTAAACGAGGTCAAAAATTTCTTTCCGCGTAAGGTTTTTGCTACTTTTATACCGCGCTCCGTTCGTTTGAGCGAGGCTCCGTCATACGGAAAACCGATACAGTATTACGACAGTAAAAATAAGGGCGCAATCGCTTATAACGCCCTTTGTGACGAAATATTAAAAAGGAGATAGTTATGGCACAAAAATTCGGACTCGGCAGAGGTCTTGAATCTCTGTTCAATGAAAATCAAAATCAAAGCGAAAGCCTGAAAATTCTGCGCCTGAGCGAAATTGAGCCCAATAAAAACCAGCCGAGAAAAAATTTCGACGATAAGGCGCTTGCAGAACTTGCAGACTCAATAAAACAGCACGGACTTTTACAGCCGATTGTTGTAAGGCCTACTAATTCTCTTAATTATCAGATTGTCGCCGGTGAACGCCGCTGGCGTGCAAGCAAACTCGCAGGACTCGAAAGCGTGCCTGTTATCATAAAAGAAATGACAGACGATGAGTGCAGAACTTTGGCGCTGATAGAAAATCTGCAAAGAGAAGATTTAAACCCTGTTGAAGAAGCGCTCGGCTATAAACAACTTATGGAGAAAAATTCTTTAACCCAGGAAAAAGTTGCCGAAGTCGTAGGTAAATCTCGTTCTGCGGTCGCAAACTCTGTAAGAATTTTAAATCTGCCCGACGATATATTAGATTTACTAAAAAATGGTAAAATCTCATTCGGTCACGCAAGAGCGATGCTCTCTATTGAGGACAAAGCGCTGTTAAAAGAGGCAGTTGAGTTAAGTCTTAAAGGCGCGTCGGTAAGGGAGATAGAAAAACTCGCCGCTGCAAAACCCAAAAAAGCGAGCGAACACAAGTCAACGCCTACTTATTACAAGGAGGTACAGATTGCCTTGACAAAGGCACTCGGCAGAAAAATAAAAATTACAAAGGGCGAAAAGAAATCTACCCTTGAAATAGAGTTTTATTCGGACAGCGAACTTACCGATTTAGCAAAATTATTAGGCAGATAATGAAAGGTGATAAAAAATGATAGACATTAAATTTTTAAGAGAAAACCCCGATATTGTTAAGAAAAACATTGAAAATAAGTTTCAGCACTCAAAACTCGAACTTGTTGACAAGGTTATTGAACTTGACAGACTTTTCAGGGAAGCAAAACTTGAAACGGACAAGTTAAGAGCCGAGAGAAATACTATTTCAAAGCAAATCGGTATGTATATGGCAAAGGGTGAAAAAGACAAGGCGGAAGAGGCGAAGGCACAAGTCGGCGCATTTGCAAAGCAACTTGAAGAGTGTGAGCAAAAGGCGGCAGACCTTGAAAGACAGGTAAAAGAGATAATGATGGTTATTCCGAACATCATTGACGAGAGCGTGCCTATCGGCAAAGACGACTCTGAAAATGTGGAGATTAAAAAATACGGTGAGCCCGTCGTTCCCGATTTTGAAATTCCGTATCACTCTGATATAATGGAGCGTTTTGACGGAATAGATTTAGATTCGGCGCGCAAGGTTGCAGGCAACGGATTTTACTATCTTATGGGCGATATTGCAAGACTTCATTCTGCAGTTATCGCTTACGCAAGAGATTTTATGATAGACAGAGGCTTTACCTACTGCGTACCGCCTTTTATGATTCGCTCGAATGTTGTCACCGGTGTTATGTCATTTGCCGAAATGGATGCTATGATGTATAAAATCGAGGGTGAGGACCTTTATTTAATCGGTACAAGCGAACATTCAATGATAGGAAAATTCATTGATACTATTAACCCGAAAGAAAAATTACCGTACACTCTTACTTCATATTCACCGTGTTTCAGAAAAGAAAAGGGAGCGCACGGAATTGAAGAAAGAGGCGTTTACAGAATACATCAGTTTGAAAAACAGGAAATGATAGTCGTTTGCGAGCCTGAGGACTCAAAAATGTGGTTTGATAAATTATGGCAAAACACGGTTGATTTATTCCGTTCAATGGACATTCCCGTAAGAACGCTTGAGTGTTGCTCGGGAGATTTAGCAGACTTGAAAGTAAAATCATACGATGTTGAAGCGTGGTCGCCAAGACAGAAAAAATACTTTGAAGTCGGCTCATGTTCAAACCTCGGTGATGCACAGGCAAGACGACTTAAAATCAGAATTAAGGGTGAAAAAGGCAATTATTTTGCACACACTCTTAATAATACCGTCGTTGCGCCGCCGAGAATGTTGATTGCTTTTCTTGAAAACAATCTGCAAGCAGACGGAAGTATAAAAATACCCGAAGTTTTGCGTCCGTACATGGGCAAAAAAGAAGTCCTTATTCCAACTCATTAAGGTAGATTAAAATGGAAAATATTAAATTATCGGCTTTAAATGCAGTAAGCGAACTTATAAACACCGCCGGCTTAAAAAAGGGAGATTTGCTTGTAATCGGCTGCTCATCAAGTGAGATTGCAGGGCAAAATATCGGGCAAGGCTCGTCGATTGAATGTGCAAAAGCGGTGTTTGAGGGAGTTTATCCAATACTAAAACAAAACGGAATTTTCCTTGCGGCACAGTGCTGCGAGCATTTAAACAGGGCGTTGATTGTTGAAAAAGAATATGCCGATTTGAAAAATTCAGAGATAGTCAATGTCGTACCGCAAATAAAAGCAGGCGGCAGTTTTGCTGTCACCTGCTATGAGAATTTTGAAAACCCGGTCGCTGTTGAATCTGTCAGAGCCGACGCGGGAATTGATATAGGCGATACCTTGATTGGTATGCATTTAAAAAGCGTTGCGGTGCCCGTAAGACTGCAAGTTAAAAAAATAGGTAACGCTAATGTCGTTACCGCAAGAACAAGACCGAAATTTATCGGCGGCGAAAGAGCAATCTATAATGATAAAATGCTTTAAAAAAAGGACAGTAAAAACTGTCCTTTTTTAATTTTTAAATTGTTTTTTGATTGCCTTATAAACAGGTAGAGTTACTATGCTTAATGCGAGCGCGGTAATTATACTGGATACTACTCTTACACCGGCATCGCTTAAAAAAGTAAGCGGATTATAATAACCGTAAATGTTTGAGTCTATGTAAAGCACCAATGTATTTGCCGCGGTAACAGCAAGAGAAGAAATAATGATATTAATCAAAATATAAATATACTTATCGCTTTTGCTGAATGCTAAAAAGACTAAACCGACAAGCAGTCCCCTTATACCCGCGGGCAATATCCACAAAACCGTAGTTGCGCTCAACCCGTAAGATAACAACTGCCCTATAAACGCGCCGAGCAGTCCCGACACACATCCGTAAATCGGACCGAACAGCAACGCGACTAAAATAATCGGCAAACCGCTTACGGTAATTTTAAGTTGATTACCGAGTTTTATGGATACCAAATCAAGTACCACAAAAAGTCCGCTCATTACTGCCGTAAAACACAGTTTAAAAATTAAATTTTTTTTCATAAAAAATACCTCCTATTCCCAAACAATAAATAAGAGGTAAAAATATCACTTATTTACAGCGGGATGCGGTACATAAATCGCAAGAAAAATCTGTTTCGTTTATCGGACAACTCCCCGTTCTCGATAACACTGAACGCTTATGTACCTACTCTGTTTTTGCCTATTTTATCACACTGTTTTTGATATGTAAAGTAATAATTAAAAATAAATGATAATATTGTTGAAAACTATATAATTTTCCTTGTAAAAATATTAAATTTATGGTAAAATGAATGTATATATGATTTGATTATTTTAAGTAAAAAAAGGAGTTTAAAAAGAGTGCAAAATTACGAAGATTTGTGGAATTTAATTCTTACGGATATTAAAGAAAACAGAGTCGCGGCAGTCGTATATAATCTTTGGATGAAAGACATTGTTCCCGTATCTTTTGACGGTGTCAACCTTGTCTTAAAAGTTGATAATATCGTGACAAAAGATGTTATTGAAAAAAATTATAATACCGTAATTATTGACGCTTTTAAAGAACTTGCAGGAATTGATATAAATTTAACCGTTGTCGAAGAAGAGGAAGAAATTGTTGAAGAAAAAGAACCCGGCAGTGAATATACTTTTGATAATTTTGTAATCGGCGCTTCAAACAGGTTTGCTCACGCAGCGGCAAGAGCGGTAAGCGAACACAAAAATATCATTTATAACCCGCTTGTTTTATACGGAAATTCCGGAGTCGGAAAAACTCACCTTGCTATGGCAATTTACAATAAAGTCAAAAAAGACTTTCCCGATAAAAAACTACTATACATAAGAGCGGAAGAATTCGGTAACGAAGTCATAGACGGAATTAAACTCGGCACTATGGAGCAGTTTCGGCAAAAGTACAGACAGGTTGACTTTTTGCTTTTGGACGATATCCACTTTATTGCGGGAAAACCGTCAATACAGGAAGAATTTTTTAATACATTCAATGCTTTGCATCAAAACGGAAAGCAAATCGTAGTAACCTCCGACCGTCCGCCGAAAGATATTAAAACTTTGGGCGACAGAATTTTATCACGCTTGGAACACGGTCTTTTGTGCGATATTGCACCACCGGAATTTGAAACAAGGGTTGCGATTATCCAGAACAAAGCAAAAGAATTAAAAATTGAAATTGATTCCGATATCGTATTTTATATCGCAGACCAGATTAAACTTAATATCCGCCAGTTAGAAGGCGTTGTTAAAAAATTAGAGGCGCTTGTCAATTTAGACGGAAAAGTGCTTAATAAATCTATCGTGCAGTCCGCTATCAACGAAGTTAAAGTCGATACATATCAAAACCCGATTACCGCGCAGAGAATTATTGAAGAAATAGGAAGAACTTACAATGTTTCGGCTGAAGATATTGTTTCACAAAAACGCGGTGCTTTGATTTCAAAAGCAAGACAGATTTCAATGTATGTAATAAAACAGACAACCGATTTAACTTTAACTCAAATAGGTGAACCTTTCGGAAGAAACCACGCAACTGTCTGCTATTCATTGACTGAAGTTGAAAATTTAATGAAAACAAACGCGAAAGATAAAGAAATAATTGAAGACATTATCAAAAACCTACAATCATAGGCAACTAAGTTGCTTTTTATGGTTTTTTATCGCTGCCTAAGGCAGATTATATGTTACTCTGTCGGCACTGCCTAAGGCAGATTATATAGTTTTCTGTCGGCACTTCTAATAATTGTTTAATCATCAACATTTAAAATTAAACTTTTTTAAACAGAGTTTTTAACATTCAACAATTACTTTTCAACATCTTTGTTTAATACTTATTTTTTTCGAAAACTTCAACTTTTATTAAACATACTTTAAAAAGATAGTTTGTCCGTTTTTTATTCAGTTTATGCATCTTTTGAGAGTTTTCATAAATTTAACAGACACTAATAATAACTACTATCTATATATACATTTTATTGGAGAGAGGAAAATTTTTTATGATTTTTACTTGTGACAAATCAGTTTTATGCGAACAAGCGTTGAAAGTCAGCAGAGCAGTATCTAATAAATCACCTATGGCTGCATTGACAGGTATCCTTATCATAGCAAAAAACGGTAATTTAACTTTAACCGGTTATGATTTGGAAATGGCTATGAAAACCAATGTCGAGGCAGATATAAAACAGGAAGGTAAAATTATATTAGATGCAAAATTATTTACCGATATTTTAAGAAAATTACCTGAGGGCACAGTTAAAGTTGAAGTAAACGAGAGAAACTTTTGTACTATCAGTTTGTCAAAATCGGTGTTTAATTTAGTAGGTATCAATGCCGACGAGTATCCTGGTTTGCCGACAGTTGAAAACGGAAAAGAAATAAGTCTTGATAAAGATTTATTTGCATCAATGATAAGACAGACAATTTTTTGTCATGCAGAGCCGAGCATATCACCAAAAGCAATTTATACGGGACTTTTCTGTGCGATTGAAAACGGTGAAATTATGATGGCGGCAATCGACGGATACAGAATTGCAATAAGAAAAGAAAAATTAGAAAGCGACATAAGACTTGCTTTTATCTGCCCTGCAAAAGCGATGGCTGAGATACTTAAAATGTGTGAAAGTGAAGACGGTGACATACACATTTATTCTTCAACAAGACATATAATTTTTGAAATTAATAATATTACTGTTATTTCAAGACTTATTGACGGTGAATTTTTAGATTTTGAAAAATTAATTCCGACTGAAGAAGAAATTATTTTAAGAACGCAGTATAACTGTGCAGATATGATAGAAACTTTCGACAGAATTTCACCTATGGTAACAGATCCGAGAAAGACACCTATAAGATGTATAATTAAAGACGGTATTTTTAAAGCAATCTGCAATACCGAAATAGGAACTGCACAGGATGAATTTGAAATTGAAATGAACGGAGATAATCTTGAAATAGGATTTCGCTCAAACTATATTTTAGATGCGGTAAGGGCTGCTGACTGCGATAAAGTCAAAATGAATTTCAAGGGTGCAACCGGACAGGCAGTAATAAAACCGATTGAGGGGGAAGAATTTATTTTCATTATTCTTCCGATAAGACTTAAATAATGAAAGAAATTAAAATTATAACCGAATTTATAAGGCTTGACAGTTTACTCAAACTTGCAAATATGGTAAATTCCGGCGGAGAGGCAAAAATGCTTATTCAGGACGGATATGTTAAAGTAAACGGACAAGTCTGTCTTATGCGGGGTAAAAAAATAAGGGCAAATGACGAAGTTGAATTTGATAATGAGTTAATAAAGGTTGTGGAGTGATAATTTTTGAAACTGATTGAATTATCTTTTGAAAATTACCGAAACCTTAAAACAGACAAATTTATTGCCGATGAAAATATGAATGTCATTTGCGGAAACAACGCGCAGGGCAAAACAAATTTAATAGAGGCTGTCTGGCTTTTTACCGGTGTAAAATCATTTTGCGGCGCAAAAGACAGCGAACTTATAAACATAAATAAAGATAATTTAACTTTGAATTTATCTTTTTTCGGGCAGAACAGAGAGCAGACTGCGACTATTAAAATAGGCGAGAAAAAGCAAGTATTTTTAAACGGAGTAAAAAAGAAAAATGCAAGCGCGCTTGCCGGCGTTTTTACCGCTGTTGTTTTTTCGCCCGACCATTTACCGCTGGTTAAAAGCGGACCGGGTGAACGCAGAAAATTTTTAAATATTGCAATAAGCCAACTCTGGCCGAAATATATGCCTCTTTTATATGAATATACAAGGGGGGTAGGTCAAAGAAATGCAATTTTAAAAGATGCAAAATATCATAATGATTTGTATAATTTACTCATTTCTTATGAAAACGAGATTGCCCAAAGCGGTGCAAAAATAAATCATTACAGGAAAAAATACTGTGATTTATTAAATAAAAAGGCACAAAAAATTTATGAGGGCATTTCAAACGGAAAAGAAAAATTACAGATTGAATATATCGGGCAAAGCGACGATAAAGAAGAATTTTTATCGGCACTTGAAAAATCAAGAGAAAATGATATCAAATGTGCAGTAACATCAATAGGTCCGCACAGGGACGATTTAAGCATAAAAATTAATGATAAAAGCGCAAGAGCGTTCGGCTCACAGGGACAGCAAAGAAGTGCGGTGCTTGCAATCAAACTTGCGGAAGCGGAAATTATTAATGTTGTTTTGGGCGAGGAGCCGATAATACTGCTTGATGATGTTATGAGTGAACTTGACGAATACAGGCAAGATTATATTTTAAATCATATAAAAGGAAAGCAGGTATTTTTAACCTGTTGTGATAAAAGTATCGCGCAAAAATTAAACAGCGGTACAGTTTTTAAAGTCAGAGGCGGAGAAATTGAAAAGACAGATATTTCTTCATTTAGGTGAAAATGTTACCGTATCAAGCGAGCAGATTATAGGTCTGTTTGATTTGGATAATACGACAGTCAGCAAAAAGACAAGAGATTTTTTATCTGCTGCCGAAAAAAACGGGGAAGTTGTTTATATAAACAGCGAACTGCCGAAATGTTTTGTTGTATGTAAAGATAAAAAGGATAAAAACAAAATAACAGTTTATATAACACAGTTGTCTTTACAGGCGTTGAGCAAAAGATTAGAAAATTTTAATTATGAACAATTTTGATATAAGGAGTAAAAAAATTGAGTAATCAAGTTGAAGTTAATGAAAATCAGATAGTAACCGAAACCTACGATGAAACGCAGATTCAGGTTTTAGAAGGACTTGAAGCGGTCAGAAAAAGACCGGGTATGTACATAGGTTCAACCGGTATAAGAGGCTTGCATCATCTTGTATATGAAATTGTCGATAATGCAATCGACGAAGCCCTTGCAGGTTTTTGCAGCGAGATTAAAGTAGAAATATTGGAGGGCGATATAATTCGCGTTACCGATAACGGACGAGGTATCCCGGTAGGAAAACATCCGAAACTCGGTATTCCGGCGGTAACCGTTGTATTTACAGTACTTCACGCCGGCGGTAAATTCGGCACGGGCGGTTATAAAGTTGCAGGCGGCTTGCACGGTGTAGGTGCGAGCGTTGTTAACGCATTAAGCGACTATCTTGAAGTTGAAGTATCAAACGGTGAGCATGTTTATAAACAGCGTTTTGAAAAAGGCACTATTATGAATGAACTTGAAATTATAGGCGATACCGAAGAAACAGGTACTGTTGTAACATTCAAGCCCGATGCAACAATATTTACCGATACTACCGAGTATGAATTTGATATTTTGCAGACAAGACTTCGTGAACAGGCTTTTTTAAATGCCGGTGTCAGAATTGTTTTAGAGGATAAAAGAGAAGGCAAACAAAAAATTGAGTCTTATCACTATGAGGGCGGTATCAAATCGTTCTGTGAGTGGTTGAGAACTAATGCAAAATCGGTTAAAAATACAATTCACGATGATGTAATTTATTTTTCAATGAACAGAGGAGATGCGTCTGCCGAAGTTGCAATGCAGTTTAATGACGGTTACGATTCAAATATTATTTCGTTTGCAAATAATATGTGTACGGTTGACGGCGGTACTCACGAAATCGGTTTCAGGACAGGACTTTCCAATGTTGTAAACGAGTATGCAAGAAAATTCCGTCTTTTAAAAGATAACGATAAAAATTTAAAACCCGAAGATATACAAGAAGGTCTTATTGCAATCGTGTCCGTTAAATTAACAGACGCGCAGTTTGAGTCGCAGACAAAAGCAAAACTCGGTAATACTGCTGTAAGAAAACTTGTATATGATATGATGAAAGAAAAACTGTGGGATTATCTTGAAACCAATCCCGCAAACGCAAAAATCATCATCTCAAAAGCAATCGCTTCACAAAACGCAAGAGAGGCTGCTCAGAAAGCAAGAGAAACAGCAAGAAACCGCACAGGTTTACAGCGCGCAAGAATGCCCGAAAAACTTACCGACTGTATTTCAGATGATGCTACAAAAACAGAACTTTTCATTGTCGAGGGAGATTCGGCAGGCGGTTCTGCATGTGACGGAAGAAATGCGACATATCAGGCGATATTACCGCTTTGGGGTAAAATGCTCAATGTTGAAAAATCGCGTGATGATAAAGTTTTCGGTAATGAAAAATTAACGCCGGTTGTTGTGGCGCTCGGTACGGGAATAGGCGAAGGCGTATTTGATATTGAAAAATTAAGATACGATAAAATTATAATCATGGCGGATGCCGACGTTGACGGTGCGCACATACGCACACTTTTGCTTACATTTTTCTTCAGATATATGCCCGAACTTATTTCAGCGGGACATATTTATTTAGCACAGCCGCCGCTTTTTAAAGTATCAAAAGGCAAGATACATAAATACGCTTTTTCCGATGAAGAAAGAGATTTATATATCAATGAGTTAAATTCAAACAATGTTCAGCGCTATAAAGGTCTTGGTGAAATGGACCCCGAGCAGTTGTGGGAAACAACAATGGACCCCGAAAACAGAACAATGCTCAGAGTTACAATGCAGGATGCCGAAAAAGCAAGCGAAACATTTACTTTGCTTATGGGTGGCGAAGTAGAGCCAAGACGAGAATTTATTGAGCAAAACGCTTTATATGTTCAAAACCTTGATATCTGATAAGAGAAGTTAGGTGATAATGAAAAATGAACGAATTTAATTTAGAAAATCAAAACATAGTTGATGTTGAAATAGTTGATGAAGTCAGAAAATCTTTTCTTGACTATTCAATGAGCGTTATTGTATCAAGAGCGCTGCCGGATGTACGCGACGGATTTAAGCCTGTTCACCGCAGAATTCTTTATACAATGTATGAAAATAATTTATATCCCGACTCGGCATACCGCAAATGTGCGGATACTGTCGGTGCGGTACTCGGAAGATACCATCCGCACGGTGATGCATCTGTTTATGATGCTATGGTAAGAATGGCGCAGGACTTTTCTTTGCGTTATCCGCTCGTTGACGGACACGGAAACTTCGGTTCAATAGACGGTTATCCCGCTGCCGCATACCGATATACAGAATCAAGAATGGGCAAACTCGCTATGAGAATGCTTGATGATATTGATAAAGACACGGTTGACTGGACTTCAAACTACGATGACAGACTTAAAGAGCCCACAGTATTGCCCTCCCGTTTTCCGCAACTTTTAGTCAACGGTTCACAGGGTATTGCGGTAGGTATGGCAACAAACATTCCGCCTCATAATTTAGCGGAAGTTGTTGATGCTATGTGTCTTTTAATTGACAACCCCGATGCCGAGGCAGAGCAGTTGATGGAATTTATCAAAGGTCCCGATTTCCCGACAGGCGGTATTGTTATGGGACTTCGCGGCATCAAAGATGCTTATACGACAGGCAGAGGCAAGATTGTTGTAAGAGCAAAAACCGAAATTGAAGAAAAACATAACGGAGCATACAGAATTGTAATTACTGAAATTCCGTATATGGTAAACAAGAAAAACCTTGTTAAATCAATTTATGATTTGGCAGTCGAGAAAAGGGTTGAGGGCATTTCAGATGTCGTTGACCATTCTTCAAAGCGTGACGGCGGTATAAGAATTGTCGTTGATGTCAAAAAAGACGCAGACCCTAATATCGTGCTTAACAAACTGTTTTCATATACTGCATTACAGACAACTTTCGGTGTTATCAATTTAGCGCTTGTAAACGGACAACCGAAAGTGCTGACTTTAAAGCAGATGCTCCAGCATTATATTGATTTTCAGTATGAAGTAATTGAACGCAGAACAAGATTTGACTTAAACAAGGCAAAAGAAAAAGCCCACATTTTAGAGGGACTTAAAAAAGCGCTTGATTATATTGACGAGGTTATTGCAATACTTAAAAAATCACCGTCGATAAATGACGGTAAGCAAGCGTTGATTGACCGCTTTGAGTTCAGCGAGGCGCAAGCGGATGCTATTGTTAAAATGCGACTCGGACAACTCACGGGACTTGAGAGAAGCAAAATCGAAGACGAACTTAATCAGTTGCATCTCAAAATTGCCGAACTTGAAGATATCTTATCTTCAAAAGAGAAAATTCTTGATGTTGTTAAAACAGAGGCTCTTAATATCAGAGATAAATTCAGCGACGAGAGAAGAACGGAAATTAACCCGTACTCGGGCGATGTTGATATTGAGGACCTTATTCCTGAGGAAAACTGCGTATTGACTCTTACAAATATGGGATATATCAAGCGTTTGCCTGTTGACACCTACCGCACACAAAACAGAGGCGGCAAGGGAATAAAGGGAATGACAACAAAAGAGGAAGATGTTGCAAAGTATATGTTTGTTTGCTCATCGCACGATAATGTTATTTTCTTCTCCGATAAAGGCAAGATGTATAAATTGAAGGCATATCAGGTGCCGGAGGGCAGCAGAACAAGTAAGGGACTGAATATTGTCAATGTTCTGCCTGTTGATAAAGATGAGAGCATTACTGTTATGATACCTGCAAATGATGATGCGTTCGGTGAAGATAAGTACATCAATATGGTAACAAAACAGGGTGTAATCAAGCGTTCATCAATGCAAAATTACACTTCAACCCGCAAGGGAGGAGTCAAGGCAATCGTGCTTGATGAGGGCGACGAACTCCGCTGGGCTGAAATTACCGACGGAAAAGACGATTTGCTTATTGCCACAAGAAACGGTATGGCAATAAGATTTGCAGAAACAGATTGCAGACCGCTCGGCAGAACCGCAAGAGGTGTAAGAGCAATTAATCTGTCCGCCGATGATGAAGTAATCGGTATGTGTAAAGTAAGCGATGACAAAAAACTTATGACAATTTCACAGACAGGTTTCGGCAGAATTTCAAGTTTTGATAATTACCGCACGCAAAACAGAGGCGGCAAGGGTATTACCAACTATAAGACCGAGAAAAACGGACTTGTTGCATCTGTTCACGCAGTTGACGGTAGCGAAGATGCAATCATTATCACTTCGACCGGTATTATTATCAGAATTGCAGTCGATTCGATTTCACAGTTTGCGCGTCCCGCAAAAGGTGTACGGGTTATGAGAGTCGGCGAACAGGAAAGCATTATTTCTTGTGAAATTGCAGAGCACGATGAGGATGAGGCACAGCAAGCAGAATCTGCCGATCCCAACGACAAAGACAACACCGTCGTAGACGGTTGATATGGTTGTTTATTAGTCTCCCGTTTGGCTCCCCTTGTCAGGGGGCAACGGAGTTGCTTTCTATTGTTTTTATCGGCACCGCCTGAGACGGTTTATATTGTTTTCTGTTGGTGCGGTTAAATAATAAAACAACGAGCAGTAGTAAAACTACTGCTCATTTTTTATATTATTATTACATACATTAATTTTTCACTTTTAGCCAGCGTTTGCGGTAAATTAAAAATACAACTAAAATCACAATCACAACAAAGCCGAGTAAAGCGAGCCTTAACATAAGGGGAGGGGTTGTAATTTTTTCACCCATACTGATTTCAACATCGTTGCCTGCAACGAGCGAAATAGTGCCGACAAGCACCCCGTCATATCTGACATTAATAATACCTATTTTGTCATTTTTCTTAATCGGCGCAATAAGTTTTTCTTCTATTGTGTGTTCAACCGTCAGTTTGTTTTCATCAAAACTGTCGTCACAAAGATAGGTAACATCGGTAAGCGAAACGCACTTAAGTTTTGTGTAACTTTGCGTAACATCAACTTTTTCAAGCACATCGCCACGCTTTACGCAAACATGTCTGTCAAGCGAGTATGCCCATTCATAAAGTGACTTTGTCGCCGCGCAATTCTTGTTTTCGTTTCCGTTAAACATAACGCAGACAAGTTTAAGTCCGTCTTTTTCGGTCGAACTTACCATACATCCGCTTGTTTTTTTATCATAGTCGGCAAAACCGCAGTAAATATCTTCGTAATAATTACTGTTATCAGTCTGCATAATCGGGCAAACTGTGTTGATTGTAAATTTGTCCTTACCCTCTGCCGCCATCTCGTGACTTTGCGAACTTAAAATATTCGCAACATTCCTGTTATATATCGCCTCTGTCATCAGCTTAACCGTGTCAAGACAGTCGGTGTAATTGTCGTCTGCCAAACCGTACTCACCGATAGCATTTGAAAACAGCGAATTTGTCATCCCGTATGACTGCGCAAGCGCGTTCATTTGCTCAACAAACGCCTCTTGACTGCCGCCTACATAATCTGCAACAACCGCGCCGGCCGCACTGTCATTTTTTAGAATAATCAGATAAAGCAAATCTTCAAGACGATATTTTTCACCGTCCTCTAATACGCCGACCGTGTTTTCTACCGCCACATCAAGTACATCCTGCTTGATTTCAACAAGCGCGTTTAAGTCGGGCGCGTTGTTTACCGCAGTAAGCAACACCAGAATATTTGAAATGCCGATAGGGTTCATACGCTTACCCGAGTTTTTCTCGTATAATACCTGTCCTGTTGTAATCTCGCTGACAATAGCCGCTTTCGCGCTGACGGATACTCCCGTGTCCATCTGCTCTGCGCTTGCAGAAAAGATTAAAACCGACATCATCAGAATAAGGGACATTATAAATGAAATAATTTTTTTAGTCATAACAAACTCCAGAGTTTTTGATTTATCTATTATACACTAAATATAATGTTTTTACAACTATTTAAGTTTTATTGAGACTCCTGTGTTGTCATAAAGCGACCAATGAGTGCCGCTGACTTTTCTGTAAGCGCGTACAGTATAGTAATATGTCTTGCCCTTTATGGCAGTCGTGTCCGTAAAAGATAAAGAGGTTGTCGAATCTTTAATCTTTGTCCACGCACTCTCACCTGCAAGCCGCCTGTATACCCTGTACCCCGTAGCACCGCTGACTTTGTCCCACTTAATCGTAACATTAGAGGTTGTCACGCTGCCGATTTTCGGCTCGGGCGCCGGCATTAAAATTGCATAAGCACCGACTTTATCATAACCCGACCATACATTAACACCGTTGTAAGTATAATATGCCCTTACAGTGTAATAGTAAACTTTGCTTTTTAAAGCGGTTGAGTCTGTAAAAGAAACAGCGGTTGTGTAATCTTTGATTTTAGTCCACGCACTCTCACTTGAAAGCCGCCTGTATACCCTGTATCCCGCAGCACCCGAAATCTTATCCCATTTAATAGTTGTGCCTTTTGCAGAATAGGAAACGCTTGATATTACAGGTGTGTCACTCGTTTTAAAAGTAAGCGAGTTTTGTTTTGCGTAAGTTTGCGCAACAGTGCTGTTTGAATAAATTACAACATTCTTTTTCTTGTCACCGTCGTCAGAATAATAATAACCGATGCTCTTTACACCGAGCGATGAAAGAGCAGAACCCTCGATATTAACGCTTACTAATTTTGTGCAGTTATAAAACGCTTTCGCGCCGACATATTTTACCGCCGACGAAAGACGGACATTATTTACATTACTGTATGCAAACGCAAAATTTCCGACAGATGTGCTTTTGATGTAAACAGAGGTCAAAGGCGTGTTGTAAAAAGCATAGTCCCCGATAAACTTAACCGAGTTTATGCTGACGCTTTTTAGGTTTTTTGCACCCATGAAAGCATATTCGGCAATCTGCGTAACGCTTGCGGGTACGCTTAAAGCAGTAAGTGATGAATTTTGCGGAAACGCAATAAGCCTTGTCACCGCTTTGTTATATAAAATTCCGCTTTTTGATATATAATACTTATTCGAAGAATCAACATTAATGCTTTTTAAACCGTCACAGCCCGAAAAAACACCGAGCCCTATACAAGTCACACTTTTCGGCAAAGTGACGCTTGATAAATTCTTTGAATTTTTAAAAGCAAAATCTGCAATAACTTTGGTACCCTCTGCAACGGATAAAGAAGTTTTTGTACAATTACTCTCAATCAAGCAGTTTGAAATGTAAAGCAGATTGTCGGTCCAGTTTTTAGAATTTCTGTAATAACCCGTGTTGTAAAAAGCGTATTTGCCTATTGTGTTTACGGTAGAGGGCAGAGTAATGTTTGTAAGATTTTTAGCGGAGTAAAATGCGCGCGGTTTAATCTCATAAACACCGCTTGGCACATTGTAAGTCGTAAGCGACGAATTTTGAGCAAAGCGGTATAAAATGCTTTTGTCTTTTGAGAAAAGCACACCGCTTGAAGTTGTAAAATTAACATTACCGCTTGCAACCGAAAATTTAGTAAGTGCCGCTAAATTTTCAAACGCGTACTGCTCTATCGCAGTTGCCCCTTTGCCTAAAGTAATGCTTGTTATGTTGTTGCAACTGTTCAGCACATAGTTTGAAATCACACTCACGCTTTCAGGAAAAGTAAACGAAGTAAAACTGTCGCAGTTTTCAAACGCAGACGCATTAATCTTAGTAACGCTTGAGGGCAAAGTGACATTTTCAAGTTTCTTGCAGTCGGAAAAAGCGCCCGTGCTGATTGTTTTCAGCCCGCTTGCAAAATTAACTTTTGTTAAAGCGGCGCAGGAGGCAAACGCGCAATTTGAAATCGCGGTAACACTCGAAGGCAAGGTTAAAGTCTGCATATACTTGTTATCAAAAAACGCGTACGCGCCGATGTTGTTTACCGTGTAAGAGCCGATTTTTTCAGGCACGGTAACGCTCTTTGCAGTACCGTTATATTTTGTGATTACAGCGTTTTTTCCGCTTACCGTATACTCAAAAGAATTATATGTATATGTTGCGGCTTGCACCGGCTGCGCTGTAAAAACACAGCAAAACATCAAACAAAAACTAATCATAAAAGTTATTGCTTTTTTCATATAATTTCTCCCTTGCTTTATAATAGTCAGTGCTTTAATTATACTAAAAAAACGATATTATGTCAACCTGTCCGTTAAGGTTGATAAATCTTTTATCTTATGATAAAATAGGAGAGTAGACAAATAAAAAGGAATGATTTGAAAATGGTACAAATTTCACCGTCAATATTAACAGCCGATTTTTGCAATCTCGGACAGGCAGTAAAAGAACTTGAAAAAGCAAAGGCGGATATGCTGCATTTTGATGTAATGGACGGAATTTTCGTGCCTAATATTTCAATCGGTATTCCTGTGTGCAAGTCTGTTTTTGAGCATACATCTTTGCCGCTGGATGTTCACCTGATGATTCAAAAGCCGCAACTTTATATCAAGCAGTTTGCAAAATACAGCGAGCGTATTACTATTCATTATGAGTCGGACTGCGATGTCGCTGATACTTTGCAGATGATTAAAGACGAGGGTGTAATTGCCGGTCTTACAATTAAACCGAACACACCGGCACAGGCGGTTTTTGACTATCTTGACAAGGTCGGAATGATACTTGTAATGAGTGTCGAGCCGGGCTTTGGCGGACAAAGTTATATTCAAAGCGCCACAGATAAAATCAAAGTTATAAGAGAAGAAATTGACAAAAGGGGACTGAATGTCGAAATTCAGGTAGACGGAGGAATTAATTTTGAAACCGCACCAGTTGCGGCACAGGCGGGCGCCGATATTTTAGTAGCCGGAAGTGCCATATTTAATTCAGACGATTACTCAAAGGCGATAAATCAGTTAAAAGAAATTTGCAAATAAAAACAGGCACTTTTGAATATTTAATTTTTTCTCACTCATAATAAAAACGGGTGATGAAAAATGGATAAAATCAACAGACAAAACTGCTCTAAACAAAACAACCCGATAAAAACTGCCTTAAAACTTGCGGGAGTTGCCCTGCTTTGCTTACTGTTTTTCCTTGCGGGTTATCTTGGAGCCTTGATTTTCAGCTAAATTAATAAGCACCTGAAAAGTTTTTACTTTTCAGGTGCATTTTTTATAGTGAAAATTTATCAATCTCATCGAGTTCCTCTTTTGTAAAAGAGGTATTATTTATTGCTTTGATATTATCAAGTATCTGTGACGGTTTTGATGCGCCTATCAGTACAGATGTCACTTCTCCGTCTTTTAATATCCACGAGAGAGCCATTTGAGCCAATGTCTGACCTCTTTGCGCCGCAATATTTGAAAGGCCTCTGATTTTTTCGAGTGTTTCCTCGGTGATTTGTGAGGCTTGTAAAAATCTTCCGTCGGTTTTAACGCGGCTGTCCTCGGGAACACCTTCTAAATAGCGGTCGGTGAGCATACCCTGTGCAAGCGGACTGAATGCAATTATACCTTTTTTAAGGCGCACAGCGGTCTGTTTTAGTCCGTTATGCTCAATAGTACGGTCAAAAATCGAATAGCGGTTTTGATTGATTATAAAGGGACAATGAAGTTCGTTTAATATTTCGGTCGCTTTTTCAAGCCTTGCCCCGTCGTAGTTTGAAAGCCCGACATACAGCGCCTTGCCGCTGCTTACTGCTGATGCGAGCGCGCCCATTGTTTCTTCAAGCGGTGTGTCATAATCGGGGCGGTGATGATAGAAAATATCGACATATTCAAGCCCCATGCGTTTAAGACTCGCGTCAAGACTTGAAAGCAGATATTTTCGGCTGCCCCAATCTCCGTAAGGTCCGTCCCACATAGTGTAACCGGCTTTTGTGCTGATTATCATTTCGTCGCGGTAAGGGTGCAGTTCTTCACGCAAAATTCTGCCGAAATTCTTTTCTGCGCTTCCCGGCTCGGGACCGTAGTTGTTAGCAAGGTCAAAGTGCGTTATTGCATTATCAAAAGCGGTAAAACACAGCGCCTTCATATTGTCATATTTTGCGGTGTCACCGAAATTGTGCCAAAGTCCCAAAGAAATTGCAGGCAGTTTTAACCCGCTTTCGCCGCAGCGATTAAAAACAGCGTTTTCATACCTTTTTTCATTTGCAATATACATATATATTCCTCCGTTCTTATTTAAATCTGAAAAGTATTTTTTGAATATTGTCATCAAAAAGATTATCTTTTGTGACGGTTGTTACATCCGTATAAATATCATCGCTCGGTAAATTTTCACCGGAAATCAAAGCAGTCGCCTTTTCAACACCCAGATACCCGATTGCAAAAGGGTTTTGAACAATAAGAGCATCCATCTCGCCCGTTTCAAGCATGCTCACAGAGATTAAGTTGCTGTCAAAGCCGACAGCTTGCACATTTTTGGACAGCCCGAGATTTTTAACTGCATTTCCGACTCCGAGAGTCATCCATTCATTAAACCCGACAATGACATTTATGCCCGGGTTTTCATTCAACAGTTTTTCTGCTGCCGCAGTAGCGCTTTGCTCGTTGCTCTCTGCGGTGACCGACGCGACAATACGGGCGTTTGAAACCGCACTTATATATTCACGAAAACCCCTCTCGCGCAGATTTCCGTTATCGGTATTCGCATTATAATTAACAAGCCCTATAATGATTTGAGAATCTGCGGCAAATTTGTCCACCGCCGCCTTGCCGGCCTCTTTACCGGCGGCGACATTGTCTGTTCCTATAAACAGACTCACCGCATCAGAGTTTATGTCGCTGTCAATGGTGACTACCTTGACGCCCTCGCGAATTGCAGCGTTTACGGTATCAACCGACTTGTTGTAATCTATTGCCGAAAGCACTATTGCATCTGCTCCGTTTTTTACTGCGGCATCAATCAGCGCGTTTTGTGTGTTATAGTCCTCCTCGTTTTCGGGACCTTCAAATGTTACGCTGACATTGTACTCGGTAGCGGCAGAAAGCACACCGTTGTTGACATTGTGCCAGAAATCGGAGTTTACCGCTTTTGCAATTACCGCGATGTGTTTTTTTGAATCGGTTTTAGCACAGGCACAAAGACAGGCAGTCAACGAAACCGCCAAAACAAGCGAAATTGTTTTTTTAAAACTCATCTTGTGCCTCCTTATCTATTTTCGGAATACGCACCGTCACGGTCGTACCTACATCAAGTTCACTTTCAATGCTTAACCCGTATTTTTCGCCAAAGTAAATTTTAAGACGGTCGTTTACATTTTTAACCCCTATTCCGCCCGAATCGCTGCGGTCTTTTGACAATATTTTACTGCATTGTTCCTCGCTCATTCCGACTCCGTTATCCGAAACGATGATTAAAATATCATCGCTTGTGTCATCGGCAGACTTGACTGTAATTTCAATTTTGCCCTCGTCAACCATGCGGTCAATACCGTGATAAATGGCGTTTTCAATAAGCGGCTGAATTGTAATCTTATTGCAAAGACAGTCCATAAGTTCATCGCTTGCGTTTATCTTGTAGGAAAACTGACTGCGATAGCGGTAACTTTGTATAATCAGGTAATTTTCAGCGTGCTGAAGTTCCTCTTTAACAGTAATAAGTTCTTTGCCGCGGCTTATACTTATCCTGAAAAGACGCGCCAGCGCCCTTACCATTTCTGCCGCATCTTTAGTTTTACCCTGCTCGCACATCCATTGAATTGAGTCGAGCGTATTATAAAGAAAATGCGGGTTAATCTGTGCTTGCAGCGCCTTAAGTTCGGTTTTTCTTAATTCTTTTTCCTCCCTGTGTACACGCGCCATAAGACTTTGTATGGTCTTTGACATGTGTTCAAAAGAGGATGATATGATTTTAAGTTCTGCAACAGATTCGTTTCCGCCCGAATAACGGAAATCTTCCGCCTGATTTTCAAATCTTTTCATAGCCTTAATCAGGGAGCGGACAGGTGCGTTTACTATTTTCGAATACAGTTTTAAAACAATCAGCGCAATTACTGCGCAGAATAAAAACGATATTGCAACGCTGAAAATAATCTGGGTTCTTCTCTCCACCGCAAGTTCGTCGGTAAAACTGAGTCCTACAACTCTCCACCGACCGCTTTGAGTGGTTGTAAGGGTGTATATTATGTTGTTATCAAAATGCACCCCGTCCGAGAGTTCTTTGATATAGTCGGTGTTTTCGCTTTTAATTCCCGAAAAAATCAACTGCTGCTGAGGGTGATATATAATATTTCCCTCGCTGTCGGTTATAAAACAGTACCCGCGTCTTCCTATACCGACATTGTCTATATACTTTGCAATTTCCGAAAACTCGTAATCAATAGCGATATATACTCCCTTTTTCAGTACAGGAGTTTCCGACTTGGTCGCAAGGGTGACAACCCAGGGGTACTTTCCGTCAAAAACGGTCTGTACGTGCGGCCTTGAAATTGAAAAGCCCTCGCTTGATTCAAAAAGCGACTCATCAAAGGAAAGGTCTGAATATATTTGTTCTTTTAGCGCCGACTCTCCGTTTGTGGCGGCGATTATATCACCGTTTTCTCCGTAAACCGTAACAGCATAAATATCCTTTTGCATACGGGTAATTACCGGAATTTTATTATAAAAATCTTCGGTGCTTGAACACTCATCAACCGTTTCTTCGATAAATTCGAGTTTTTGATGCATTGAATCAAGGTTGTTGTTTACAGCAAGCGCAATCTGCCCGACCGCCTGCTCGGAACTTAATTTTGCATCTTTTAAAAGGGCGGAACTGTATACTGCGGAAAAAATCGCAATACAAACCGAAACCGCGACAACGCATGCCGCCGTAATTGAAAGAACATTCAGCGCCGACAGACTTATAGAAAAATTGCGGCGTTTAATTTTCATTATTCTTCACTCCTGTTGACGCTTCTTACTTTGTTAGGCGAACTTCCGTAAAATCTTTTAAAACAATAACTGAAATAGTGCTGGTCACTGTATCCGCACTTTTCGGATATTTCAAGCACTTTCATATTTGTACAGGTAAGCATTTCGTGTGCCGCTTTCATTCTCCGCTCGGTAAGAAGTGTTACAAAGTTCTTTTTCTTGTGCTTTTTAATCAGCGCGCTTAAATAATTCGGGCTGACACAAAGAGCGTTGCTGACTCCCGTAAGCGATAAATTTTCATCCGAATACTGCCGGTCAATAATCTGGAGCGCGCGGTCGCAAAGAATTTCCGTGTCCCTTTTTTGCGAACGCGAAATCAGCCTTCGCGCCTGTCTGCAAAAGGTAATCAGTTCGTTTTTCATCACACTTTCGCTCGCGTGCGAGGTCATTCGCGCTATAATCGGGTTTGTGGAGAAAAGTTCGGAAACTTCCGTTCGCTCGGATGCCGAACTTACAACCCTGTAAACCGTCGATATTATCTGCATAACAAGCAAACTCGCGTTTTCCGGGGTGCTGCTTTCGTAAAGCCCGTTAATAAAATCTTCAAGTTGCTCATCGGCGCCTACTTTTAACAACTGTTCAAGTTTTGAGGCAGATTTTTCCGCACGGTCAATTTCAAGTTCGCTGTTTCTTTCCTGGTCATTGATAAAGCGCACTTCACCGGCTCCGTCAGAAGTGTATCGCCTTGCGGCTATCGCCTGAAAATACGCACCCGAACATTCACAAAGAGATGAAAACGCGCGGCTTACACCTATTGTACAGGTTTCATTGAGTATTCTCTTTGAAGTCTGCACTATTTCAAGCAGGGGCAACTCTAAAATGTTTGAAAGTTCACCCTCACCGCTTATAACAGCAAAAGTTACAACTCTGCCGTAAACAACAAAACTTTCAGAGTGAATATATCTCGCAAAAACCGAATCTAAAAATTCGGCGTGAGTTTTTTCGGTTTTTGTTATACCGTCCGTGTCCTTAAACTTTGTAACAAGAACGCAAAATCGGGGATTGACGCAGTCCTCTTTAATTATCCCGAGCGCCTTTGCGGTGTTAAAAAGTTCGTTGTCATCGGGTTGCACTTCATTACTGCCGAGCATTAACGCCAGCAAAAAATTATCTGCCGAAAGTTCACGAAGGCGTTCCTCCGTTCCGATGTTTTGCACTTTTGAAACCACCGAAAACCGCTCGTCCATACGAGCGTGAATTTTAAAAAGTTCTTTTGTCATTTCATCAGGAGAAATCGGCTTTAAAAGATAACTTATAATATTATAATTAATTGCGGTCTGAGCATATTCAAAACTGTCGTATCCGCTTAAAATTACCACTTGTGTGGCGGGCCTTATTTCTCTTACCTTTGCCGCCAGTTCAAGTCCCGAAATCATCGGCATTTTAATATCGGTAAGAATTAAATCGGGCTCGAGCGTTTCAAGTATGTCAAGCGCCTCTACACCGTTTTCCGCTTCGCCTATAACTTCAAAGTCGGCACCGGACCAATCTACATGCTCAATAAGCGCTCTGCGCTGGTCTTGTTCGTCATCCACTACGAGTACAGTATATTTCACGGACGGATCCTCCTGTATCTGTCTTTATTATCATTAATAATTATACCATTAAACAAGGTAAAGAGCAAACCGAATTTGCCCTGTTTATCAAAGAGGCGCTCGGGTTATCCGAACGCCTCAGGTTAATTATTCAGTCTTTTCCCATCCCGCATATAAAGTCATACTGTTTGTAACAGTATCAGTTTCAATATCAAAGGCTTGCGTGCAACCGCGGTCGGTATACCAACCTGTGAATACATAGCCCTCTTTGACAGGCTCATCTTTTATATCTATGGTTTGTGAATGCATAACTTTTACGCTTTCAATATGCGAGCCTCCGTCAGTATCGAAACTTACGGTGAATCCGCTGTGGCTTACGACAAATATTGTAGCCGCAATAAGTAAAACGATAAATACAGTAACCATAATATTTGCGGTTTTAAGCGACATATTAACTTTTGCATATAAACCGCCTGTTTTACGCTGCTTTTGTGTATTATTCTCGTTTTCCATAGTGTACTCACCGCCTTTAATATTAATTACTTATTTGCGCGCAAGGTATTTACGCATATCAATTGAGCAAGCAACAAGAATAATAAGTCCCTTGATAACATAAAGCATGTTTGCATCAACCGATAAGAAGTTAAGACCTACAAATATAATCTGTAAAAGGAATACGCCTATTACAATACCGCTGATTTTACCTGTACCGCCTACAAACGAAACACCGCCTATAACACAGGCTGCGATAGCATCCGATTCATAGTTAAGACCTGTATTAGCCGAACAAGAAGCAATTCTTGCACCTTCGATAAAACCTGTGATACCGTACATAGCACCGGCAAGTACGAATACTAAAACGATTGTCCAGAATACATTAACACCCGAAACATTTGCCGCCTCTTCGTTAGAACCGACTGCAAACATGTTTTTACCGAATTTTGTTTTGTTCCAGATAACCCACATTATCGCGGTAAGAATTACCGAATAAAGCACATATTTAGGAACCGCTACGCTTCCGATTGTAAAGAGTGTTCCGCGGACAAAATTAAGGTAAGACTCATCAAGTCCGGAAAGTGTTTGACCGTTGTTTCCGCCGAGCATTAAATACATAAGCACTAAACCGAAAACAATAAGTTGAGTAGAAAGTGTTACAATAAACGGATGCAACTTGAATTTAGCAACAAACAAACCGTTTACAAAACCGATAGCGGTGCCGACTGCAATTACTATAAGCAATACTAACCAAAGCGGCACAACAGCCAAATTCGGGAATATTTTGTTGGCATAGCCCGTCATCTGCAAAAGCGATGCCGCTATACAAGCGGTAAGACCTACGCATCGACCGGCCGAAATATCGGTTCCCGTAAGTACGATAGCACCGCCTATGCCGAGCGCTATCGGGAGTTTTGCGGCTGTTAACGATATAATGTTTACTATTGATGAAACCGATAAAAACGCGGGTACCTGAATAGCAATATAAACTATCGCAATTAAAATGATTATGTACATCGCGTTGTTAAAAAGCAAATCGCTTATTGTACGACGCTTATCGGCACCCGACTTTGACTTGAAATCGTCAATGAAGGTTCCTAAGCGCCCTTTTCTTTTAATATTTTCACTTGACATATTTTTCCTCCCAATTTACGCGTATTTGGCAGCAAGCGTCATAATTTCTTCCTGCGTAGTATCTGCGGCGTTGACTTCACCCGCGAGCCTTCCGCCCGACATTACAAGTATCCTGTCGCACACTCCCAAAAGTTCGGGCATTTCCGAAGATACCATTATGACAGTCTTTCCTTTTGAGGCAAGGTCGATTATTAACTCGTAAATCTCGTATTTTGCACCGACATCAATACCTCTTGTAGGCTCGTCAAGTAACAGCACCGTCGGTTCGGTAAGCAACCACCGACCAAGAATAACCTTTTGCTGATTTCCGCCCGAAAGAGAACGGATTTTAGTTTCTTGATTAGGCGTCTTGACATGCATTGAATTAATACACCAATCGGTGTTTTTCTTCATTTTTTTCTTGCTCAAAAAAGGTCCTGCCTTGCACTTTCTAAGACTTGAAACAGTCGCGTTTTCACGGATGTTCAGTATTCCGAAAATGCCTGTCGCTCGTCTTTCCTCGGTAAGCAGAGCAAACCCGTTTTTGATAGATTCACGCGAATTGCGGTTGCGTATCGGCTTACCGTCAAGAGTGAGATTGCCGCTGCGCCTTGTCGCTACACCGAATATGTTTTCAAGCAATTCGGTTCGTCCCGAACCGTCAAGTCCCGCTACTCCTAAAATCTCGCCTTTGCGCGCGCTGAATGAAACATCACGCAGTTTTGAATATTCAGCGGAAAGGTCCTTGACATCAAGCAGAACATCGCCGATTTTGTTAGTTTTCGGTGGATAAAGATTAGTAAGTTCTCTGCCGACCATAAGTTTGATTATGTCGTCGGTTGTCAGGTTTTTTGCTTTCTCGGTAGCAATCCATTTTCCGTCGCGCATTATTGTAACTTCGTCTGAAATACGAAGAATTTCCGCCATTTTATGAGAAATATAAATTATTCCGCAACCCTGGTCGCGAAGCATATTGATAATTTTGAAAAGATGCTCAACCTCTTCTTCCGTAAGCGAGGAGGTCGGCTCGTCAAATACGATAACCTTTGAATTATATGAAACGGCTTTTGCGATTTCCACCATCTGCCTTTGGGAAACAGGCATGTGGCTCATCACCGTTTTCGGGTCTACATTAATTTCAAGTTTTTTAAATATTTCTTTAGTCGCCTTGTACATTTTCTGTTCGCTTGTAATCGGAACGCCCTTGGCGACAGTCGGAAAACGTCCCAGCCACATATTGTCCATTACATTGCGCTTAAGCGCCTGATTTAACTCTTGATGCACCATCGCTACACCGTTTTCAAGAGCCTCTTTAGAGTTTTTAAAATTAATTTCCTTACCCTCGAGGTATATTTTACCGCTGTCCTTTGCGTAAACACCGAAAAGACATTTCATAAGGGTAGACTTTCCCGCACCGTTTTCACCCATCAGAGCGTGAACCGTACCGGCCTTGACAGTAAGACTTACATTGTCAAGCGCTTTTACACCCGGGAAAGCCTTTTCTATATTTTCCATTCGAAGAAGAACGGGCTCGTCTGCGTTTTCACGGACGTTATCGTTAATTATTTCGTTTTTGCTCATAAGAATTCGCCCCCTGTCCGTTTTGATTAATTCCATACAGGGCAGCCTTTTTAAGGCTGCCCCTTAAGTTAATATGTGTTAAATTATTCGCCTGTATATACTCCGTAAGGAATATTTACTCTCCAGGTGCCTACAACATTTTCGCTGTCAATAGAGTCAAATGCATCTTTTTCGTTCAGGTAGTTCTGACCGATAGTGGAAATAGCACTTGCCATACCGTCTGCATCCTGTTTGATTGTACCAATCATAGCACCCTTGCCGATAGCATCTTTAGCAGCATCGGTAGCATCAACGCCGAATACGGGAATAACTGTTGCTCCGTCTTTGTTGTATCCTGCGGTCTGGAGCGCGGAAATTGCGCCTAATGCCATTTCGTCGTTGTTAGCAATAACAAGTTCTACCATGTTCTTGTTAGCCTCGCTGTACTGCGATAAAATAGTGTTCATATAATCTGTTGCGGCAGCCGATGACCATTGTCCGTTCTGGTCAACAAGATATTTCTTTGAGTTTGAAGCATCGTAGAATTCAAGTTTAGCCTTGCCTGCCTCTGTGAGGGCCTTGTCTGCGTCTTCAACACCGTACTGTGTACGAGCGATGGCTTCCATATTGCCCTCTTGACCTTTGAACATTACATAACTGATTTTACCGTCACCGTTAAGGTCAACCTTGTTAAAGTTTTCTACAAGATAATTGCCTATCATTTCACCCTGCATGTGACCTGCCATTTCGTAGTCGGTTCCTACGAATACGCACTTTTCGTAACTGCTTACAACCGATTCTTCAACAGAGCGGTTAAAGAAGATTACGGGTACGTCTTTTGCTTTAGCCTGATCAACAATGTTTTGAGCGGCATCGTTTGAGCCTGTGTCAACAACATTTACGATAAGAAGTTTTGAGCCCTTTGCAAGAGCGGTTGTTACCTGCTCAGTCTGAGTTGTCTGGTTACCGTTTGCATCATAGTTCTGGTATTTGAGTCCTGCTTCATCCAAAAGTTTATCCATCGCAGAACGAACGCTCGAGATGTAGGTATCGCTGTATGTATAGTAGAATACCGAAATCTCTCCGTCTGCCGAACTTGAACTGCTGCAAGCAGTAAGCCCTAAAGCAAATGCCAATGTCAGAATAATTGCCAAAACCTTTTTCAATTCAATTACCTCCTTAATTTACGACTTTTGTTGTCGCTGATTATATTATATCTTTTTGGTTTTGAATTGAAATACAGTTTTTTATTGAAAATGTATAAAATTTTATCAAATTGTTGATTTTAATTATAAATTAATAACAAGATAGGCAAAATTTAACATATATTTTGTCTGAATATGTAAAACGGATGTGCGGCGTTTTTTATGCTGTGTGGCCTGTTATATGCAGGGCGCATATAATGATACTGATAATTTATCTCAGGAGGTGTTGTTATGCGAAATTGTAATCGCGGCGGACATCCCGAAATTCGTGATTACGGTCGCGAACCGTTTGTTTTCAATATAAAGCACGCAACTAATATGGATCGCAACTTCCGTATTGCGCTCTGGACGGGCGAACATATACAGTTGACTTTAATGAGCATCCCCGTCGGAAGCGAAATCGGTACGGAAATGCACCACGATGTCGACCAGTTTATCCGCGTCGAAAGCGGACGCGCAAAGGTCTTTTTCGGTGACGGCCGCGACTGTTTGCACGAAGCGGGAATTGTAAACGAAAACCACGCTGTACTCATTCCGGCAGGAACATGGCACAATGTTGTCAATATCGGCAACCGACCGCTAAAGGTGTATTCCCTTTACGCACCGCCTAATCATCCGTTCGGTACCATTCAGCAAACCAAAGCCGACGACGAGCATTAAAAATATATGCCGATGAGAATTTTTATAATTTCGCATCGGCATTTTTGTTTCGGCTATATAATATTCGGGTATCTGTTTTTTGACAGCGGTTGCATCTTTATCTTGTGTGTGCTATGCTTGTGCTACAATAGGGATAAAACGAAAGCAGGGAACTAAGCCCTGCTTTTGTCGCTACTGTTTGATTTTTTCTAAACACGCTTGTGCTCGTTCTTCTTCTCTTTTTACTTCTATATGGTAACCATCTTTCTTTAATGACTCAATGATGAAAAGCCAAGTATCATACGCACTTTTATAATCGCCCATTTCTTCAAAGCAAAAAGCTTTTGAATATACAGCATCAAGATATTCAGAATTAAGTTTGTATGATAGGTCGCTGTATTTTATTGCAGCATCAAACCTTTTTAATGCTCTACAAACATAACTTGCAATATCGTAGATTTCCCACTTATCAGAAAATTTGCTGTTCGCTTTTATAAAGCATTCATACGCCTCATTGTATTTACCGGCATAATAATAAGCATAAATTAAAACAGTCCATTCCATATAATTATCGAGATATTTTTTTAATCTGTTTTCTTGGCTTTGACATATTTGTTCGGATTGTCCTGTTTCAATATAGTAATGTATTATTTGATATCGGGTTTTCCAATAAATTTTGTTTTCAGGCGAAATGCTATTTTCTTTCTCAAACTCGTTGATGATATGGTTGAAATTTTTAATTGCTAACCGTTTGCAAGAACACATCATTGACGAATGAATTACTCCGTGTATTCGACAATCTTCAAGTGTATAATCACCTGATTTCTTAAGTTTATTAAATTCTATGTCTGCAGTTAAATAATCTTCGGCTTTATGTGTGATTTCGTAAACACTGGCAAGCCTTTGAGCATAATTTTCATATGCCGATGAGTTTTCTTTAAATAAGTCATCAACTGTCACGCAATAAAGTCGTGCAATTCCCGGTAGTAACATAATATCGGGACAGGTTGTATTACATTCCCATCGAGAAATTGTTTGAGTACTAACGCCTAAAACTTCTGCAACCTGCTCTTGAGTAAGATTTTTTTGTAATCTTAATTTCTTTAAGTTATTAGAAAATAGATTATTCATAAAAACACTCCTTTTTGTTCCATTTAGAAGCTTCTAATTAAATTATACTTATGTTTGCAATAAAGTCTATATCGTATTTTGTGAATAAACTCTCAAAAACTGTTTAGTGCAAAAGGCAAGGCAGGAATAACCCTCATACTTTTGGCGGTTTTACTGCTTAAAAACAGAGTTTTTAACTGTGTTTTCTTTGGTATGATTTTTGTCGTACCGGCAAAAATAGAGTTATCCTGTAATTTCGGGATAACTCTATTTTTTGCATATATAACTTGAAAAAATTCATTACAAATGGTATATTAACCATATAAAGAATTTCGATTTGCGCAAGGGAGCATTTTATGATAAAGTTATTTGGATATGTTATGGACATTGGTGAGCAAATGCTTATTTCCGGTGCTGAAGTTCATAGAGTTGAAGAAAGTATAAACCGTATGTGTTATGCGTTAGGAGTAGTCAGAGTTGATGTTTTCATCATTACAAGCAGTATGGTTGTGACTGTTTATACAAAGGACGGAAATACATATACCCAAACGCGAAGAGTGACATCCACAAATTTTGATTTTGAAAGACTGCATCATTTGAATAATTTATCAAGAGAAATTTGCGAAAAAAAATTAACAGAACAAGAAATCGAGAATAGATTAAGTGCGGCAAATAATTGTAAAAAATTTCCGATTTGGCTTGAGTTTATATGTTGTGCGGTAATAGCAGGCGCATTTACACTGTTTTTCGGCGGAAATATTATAGAAGCTCTTATTTCCTTGTTTGTTGGAGCAATAGTTCGATTGAGCTTGTTTTTTTCTAAAAAAATAATCTCTAACAAAATTTTTAATAAATTTTTTGCTACTGTCATAATAACATTATGTGCTTTTTTGACGGTTGAACTTGGATGGATAACAAGTGTAGATAAAGTCGTTATAGGTAATATTATGACACTTATATCCGGCATCGGTTTAACCAATGCCATACGCGATTTATTCACCGGTGACAGCATTGCGGGACTTTTGCGTTCTATTGAGGCGGTGCTCACTGCTTTTGCAATTGCTGCGGGTTATTTCTTAGGTATAGTTTTAGGAGGAGTTTGCTTATGACGCAAACGGAAATAATTCAAATTTTAGCTGGTTTTGTAGGTTCAATAGGCTTTGCAATACTGTTTAATATTCGTGGTAAAAGTTTAATTGCAACAGCAATAGGTGGCTTGTTTTCGTGGTTATTATTCGTTATACTAAGTAAATATATTAAAAACGAGCCGTTCGTATATTTTATTATAGCCTGTGTTATTTCTACATACGCAGAAATAATGGCAAGGGTATTAAAAACACCCTCCTCTGCCTTTATTACTACCTCACTAATACCACTTATACCGGGTGGCTCACTTTATTATACAATGGTTCATGCTTTTGAGGGAGATTTACATGCATTTTTGCCTAAAGCAATTTACACTATGAAGTTGGCTTCTGCCTTAGCACTCGGTATTATTGTTTCAACTTCTGTTGCAAGAATATTTAACAAAGAGTTCTTTCATAAAAATAGAAATAAAATATAGTTTTTGTCCCTGATTTAACACAAGCATATAATTAAATAAATTAATATTGGTCACCGGAGGCGGAGTGCCGTAGCGCTCAAGTGCCGGATTAGGTGTCCGAGTGAGCTCGGGTTATTGTGTGTACAATAGCCGGAGTTTTATTTTTTTATTGGAGATGTTATGAATGAAAAACACAAAAGTTACCCTCGTACCGCTGAAAGCAGACGACAGAGAGCAGTTTATTCTCGATAACCAATGGGCGTTTAAGTATGGCGCATTACAGGAGTTCGGCAAGCGCAACGACAGCATTGATGCCGACGGTGAAATTATTTCGCGAAGAACCATTGAGCGCTCACTTGATGATTCGCAGAGCGAAGCATACCGCATTGTTGCAAACGGTAAAAAGGTCGGCGGCGTGATACTTAAAATTGATAATCAAAGCCGCCGCAACCATTTGGACATTCTTTTCACCTTGCCCGACGAACACAGCAAAGGCATCGGCTACGGTGCGTGGCAGGCGGTCGAGGCTCTGCACCCCGAAACTGAGGTTTGGTATACTTGCACACCTTATTTTGAAAAGCGTAATATTCACTTTTATGTGAATAAGTGCGGCTTTAAAATTGATGAGTTTTGGTGCGAATATTTTGAGCCCGAGCAGCTGATACCCGACGACGAAAAACAAGACAAGAGCGAAGGCCCCGACGAAATGTTCCGTTTTGTAAAGGTTATGAAATAACTATTTTACATTAATAATTTGCTTGCCTTTCTTGGCGGCATAATCAAAGGCGATTTTAGTACCGCTTTTGCGGTTAGTCGGCGCGTGCTCCTCATCATAGTAGAATATACAAAAGCGGCTGTTGTCTATCAGTTCGCGATTGCGCTCGACATAGGCGGCACGCCCCGAGCCGATTAATTTTTCAGGATAGTATGTGTCCTCATAAAACTCTAAAAGATACTTAATGTAAGACCCATCAACATACGGATACTCTGCACGCACATATATCCGTTTTATGTGTGTATACTCTTTTTTCAGTTCGGTAACAGTTCTGTGACACAAATCATCAAATCTGCTCTTGCTACCGAAAAGAAATGTGTCAACCGACTTTTCTGTTATCAAATTCTCAATAATCTTGATAAGGTTTAATTTGAGTTCTTCAGTCTCGTTTATCGTTCTGTGCCCGATAAAGCAACAAGTATTATTTTCCATTATAATTTTACCACCTTCAAGTAAATAATTATAAATTCATTATATATGATTACTGACTTAAAGTAAATAATATCTTATATTGAGTAAGTTATAAAAGGACGGTTTCCTTGTTAAAATATTTATGGCAAGGAGGCGTTAATATGAAAACCGAATTTCCCGAAAAATACATCACATTAGGTTTAAAGATAGCCTATTACAGAAAGAAAGCGGGATATACTCAAGAAGTTTTCGCCGAAAAAATTAATAAAAGCGTTAATTTTTTAAGCCAAGTTGAAGGTACAGGAACAGTAAGAGGAGTTTCATTGGAAACCTTGTTTAAAATAGCACAGGTGTTGAATGTGCCGCCATCTAAACTGTTAGAGGACGATTAAAAAAACTCTCTGCCAATGAGCAGGGTTGCTAAGGACAGTTATGTTTTATAGGAACGCTGAGCATTGCGAAGGGCAAGAGAATTGAGAGAAGTTTCGGCTTCTCTCTTTTTTCTTGCCTTTTTTCTCTTTATAGCGGTACATTCGACTATTAAACCGCCTTTGAGTACAATTATGATAGAAAATCAAAGGAGGTTGCGATATGCGAAATAAGAAATATTACATAGCGTTGGATGATTTTGAACGGCGGGTGATTGTGAACTGCCTGAATGAAATGCGCAACAACCTTATTGCTAACGGCAAGTACACCGATGCGGTGGATGAAGTATTGCTGAAAATCATTGATGCAAAGCAAAAGAAATTCAAGGTGATCTACAAGGAGGCGTGATTATGGAAAAAGGTTATCTATGATGAAAAAAACGGTCTTTGGTACGAACTGCAAGGCGACTATTACATTCCTTGCTTAAAGTTGCCGGAGGAAGAACAACAGCCTATCGGTGTATGGGGACAGCGGCATTTACGGTATATCAAGCAAAATCGCAGGGCACTGTATCTTAATCTGCTGACAAGCGGCAAACTGAATGGCTATCTTGCAGACATCGACAAACAAGCAGAGGATATGCTTTCTCGACTTGTAAAGCAGATGGCAGAACGTGAGGGTGTGACCGAAAAACTCAAGGCAGACAATCAAATGGAATGGGTTGGTCGGATGAATAACATCCGTAGCCGAGCCACAGAAATTGTAAATAAAGACTTAATCTACGAATGATGAAAGGCGGTAGTGATTTGCTCACTACCGCCTTTACTAATGCGATTTATTTATCTTTTGTTTGCCATTCTTCTTTTTCTGTCAACAACAGTCAGTGTAATCACAGCGCCGCCGCTGATGAAAAGAAGTGCAATCCAAAGGAACATATTGCTGTTGTCGCCGGTCTGAGGACTGTCGGTGTCAGCAGGCTTATTCAGCTCTGCAAGAGCTGCCTTTGCATCGTCAAGTGCTTTCTTTGCAGCTTCATCCACAAGGGCTTTCTCGTAGTCGGAAAGTGCATGATAGGCATCGTCAGCCGCCTTGATTGCATCCTCGTCGTTCTTGGTGATGTTCTCCGGCAGTTTGTCAATGAGATCTTCGACTGCTTCTACATTGCCGATTACTTCAAGAGCATCGTCGATATCGTCAATGGCATCTTGGATGTTCTTCTTATCTTCATCGGTGTAGGAGTCATCCTTCAGCATATCTTCAAGCTTTGCCTTGGTATCCTCAAGGTCGGTCCTATCCTCCGGTTTCACATCATTGGGCTTTACAACAGGAATTTCCGTGTAAACCACCGTAATTGTTGTATCACCGGTGATGTTCTTGCCGTCGCTGTCCCACTTGCCAACGTATCCGTTCTTTGCAGGAACAGCGGGAAGGTTTGCATCCTTGCCGTGTCCAACGGT
>JAXJSP010000043.1:0-11958 GCA_036310005.1 Acutalibacteraceae bacterium | reverse complement strand
GCGGTTTATATGGTTGTTTGTTAGACTTAGGTTTACTTAGTGTTACTTATTCTCTATAGTGCAGTTTATCTCTCCCTCCGTCTGCGGCAAAGCCGCAGCCACCTCCCTCATCAGAGGGAGGCCCGTCGTAGACGGTTCTATGGTTTTCTGTCAGCGCTGACAGAAATAATATAAACCGCCTCAGGCGGCGGCTGAGAATATAACTTCCGGTATCGGCAAAAACAACTTAAAATTCCGTCTTTATAAGATTGATATTTTGCCGATAATATGTTATACTAATTACAGTAAAATCGGAGGTATGGTATATGAAATATTTATCTGTTAAAGAAGTTGCTTTGCTTTGGAATACATCCGAGCGCAGTGTTCGTAATTATTGTGCTGCCGGTCGTGTACCCGGCGCTTTTCTCACAGGCAAAACCTGGAACATTCCCGAAAATGCGCAGAAGCCTGAAAGAATTAATAAAAGCAAACCCATACCGCAGACTTTACTTGATGTTTTAAAAGAAGAAAAGCACAGTCAGGTACACGGTGGAATTTATCATAAAATTCAAATTGAATTAACCTATAATTCCAATCACATTGAGGGCAGCCGACTTACTCACGATCAAACCCGTTATATCTTTGAAACCAACACCATCGGTATAACTGATGAAAGTGTGCGTGTTGACGATATTATTGAAACATCCACCCATTTTCGTTGCATTGACGAAATTATTGAAAATGCAAAATCACAGTTGAGTGAAAAGTTTATCAAAAATCTTCACTTTATATTAAAGACCGGGACAAGTGATGCTAAGAAAGATTGGTTTGCTATCGGTGATTATAAAAAGTTGCCCAACGAGGTTGGCGGCAGAGAAACCGCGTTACCGGAAGATGTAGCGGCTAAAATGAAAAAACTCCTTAACTGTTATAACAGCAAAGAGAACATATTGCTTGAAGATATTATTGAATTTCATGTACAATTCGAGCGTATTCATCCCTTCCAGGACGGTAACGGTCGTATCGGCAGACTTATTATGTTCAAGGAGTGCTTAAAGCATAATATTGTTCCGTTTATCATAGAGGATAAAATTAAAATGTTCTATTATCGGGGACTCAAAGAATGGAATCAAGAAAAAGGATATCTTACCGATACATGCCTGTCCGCCCAAGATACATTCAAAAAATATTTAGACTATTTTAGAATAAATTACGAAGAATAAACTGCCGTAGGCAGTTTATTTGCCTGACTGAGTCGGTTTCTATGGCTGCCTGAGGCAGTTTCTATGGCCGCCTGAGGCAGTTTCTATGGCTGCCTGAGGCAGTTTCTATGGTGCTCTGTCAGCGCTGACAGAAATAATATAAACCGCCTCAGGCGGCGGCGCAGATAAAGTAAAAACATCACAGATTTTTCTGTGATGTTTTTTTAATCTTTTATGTTGTATCTTAGTGTCATTAGAGAATCGCCGAGGTGAACATTTTCCACGACTATATCCTGATTTTCAAGGCGGAAATCATAATGCGAGAAATTCCATATACCTTTAATTCCGAGTTTTATAAGTTGTTCACCGACTGACTTTGCAGCATTTTTAGGAACGCAGATTATTGCAGCCTCGGGCTTTTCGTTGCGGCAAAAATCGTCAAGATTTTTGTCACTTCTTATCGGAAGTCCCGCAACGAGTTGTCCCACATAAGATTCTTTTGAATCAAAAATTCCCACAAGGGTGAAACCTTTGTTGTTAAAGTCCATGTGCGTCGCTATTGTTCTGCCCATGTTTCCCGCGCCGATAATAATACATTTTTTTCGGTCGGTTACGCCTAAAATCTCTGCAATTTCTGCTTTTAACTCAACAACATTATAACCGTAGCCCTGCTGACCGAAACCGCCGAAGTTGTTTAAGTCCTGTCTTATCTGGCTTGCGTTTGCTCCCATAATTTTTGCAAGTTTATGAGAGGAAATGCGTGTGATTTTTTGTTGTTCAAGTTCGTCAAGAAAGCGGTAATATCTGGGAAGTCTGCGAATTACTGCCTCAGAAATTTTATCTTTCATATTTATTTACTCAACTTTTCTACTGTCTGCATTACATAATCGCCGAACTGTTCACAAGTACAGCCTGTATCTCTGCCCGTAATTGTAAGTGCTTTTTCTTCAAACATACAAACATCAAGCGCTCTTTCGAGCAAGTCCGCCTTGTCCTGTCTTGCAATATGTGATAAAAGCATTACGGTCGCTCTGAGCATTGAGCAAGGATCTGCGTAAATTCCTCTGCCTTCTTGCATCATTCTCGGTGCCGAACCGTGAATTGCCTCGAACATAGCATAGCGGTTGCCGATGTTTGCGCTGCCCGCAGTACCTACGCCGCCTTGGAATTCTGCCGCCTCGTCTGTAATGATGTCACCGTATAAGTTCGGAAGTACGAATACTTTAAACGCGGTGCGACGCTTTTTATCAATAAGTTTTGCGGTGGTAATATCAATAAACCAGTCGTCGGTTGTAATTTCAGGATACTGCTTGCCGATTTCCTGGCAGATTTGTAAAAACTTACCGTCGGTTTTCTTGATGATGTTTGATTTTGTAATGATAGACACTCTGTCTTTTTTGTTTGCTCTTGCGTATTCATACGCTTTTTTTGCAATTCTTTCGGTACCCTGTGTTGTAGTAACGGTAAAGTCAACCGCCAAATCGTCGCTGACATTTGCTCCGTCGCTGCCGAGAGTATAAGCGCCCTCCGTGTTTTCTCTGAAAAATGTCCAGTCAATGCCTTCTTCGGGTACTTTAACCGGTCTTACATTTGCAAAAAGGTCAAGTTCTTTTCTCATCGCAACATTTGCGCTTTCGATATTAGGCCACGGGTCTCCGGCCTTCGGTGTGGTTGTAGGTCCTTTTAAGATGACATCGCACTCTTTGAGTTGTGCAAGTACATCATCGGGAATTGCCTTCATGTGCGCTACGCGGTTTTCAATGGTGAGTCCGTCAATTTCTTTAAATTCGATTTTGCCTGACTCAACTTCCTCTTTAAGTAAAAAGCGCAGCACTCTTTCTGCCTCGTGTGTGATTACGGGGCCTATTCCGTCGCCGCCGCAGATACCGATAATTACCTTTTCTTTTTTTGTAAAATCAGTTGCCTCGGTGTCGGCTTTCATACGCTCAACCCTTGCTAACTGTTTTTCCATTACTTTTTTAAATTGCTCTACTGATTGTTCTAAATTAGTCATTGTTGTTTCTCCTAACTGTTTTCTCTTGTGTAATTAAGCAAACCGCCGCATAAAAGCATTTGCTTTTGACGCGTTGAATAACTGCCTTTAAGTGTATAAGTTCTGCCTGTTGTCTTGTTAAGCAAAACAGGAGATTTGCCCTCGCTTATAATATTTCTTATATCAACAAGTTCCAGCTCGTCCATTAAACTTATATCATCATAATCGTTTTCGTTTTCAAATTCAAGCGGAATAATGCCCGCGTTAATCAAATTTGCAACATGAATTCTTGCAAAACTCTTTGCAACTACCGCTTTGATACCGAGATAAAGAGGTACTAATGCCGCATGCTCACGCGATGAGCCCTGTCCGTAGTTTGCACCGCCGATAATAATACCGTTACCGTTTTGCTTGCATCTTTCGGGGAAGTCTTTATCGCACACGGTAAAGCAGAAGTTTGACAAGTAAGGAATGTTACTTCTGTAAGGCAAGATTTTTGCACCTGCCGGCATAATATGGTCGGTTGTGATATTATCGCCGACTTTAAGCAGACATTTTGCGCTGACAGAGTCCGCAAGTTTCTCGCTTACGGGGAAAGGCTTGATATTCGGTCCTCTTAAAATCTCAATGCTGTCCATATCTTTTTCATCAGCCGGAGCGATAATAAGATTATCGTTGATTTTAAACGAGGAGGGCATATCAACTTTAATTTCTCCGCCCAATTCTCTCGGGTCCGTAAACACGCCCGTCAACGCGCTTGCAGCGGCGGTTTCGGGTGATACAAGATAAATCTGTCCGTCTTTTGTACCGCTTCTGCCTTCAAAGTTGCGGTTGAATGTTCTAAGTGACACACCCGCAGAATTCGGCGACTGTCCCATACCGATACAAGGTCCGCAAGCACATTCAAGAATTCTGGCTCCGGCACTTATCATTTTGGATAACGCACCGCAATCTGCAAGCATATTATACACCTGTTTTGAGCCGGGGGCTATTGAAAGCGACACGCTCTCACATACGGTTTTACCGTCTAAAATCTCGGCAACTCTTAACATATCAAGCAGCGATGAGTTTGTGCAGGAACCGATGCAGACCTGGTCTACTTTTTTGCCCTTAAGTTCGCTTATAGGCTTGACATTGTCGGGTGAATGAGGGCATGCTGCCTGAGGCACAAGCGAAGATAAATCAATGCTTATTACTTCATCATATACTGCATCCTCATCCGAGCAAAGCGGCACAAAGTCGTTTTCTCTGCCCTGTGCTTTCAAAAATGCCTTTGTGATTTCGTCCGACGGGAAAATAGAAGTTGAAGCGCCGAGTTCCGCGCCCATGTTTGTAATCGTTGCACGCTCCGGTACAGACAAGGTTTTAACACCCTCGCCTGCGTATTCGATAATTTTACCTACTCCGCCTTTTACGGACATAATGCGCAGCACTTCCAAAATGATGTCCTTTGCCGAAACATAAGGCTGTAATGCGCCCGTAAGTTCAACTTTTACCATTTTCGGCATAGTGATATAGTATGTACCGCCGCCCATAGCGACCGCAACGTCCATACCGCCCGCGCCCATAGCGAGCATACCGATACCGCCGCCTGTCGGAGTATGAGAGTCGGAGCCTATTAAAGTCTTGCCCGGAATACCGAAACGCTCCAGATGAATCTGATGACAAATTCCATTGCCCGGACGAGAATAATATATACCGTGCTTTTTGCATATTGACTGAATAAAGCGATGGTCGTCTGCGTTTTCAAAGCCTGTTTGTAATGTGTTGTGGTCTATGTAAGCAACACTTCTTTCGGTTTTTACCCTTTTAACTCCCATAGCCTCAAATTCAAGGTACGCCATTGTACCTGTCGCGTCCTGGGTTAAGGTCTGGTCTATTTTCAAACCGATTTCGGTGCCTACCGTCATTTCTCCGCTTACAAGATGATTCTTAATGATTTTTTGCGCAATTGTAAGTCCCATTATATTATTATTCCACCTTCCGATATTTTTCTGTTTTATATTATTAAACAAAATTTATTACTTGTCAATATTTTATATATTATGTTATTTATAATTGTGCATTTTTACAAATTACGATTGCTTTGTTGAATAAAATTTTTGGTTGTGATATAATAATTTGAAATTTAAGGAGTGATAGCCAATATGAATAAGTCTGTTTACGAATTTTTGAAAAAATACAATATGAATTCCGATGCTCTTGATATGGATAAGTCCTGTGAAGATTTTATAAGTCAGATGAAAGACGGTCTTAAAGGCGATGTAAAAAGTATGCTTATGCTTCCAACATACATAAGTGTCGGTGAAAAAGTCGCAAAAGGCGAAAAAGTAATTGTGCTTGATGCAGGCGGCACAAATCTGAGAAGTGCGGTTGTCAGTTTTGATGAAAACGGACAGGTTGTAATTGAAGATTTTAACAAAGTGCCTATGCTCGGTACCAAGGGCGAACTTACCGCCGAAGAATTTTTTGACGGTTTTGCAGATGTACTTGCGCCTTATGACAAAGCAAGCGACACAGTCGGCTTTTGTTTTTCTTTCCCTGTTGACGCGTTGCCCGACTGCGACGGAAGAATTGTATATTTGTGCAAAGAAGTCAAGGTAAAAGATGTAAACGGAAAAATTTTAGGACAGGGCATAAACGAGTCGCTTGTTAAAAAAGGCCTCTCACCCAAAAAATTTGTTATTATCAATGACACGGTGGCTACAATGCTCGGCGGTATCGCAAGTTCAAAAGACAAGGAATATGACTCATATCTCGGTTTTATTCTCGGCACCGGCACAAACACCTGCTACATTGAAGACAATAAAAATATCACAAAAGTTGCAAACTTGCCCGACTCAAACATGGCAATCAATATGGAAAGCGGCGGCTTTGACGGATTTAACCGCGGCGAGATTGATGTAATGTTTGATAAAACTCTCGCTAACGAGGGCAAGCAAAAGTATGAAAAAATGGTCTCTGGCGCATATCAGGGCGGACTTATTTTAGCCACATTCAAACAAGCGGCAAAAGACGGACTTTTCAGTGAAAAAACCGCACAAAACATTTTAAATACCGACGAACTTACAATGTATATGATAGACTGTTTCTCAAAAGAGCCGAACGGTGACAATGTTATTGCAAAAATGGCTCAAAACGACGAGGACAGGGAAAAACTCTACGACATAGTGGATGATTCGTTTGAGCGTGCCGCAAAAGCGGTAACCGTAAATCTCGGTGCAATTTTACTTTGCAGAGGAATCGGAAAAGACAAAAACAAGCCTGTCTGCGTTTCCGCCGAGGGCACGACATTTTACAAGTCTGTACTTTTCAGACCGAAACTTGATAAATATGTAAAGCAGTATTTAAACGAAGAAAAAGGCGTTTATCTTGAATTTATCAAGGCGGAGGATGCAACTCTCATAGGAAGTGCGGTTGCGGGACTTTGCAACAGATAAATTGACTTGTAAAAGCATAAAAACTGTGATATACTGACTTTTATAAAAAGGATAAAAAGGAGTGTTCCCTTTGAAAAAGACAATAGCATTGATTTTAGCGCTTATACTGATGTTTTCACTTTGTTCTTGCAGTGCTGTTACAGCAAACGGAGAAACAAGTTACGGTTCTGCCAATATAACCAAATCGGACGCTGATGTTCGTTACGAGCAAGGTTATTACAAGGATATGTATCATAAATTCGACAGAATTGATGTTTTTGCAAAAGACAAATTCGGCTACACAGTAAGAGTCAAGGAAAACGCGGGTTATCAGCCTCTTGCAGTGACAGGTGATTTGTTTACAGACTACAACACTTATTTAAACAGCGTTGTTAATACAGACATGCCGGCAGACTATTATTTTAATTATTTATCGAACACAAGTTATACATATACTTTTATGAACGCTGACCAATGCGCAGATGTTTTTGATGCTTACTACAATATGCTTTGCGATGCATCTTACACCCCTCTTGAAGTAAAGGGCACGGACGCGTCGGGACAGCCGATTGAATTTTATATGCAAGCGGAATCACAAAGCGAGCCTTTTGATATACTGATTTTATACAACGAGGTTGGCTCAAAGACAATTACCGTCGGCTTTGCGCCCGAATATAACCCCTATCGTTATCAGGTGGATACTTTGCTTGATAATGAAAATATAAACAATGTCAGCACACTCGGTTATGTCGGAATTATCGGCGGTGCGGTTTTCGTTTTGGCTGCTGTCATTTTTGCTGTACTGATGATTGTTAAAAAGAAAGCACTTAAGAGAAAATAATAATTGTTGTTTATATATGCAGTCAGCGACCCGATTTGTTTTCGGGCCGCTGATTCTTTGTGATTAAAACAAATTGACAATATAAAGTATTATTCCGTATATTACTCCCGCACTTATTCCGTACACAAGCACAGGTCCGGCAAGGGAGAACATTTTGGCACCCGTGCCGAGTATAAGTCCCTCGCTTTTAAATTCGATTGCAGGCGATACCATTGAGTTTGCAAAGCCCGAAATCGGCACCAGACTTCCGCCGCCCGCAATTTTTGCGTAGTATTCGTATAAATGAAAACAGGTAAAAAGCGCGGTTAAAAACACGACCGTAACGCTAACTAACATTTTTGCGTTTTGCTCGTCGGAGTTTACAAGCGGCAGATATAAATTATACAGCGCCTGTCCCGCAAGGCAGACAAGTCCGCCGAAGAAAAAGGCAAAAAATTCATTTTTAAATTTTTTGGTTTTAGGCGTATATCTTTTTACAAGCGCATTATATTCGTTAATTTTATCTTTCATAACATCTCTCCTTTTTAGACTATTATTTGTATCTTTTGCAAATAATATTTAAGGGAGTTGATTAAATTTTGGAAAATATAAAACTTGTTAATATTTCAAAGCAATATAACGGCAGACACGGTTTTGTCACTGCGTTAAAAAATATAAATTTACAGGTAAACAGCGGCGAGTTTATTTCGATTACCGGTCATTCGGGAAGCGGTAAATCTACGCTGATGAATATTATCGGCCTACTTGACACCGCAAGCGAAGGCGAGTATTATTTAATGGGTGAGAATGTAAAGACATTCGGTGATAAAAAAATATCGCAAATCAGAAATTTAAACATAGGCTTTATTTTTCAAGATTTTAATCTGATTGATAATTTAACAGCGTACCAGAATACTATGCTGCCCCTCTTATACAGAAACTTAAAACAAAGCGAGAGAATTTCACGCACAAAAAACGCGTTAAAGCAAGTGGGCTTACTTTACAGGAGCGAGCATTTGCCGAGCGAATTGTCGGGCGGACAAAGGCAAAGAGCGGCTATTGCCAGAGTGATTGCCGCGTCGCCTCCGATTGTTCTGGCTGACGAGCCGACAGGAAATCTGGACCCCGAAAAGCGTGATGAAATTTTAAATATTTTTTCCGATTTTTCAAACGAGGGAAAAACCGTCATAATTATTACGCACGACCAAAAAGTCGCAAACAGAACAAACCGTCAGATAAAAATCTGCGACGGAGAGTTGAAAGGATGAAAAATATGAATTTATCAAAACTCAAAAGCGGCACCGACATTAGAGGCGTCGCAGTAGAGGGAGAAAAAGGTCAGAGCGTTGAACTTACAAACGAAGCAGTCGATTTAATCGCGCGCGCTTTTTATTGTTGGCTTGACATCAAAAACCCCGTAATTGCTGTGGGCAGAGATTGCAGAATAAGCGGTGAAAGAATAAGCGGTGCAGTAATGGATGCGCTTTGTGATATGGGCGCAAAGGTGCTTGATTTTTCGCTTTGCACGACACCTGCGATGTTTATGAGCACCGTGCTTTTAAACTGTGATGCCGCAATTTCGGTTACTGCATCTCATCATCCTTACAACCGCAACGGACTTAAATTTTTCACAAAGCAAGGCGGTCTTGACGGAAAAAACATTTCCGAAATTTTAGCGCTTTGTGATAATATCAAAAAGGGCGACAGCAAAGGCAGTATTGAAAAGATAGATTTTTTAAGTCAGTATGCCGCATATCTGCGCGATATGATTTGCTCGGCGCTTGACAAAGGCGAGCGTCCTTTGCAGGGACTTAAAATCAGTTGCGATGCCGGAAACGGAGCCGGCGGCTTTTACGCAAGCGATGTTTTAGCGCCGCTCGGTGCAGATGTCAGCGGCTCGATTAACTTAACTCCCGACGGAATGTTCCCAAATCACATTCCGAACCCCGAAAACGAATATGCGATGTCTTGCGCTTGCAAGATGACGACGGACTCGTCGGCAGACCTCGGCATTATTTTTGACACCGATGTTGACAGGGCGGGTGCAGTAGGTCCCGACGGTACCGAAATCAACCGCAACCGCTTGGTAGCACTCGCATCCGTGCTGGCACTTGAGGACTGCAAGGGTGGAGTAATCGTCACCGATTCTGTTACTTCAAGCGGACTTAAAACTTTTATTGAAGAAAATTTAGGCGGAGAGCATTACAGATTTAAGCGCGGATATAAAAATGTTATTGACGAGGCAATAAGACTTGAAAACGAGGATGGCAAAGTCTGTCCGCTTGCCATTGAAACAAGCGGTCACGCGGCGTTCAAGAAAAATTATTTTCTTGACGACGGAGCGTATCTGATAACAAGAATTATAATCAAACTCGCGCAGCTTAAAAGCGAAGGCAAGAGTATCGGCGACCTTGTAAAAGATTTAAAAGAGCCGGAAGAGAGAAAAGAGATAAGACTTAATATTCTCGAGCCCGATTTTAAGGCGTGCGGCGAAAAAGTTATTGAAAATCTTAAAGAGTTTGTTAAAAGCAGCGATAACTTAACCGAGGCAGACGACAACCGCGAGGGTGTCAGGGTATATACCGATTACGGTTGGTTTTTACTTCGTCTTTCGGTGCACGACCCTGTTATGCCGCTTAATTTTGAAAGCGATATAAAGGGCAAAAACGAAGAAATGATTAATTTAGTTTACTCATTTTTCAAAACACAAGAGGGCATTGATTTAAGCCCGTTTAACAAAGGAGAATAAAAATGAAGTGTGATATTGTAATTGTAGGCGCAGGTCCTGCGGGAATATTTACCGCACTTGAAATGATAAAGAAGGGCACAGACAAGAAGATTATAATTGTCGAAAAAGGTCAGTCTATTGAAAAAAGAAAATGTCCAAAAAGCATACAAAATAAATGTGTAAACTGCGATCCTTGTAACATTACGACAGGTTTTTCGGGTGCGGGTGCATTTTCTGACGGAAAACTCTCGTTAAGTTATGAAGTCGGCGGAGATTTACCCGAACTTATAGGCGAGCAGTTCGCACAGGATATGATTGACTACACGGACAAAATTTATCTTGAATTCGGTGCCGATACAAAAATTGAAGGAATTTCACAAGGCGAAAAAGTCAAGGACATAAGAAAGAAGGCAATTCAGGCCGGTCTTAAACTTGTTGACTGTCCGATAAGACATTTGGGAACCGAAAAAGCACAGGGCTTATACTTATCTATTGAGAAGTTTTTACAGGAAAACGGAGTTGAAATTATTTTCGGCTACAACTGTAACGATGTGATTTTAGACGACGGTGTATGCAAGGGCATTGTTATCAAAAAGGCAAAGGGCGAAGAGGAAAGCATTGAAATTTTTGCTGACCACACCGTTATTGCAACAGGCAGACGCGGTGCCGAGTGGCTTGAAAAAATCTGTGCAAAATATGATATTGCTCACAAGCCCGGTACTGTTGATATAGGCGTAAGAGTCGAAGTCAGAAACGAAATTATGGAAGAGGTAAACTCTGTACTTTATGAGTCAAAACTTATCGGCTATCCGCTTCCGTTTAAAAACAAGGTGCGCACTTTCTGTCAGAACCCGGGCGGCTTTGTAAGTCAGGAAAACTACGACGATAATCTCGCGGTTGTAAACGGACACAGTTACAAAGAATTAAAATCAAACAACACAAATGTTGCTATTTTATGTTCTCATAATTTTACCGAGCCTTTCAATCAGCCTATCGAATACGCTAAAAAGGTCGGCGAACTTACCAATATGCTCGGCGCCGGCAAGATTATGGTACAGCGTTACGGTGATATTTTAAACGGTAAACGCACCTGGGAGAGAGAACTTACACGCTCAAATGTCAAACCGTCTTTGCCGGATGCGGTCGCGGGCGATATTACCGCCGCTATGCCTTACAGAGCGATGATGAATATTATCAACTTTATCAAGGCGGTTGACCATGTTGTTCCGGGCTTTGCGGGTACCGAAACCTTGCTTTATTCACCCGAACTTAAATTTTACAGCAACAGAATTAAAATGGATAAAAAATTTAACACGAATGTTAAAGGTCTTCACTGCCTCGGCGACTCAAGCGGCTGGACAAGAGGTCTTATGATGGCCTCCGCTATGGGCGTCATCATGGGAAGATACTTAATGGAAGAACCGTCATAGACGGTTTATATGGTACTCTGTCAGCACCCGTCATAGACGGTTTATACGGTACTCTGTCAGCACTAATATAAAATAAAATGAGCAGTAGTTTTTCTACTGCTCGTTATTTTTTTATTTAACTGCACCGCCTGAGGCGGTTTATATGGTTGTTTGTTAGTCTCCTGTTTGTCGCCCCTTGTCAGGGGGCAACGGAGTTGCTTTCTATTGTTTTTTGTCGGCACTCATCGGCTCCCCTTGTCAGGGGAGCTGTCAAAGCCGAAGGTTTTGACTGAGGGGTAGTCAAAGTAATAGTTAAGAGTTATAAACAACCCTTGTATTATCTCTCCCTCCGCCGCCTGAGGCGGTTTATATGGTTGTTTGTTAGACTTAGGTTTACTTAGTGTTACT
>JAXJSP010000042.1:0-59358 GCA_036310005.1 Acutalibacteraceae bacterium | reverse complement strand
GTCCAGGGTTCGAGTCCCTGAAGGTGTACCATTTATATGGCCCGTTGGTCAAGTGGCCTAAGACTCCGGCCTCTCACGCCGGCAACAGCGGTTCGAATCCGCTACGGGTCACCATTTTTTAATGAACCACGCGATGAGCGTGTTTCATATATATTAGTTTATACTTCGCTTATAGCGATTGTATAGTTGGTGTCTATAGTGATGAGGGTCCACCTGTTCCCATTCCGAACACAGAAGTTAAGCTCATCTATGCTGACAATACTTGGCTGGTGACGGCCCGGGAAGATAAGTCGATGCCAACACATATATTCCTCCTTAGCTCAGTCGGTAGAGCACACGGCTGTTAACCGTGTTGTCGCCCGTTCGAGCCGGGCAGGGGGAGCCATCTTTTCGTCCATAAAAGACGAACAGTTCAAAAACCCTTGAGAAATCAAGGGTTTTTGCTGTTTTTAAGGTCAAAAATTAGTAAATTGATTTAATACGAACATTTAGTGATTTTAGTGAACCTCTTAGAGTTGAACTAACGACTTTTCTTAAAAACCTAATATTACATACCTTCAGACCGAATTTTCTATAACATATTTTAGAAAGTTCGGTCTTTTTTTATGCCCAAAATACATAGTCGATTTACACTCGACTAAATAACTAAGAAAGGAGGAACATCCGGTGAGCAAATGTAAAGTGATTGCGATTGCTAATCAAAAAGGTGGCGTTGGTAAAAGTACAACCGTATTTAATCTTGGAGCTGGACTTGCTGCTAACGGACATAAAGTATTGGTAATTGATGTAGACCCACAAGGCGATCTAACAAAAATGTTAGGTAAAGTCTGCTATTCAAACCTTTAAAGAAAAAGGCAAAGAAGCTTTGCAGAAGGCAGTGAATGGAATGAAGATTCCCGAAACGTTGGATAAGCTCAAATCCTTTTTTCAGAGAGTATCGAAGTCACTGGAGCAAGATGCTAAACAAATTGAACTTATGCGTTCCGAACTTAATAAGTCTAAAACCCACTTTAAGAATTTTGGACGAGCGCTATTTGGCAGAGAAGTTAAAGAAGCTGAATATGTAAAGCGTGATAAAGGACTGTTATCTTCATTCCGTAAAGGATATGAGAAACTTTCTAAAGGCTTTGCAAATATGAGCCAAAAAGCAAGTGACCTTGCAGATAAATTACGTTACGAAAAAATCAAAAGTTCTGTGAAAAAGGATCTTGATTTCTTGCAAGGAAAATCTGACGGTCATAGTAAATCTGCACCTCTTGTTGAACATTCTCGATAAAGGGGGCAATTTCTATGGCAGACATTAAAACAAGGAATATTAAAAAAGATATTAAGATTTTTGATAAGGCATCTACGGTTGGAGATAAGATGAAAGACTCCTATATTCGCACAAAAAACAATGCGGAGAATTTGGCTGATGACGGACATAACTCCCCAACCGAATATGCCGAAAACAATATCCGTAGTGCCGTAGAAGATGTAACCAAGGATACCGCGAGGGCTGTCAAGAACACAACGAAATCTGCATATAAAAAAGGCCGCGAGCTGTATCGAACACACAAGGATGTTAAGCAAGCAAAACAATCGATTGACAGTGCAAAGCAAACCATAAAGACTGCTGATAAATCAGCGCAGACGGTTAAGACAACTGCAAAGCAAACTACAAAAACTTTGCAACACTCGGTAAAGACAACTCAAAAAACTGTTAAGACTGCAGAGCGGACTTCTAAAGCTGCAATCAAAACTTCAAAGGCCGCCGCAAAAACTGCAAAAGAAGCGGCAAAAGCATCAGCAAAGGCTGCCAAGGCGGCTGCGCAAGCGGCAAAAGCGGCGGCACGTGCGACTGTTGCGGCAGTTAAAATCGCAGCTAAGGCGGCAGTTGCCGCTGTGAAAGCCATAATTGCCGGAGTAAAGGCACTTGTTGCCGCAATCGCTGCTGGCGGTTGGGTTGCGGTAGTTATTATCATAATTATTTGTCTTGTAGCATTATTGATTGCTTGCTTCGGAATATTCTTTAGCGGTGAAGATACGGGGACCGGTATTACAATGCAAACAGCAGTTTCTGAAATCAACGCAGAATATCAAGCGAAGATTGATGAGGTTAAAAGTTCAAATACTCACGATGTTGTTGAGATTACTGGCTTGAACCCGGTATGGAAAGATGTTATGGCTATTTATGCCGCAAAGACAGGTTTCGATCCTGACAATCCGCAAGAAGTAGCAAGTATGGATGAGAGCAAAAAAGAACTATTAAAAACAGTCTTTTGGGATATGAATATAATCTCCTCATCCACTGCTTCAAAGACTGTATCCGTGCCAACTGAAACCGTTGATCCGGATGGCAATATTACTGTTACTTATACAAGCGCAACAAAAACGTATTTGTATATCACAGTTACTCACAAGTCCACTTCAGATATGGCAACTGTCTACAATTTTACTTCGCAACAAAAAGAGATTCTAAATGAACTTTTGTCCGAAGATTATGCTGATCTATGGAGTTCTGTTTTATATGGAATTACAGGCGGTAGTAAAAAACTTATAAATGTTGCTATTACTCAAATCGGAAATAGCGGAGGTCAGCCATACTGGTCTTGGTATGGTTTTGGTTCCCGCGTAGAATGGTGCGCTTGTTTTGTATCTTGGTGTGCAAATGAGTGCGGTTATATTGATGCGGGTATCATTCCCAAATTTGCAAGTTGCGATGTTGGAATGGAATGGTTTAAAGATCATAACCGTTGGCAAACAAACACCTATACACCAAGAGAGGGAGATATTATCTTCTTTGATTGGGATAGTGACGGATATGCAAATCATGTAGGTATTGTTGATAAAGTTGAAAACGGTAAAGTTCATACTATTGAAGGTAATTCCGGTGATGCTTGTAAAAGGCTACAATATAATTCTGACGATTTTCGTATTTTAGGTTACGGAGTACCGGCTTATTAAAATCATAGCACCCCACAAAGTTTTTTGGCTTTGTGGGGTGTTTTTTTGCGTGTAAAAAAACCACATAAGAGAATACTAAAAATGAGGTGAAGTTATTCGACGGAATTTATCGCATAGCCAATCGAAACCAATATTCTCATTGGCTTCTCCTCGTGGTTCGCATTCCTCTGAAATGAAGGTCTTGCCGTCAGAGGTTATGATTTCGGCTTTGCAAATTCTATGTTCAGGAAGTTTAGAATCAAGTTCCAAATCGGTCACAAACGACAAAAATGGGCTGTTAAAAAAAGTCCCCTCGTCTCCAAGTCGGTTTCTGATTTTCAAAAGTTTGATAAAATTAAAAGAAATTATTATATCGGAAAGTTTTATCAAAAAGGGTTATCAATTAGACAAATTAGCCGTTTGACAGGTTTGTCACGGAAAGTAGTAGAGAATAATATTTAAATCAAAAAGAGCCGAGAGAACACCGCATGATTTTACATCGCACACAACAGAATGAGAGTCTATATATAGATTTTGAAAACTGTTTTTGCCATATATAGTATACTCTCACGCTAACACCGTCCCCTTGGCTCCGTGATAGTATGGCTTTTAAGAAAGCATTAAGACTTTTGAAAATTTGAAAATTAATTAATGTCTACTGAACAAAAGAAAACTCAAAAAATCCGATATATAAAAAGTGCTGTTTCAAAAATTGAGGCAAAGAAAGTATGAGCTTTCTGAGGTTAAGAACGACTATGGACATAGCTATACAGTGGAAGGCTGTATCGGTTAGTTTTGCAGTAACCCTGCCGAGATTGCATTTGCGTTTTGCAAGTCTAAAGCGGCGTTCTACTTCCACTCGTTCACATTCGTCAATATAATTTTGTTTTAAGTCGGGCAGCTCATCTTTTTTCGGTCTACCGAGTGCCGGTACGGATAACCGAATGCCGTGTTCTTTGCAAAAATTCAAATTATCACGGTTGCGGTAAATTTTATCGGCGAGAACCCGAGTAGGATAATGACCGGTTCTTTCTCGGTATTTTTCTATAGTCTGTCTCAAAGTTCCGGCTTGCCTTTGCATAAGACATATCCTTTGCGGCTGTAGCAAGACTTCTTCTTTGAATATTTCTACGATATTTTTGATGGATTTTTCCGTTATCTGTGTTATACTGTTTTTTACAAGAGTATGCCTCCTTAGTGTTTTGGTTGTTCAACCTTATTAAAACACTTTTTGGCATACTCTATTTACAGTCTTCAAATTTTATAAATACGGTTTCGTTTCATATACTCGGTTGGAGTAAAGCCTGTTTTTTCCTTGAAAAGGCGGCAGAAATGATATTGATTTGAAAAGCCGCATTCCTCGGATACCGCGGCGATGTTTAAAATACCGTCGGATAAAAGCTGCTTTGCCTTGTTAATGCGAACATCCACAACAAACTGCTTTGGGGTGGTTTTATAGGCTTCGGTGAAAAGCTTTCTGAAATAGACCTCGCTTATGTTGCACTGTTCGGCTAACTCAGCGTTTGAAAGTCTTGGATTTTGATAGTTAACTTCGATATACTTTACCGCCGGCAAAATCGCGTTATGCACCGAGCCTTCGGTTGAAAGTCGGTGGAGAATATTATAAAATACGCTCATCATTTTAGCTCTGTTTTCCTCAAAAAGGGACAGAGCTTTCATTTTTTCAAAATCCTTTATATATGTATCCGGGTTTTGGATGGGCAAGGAGATTACTTCGTCACATAAAAACTCTTTGCAATCAAAGTTTATAACGGGGAATTTGCCGGTCTTGTCGCCGCGAAGAGAGTAACCTTGACCTTTAGGAAGAATAACCGCGTGGTATTGATCGGAGACCGCCTGTTTTCCGTTCATTTCATAGGTTATTTGCCCTTCCACACAAAAGGAAAGGCCGTAGCTTTTCCTGATTTTTATCGTTACCTTTCTCCCTTTGGGGGACAAAACGGTAAACAGCTCCTTAATATTCGTAACGGTGATTTTATTAAGCCTATTCATAAGGTATCCGCTCCAAATGCTTAGTTTATTTTATTATAGATTCTTTGTCTTAAAAAAGCAATTAAAATGTTAAAAAGAGTATCAAAAACATCAAAACGGTATCGTTTTACGCATTGTTAAAACGAAACGCATTACTTATAATAAAGAAAAAAGCCGAAAGGAGCTTAAAATATGGAATTTAAAGGAAAAACAGCAATATCAACAGGTGCGGCGTCCGGTATGGGACTTTTGTTCGCCCAAAACTGGGCAGAGCTTGGGGGAAACGTCGTTATGTGCGACGTTAACCAAGAGGTACTTAACGAGAAGGTCGCAGAAATTAACTCGAAAAACGGCGGCAGGGCGATCGGTGTTATTTGTGATGTGCGTGATTATGCTCAGGTGTGCAACGCAAGGGACGAAGCGGTGAAAACCTTCGGAAGCATTGACATTATGTGCAACTTCGCCGGCGGAACGGCAAGAAGAATGCTGAATGTGGGTTGGGAAGCAGATTTTACAGATGTGCCGATCGATGTATTTGATTGGGGTATAGATGTGAATTTAAAGGGTCCGTTTTACTTTGCACACGCAGTTTTAAAGCAAATGCGCAAACAAAAAAGCGGACTGATAATAAATATCGGTTCAATTACCGGTGCTGAGGGCAGTGCCGGCGGAATGGATTATCCCACCGCAAAGGCAGGGCTTATGTACGGCCTAACAAAGTCCATTGCCCAGTACGGTTCGGATTGTGGTGTACGCTGTGTTTGCGTGTCACCGGGACCCGTGCTGACGAGGGCTGCTATGGCAAATATGGGTACCCTTTTGGGCAGAGCCGCCGATCCGCAGGAAATCATAGACTTGATTTTGTTTATTGCTTCGGATAAAGGTCAGTTTATCAACGGTGAAAATATTATGATAGACGGTGGCAGAAATGCCGCAGGTAGGAGCTGCTGATGAATAAACAAAGTTTTTTTAACAATGATAAATCTACCCTTACGGTTATGGTTCAGGCGGATAATCCTACCAGAATTAAGGAGCTTATGGATAAGGCTATCCCTTCGGGGGCGGAAGCCTTCGGAATACAGTTTGAGCAAATGCTTCCCGAATACAGAAAGCCCGAGGTTTACCGTGATTTGTTCAGCTATGCTAAGGGCAGACCCTCGTATGTTACAAATTACCGAAGCGTACAAAACGACGGAAAAAGTGACGAGGAGCTTGGCGACGAGCTTGTGGAGCTTGCGGAATGCGGTGCGCAATTGTGCGATGTTATGGGGGACTATTTTAATAAGCAGCCCGATGAAGTAGCGGTAGACGAAAATGCGATAAATAAGCAAAAAGAGCTTATAAACAGAATTCACGAAAAGGGCGCAAGGGTGCTTATGTCCTCGCATGTTATGAAACACACACCTGCCGAAAGGGTGCTTGAAATTGCGCTCGAGCATCAAAGACGCGGCGCGGATATATCAAAAATAGTCGTCGGAGCGGATAACATGGAGCAGGAGATTGAAAACCTGAGAATTATCAATATGCTAAAGGAAAAATTAGATATTCCGTTCCTTTTTCTTTCGGGCGGCGAATGTAAAATACTCAGGCGAATAGGCGGAGAAATCGGCTCTTGTATGTACCTTTGCGTTTACGAGTACGATTCCTTTGCAACTCCCGTTCAACCCCTTTTAAGCGATGTAAAGCTTATAAGGTATTTATTAAACAAATAACATTTAAGAGGAGGCGGTATTATGAAGTTTGATTTCACGGGAAAAACAGCCCTTATTACAGGCGCAGGGGCGGGAATCGGCAAAGCGGTAGCAATTATGTTTGCAAAGTTTGGCGCTAAGGTTGTGCTTGTTGATGTGGATACCGAAAAGATGGAAAGCGTCAAAAAAGAATCCCTTGAATACACCAAGGATGTTATTGCCGTAAAATGCGATATAGGCAACAAAGCCGAGATTGACGATGCGGTTAAAAAGGCGGAAGAAGCCTTCGGCGGTGTTGACATTCTTATAAATAACGCCGCTATCTGGAGATGCTGGTCCACCGTTTTGGATACACCTATCGAAGAATGGCGCAGGTATTTTGATATAAATGTTTTCGGAACGGTTAATTTTATTAAGGCTGTGCTGCCTAAAATGATTGAAAAAGGGTACGGAAAAATAGTAAACGTTTCCTCTGTAGCGGGGGTTTACGGCAATGCGAATATGGCGCATTACTCCGCAACTAAGGGGGCGGTGATTTCCCTTACAAAGGCACTTGCCAAAGAGGTAATAGACAAAGGTATATATGTAAACTGCGTGTCCCCCGGTACCGTAAGTCCCGAGATGGATTCAGCCTCGCCTAACGAGCTTTCTTATCTCGGAAGACAGGGAACATGCAACGAAAACGCCGACCTTATATGCTTCCTTGCAAGCGATAACGCAAGCTATATCGTAGGTCAAAACATACAAATAGACGGTGGCAGAAAAAAGATATAAAAACCTTAGAAATTGCTCCTTTTGCGCACTTCTTTGGGTGTAAGTCCCATTTGGGATTTTAATATCCTCCTGAAATGAGAGGCGGAGCTGAGCCCTATTAAGGCGCTTATTTCCTCGACGGTTTTATCGGTGGTCAAAAGGTATTCTATACCCTTTTTGCATTTGGCTTTAAGCCTGTAATCGTTAGGGGTACAACCGACGTTTTCTCTAAACAATAAATACAAATACGGCTCGCTGATATTACATTTTCTTGCAATTTCGGCAACCGAGCAGTCGGTGTCGGCGGATATATACCTTTTGGCTTGGTTAATGATTTCATCTTTTCTTGATACGGGCTGATTTTGCTTTAAATAAGGGATGATTTTTGACAGAGCACCGTAAAAAAGGCTGAGGGTTTCACAGCTTAAGGAATTGCCTTCGGCAGGTATATTTAAAATCTGATTTTTAAGCTCGCTGTCACAGTTTATAACCTGCAAATTGAAATTCAGCTTTTCCTTAGCCTCGATATTTGAAAAACCGTAGGATAGAAATTCAATTTTCTCATCACCGTACCAATAGGATTCATAGGGAAGATTTACGGGTATAAAAAACACATCCCCCTCGTTTATTTTTATGGCGGTGTGCTTTGATACGATTTCAGCCCTTCCTTTAAGCATATAGGCGATATAGTTCATAGGCGCGCCCTTTCGGTTATCGGTATAATGATACCTCTCAAACCGTATTTTGTAAAAGTAAAAATTATTAGACAAAAAGCTCGTACTCATTGCATACACCCTTAAATAATTATAGAATCGTACCCTTTTATTATATTATATTGTATTGTTTTAAAAAGTCAATTCAAATATAATAAGGATATAAAATTTTGTTCGGAGGGTATTAAAATGAAGGTTAAGCAAATTGTATTCACAAAGCCCGGCATTGCAGAGCTTCTTGAAAAAGAGGTTGAGGCTCCTAAGGCTGGCGAGGTTCAGGTAAGATTGGCGGTTTCTTCAATCAGCAGCGGAACGGAAAGGGCAAATCTTATAGGCGACCCTAATGTAGGTCCAAACAGCGCGGGCGCTGTGGTATTCCCGAGAGTTTTGGGCTATAGCTCCTCAGGTGTGGTTGAGGCTGTGGGCGAAAATGTTTCCGATTTTAAGATCGGCGACAGGGTCGCAATGTCCTGGACTACCCATACGCAGGTTTTAAATGTCAATCGGGACTGTGTATATAAGCTGCCCGATAATGTCTCGTTTGAAGACGGCGCATTATTACATATCAGTATTTTCCCCCTTGCGGCTATAAGAAAGTGCCGTCTTGAAATCGGGGAATCGGCAATAGTTATGGGAATGGGCGTTTTGGGTCTTGTTTCAATTCCCCTTTTAAAAGCGGCAGGTGCCGCACCCATTATTGCGGTTGACCCTGTTCCCGAAAAGCGTGAAAAGGCGCTCTCGGTAGGTGCGGATTATGCTTTAGACCCGTTTGACCCTGATTTTGCAAAAAAAGCGAAAGAATTGACAAACGGTGGCGCAAAGGTAGGTATTGAGGTCACCGGAATCGGTGCAGGGCTTGACGGCATACTCGACTGTATGGCTCGTTTCGGCAGAGTGGCGCTTTTAGGCTGCACCCGAAATAAAGATTTTACCATAGATTATTACCGTAAGGTTCACGGTCCGGGAATTACCCTTGTGGGCGCCCATACTCAGGCGAGACCGCAGTTTGAATCGCGTGACGGTTGGTGGACTCAGAGAGACGATATAGCTACGACCCTTAAGCTTACCGAAATGGGCAGAATCAAGCTTTCGGATATGATCGATGAAATTCATTCACCTGTCGAAGCACCCGAGGTTTATACCCGTCTTGCCAATGAAAAATCCTTCCCGATGGTTCAGTTTGATTGGAGGAAGCTGTAATGAAAAGAATTAAAATAGCCCAGATAGGCGCAGGTCACGACCATGCTCCGGCAGCAATTCAAACCTTAAAGCTTTTGGATAAAGCGGGTATTTACGAGCTTGTGGGCTATTGCGTAGTACCCGAGGACAGCGGCAATATTCCTGCAAATTCGTATGAAGGGAATAAGGATTCATATAAAGATGTTAAACAGATGTCTTTAGAGGAAATTTTAAATTACAAGGGTCTTGACGCGGTTGCAATTGAAACCGAAGACAGAGCCCTTACGAAATATGCGCTTATGGCGGCTGAAAAGGGCTTACATATTCAAATGGATAAGCCCGGCGGTATTGACGGTGATGAATTTGATAAATTGATAGACACTGTTAAGTCAAAAAACCTTGTTTTCCATACAGGATATATGTATCGGTACAATCCCGCTGTATTAAAGCTTAAAGAGGATATCGCAGAGGGTAAGCTCGGCGACATTATATCCGTAGAAGCACAGATGAATTGCATACACGGTATTGAAAAGCGCAACTGGCTTGGCAATTATCCGGGCGGGATGCTTTACTTTTTAGGCTGTCATATGGTAGATTTGGTTTATTCGATTATGGGTGAGCCGGAGGAGATAATACCCTTGAGCTGCTCGTCGGGACTTGACGGAACTACCGCAAAGGATTTCGGTATGGCGGTATTCAAGTACAAAAACGGCGTATCCTTTGCCAAAAGCACCGCTGTGGAGATGGGCGGCTTTGAACGCAGACAGCTTGTGGTTGTAGGCACAAAGGGTACGGTTGAACTTTGCCCGTTTGAATGGTTGTCTAACGGACTCAAGGATGTTTTTTCACCTCAGATTACCGAAGTGAGAGAGGCTTTCTCTGCGAATTGGAGCCAAAAAGGAGAGCGTCACTTTTCCCCCGAACACGGCAGATATGACGCTATGTTCCGCGCCTTTGCCGATTATATAAACGGCGTAAAGACAAATCCTTACACCTATGAATACGAAAAAAAATTACATAAAATATTATTGAAAGCGTGCGGTGAATAAATATGGAAAATAGAAAAGTATTACTTATCGCAGGCGGAGGTACGCTCGGAAGATATACTGCAAAGGAGCTTTTAAATAAGGGCTGTGCCGTAGATGTAATTTGTCTTGAGGATTATATATCTGACAACCCAAAGCTTCGCTATTTTAAAGCAAAGGCGGACCGGAATTATCTTACGGAGTTTTTAAATGACAAGTACTATGACGGTATAGTGAACTTTATTCATTATACCTCGGTTGATGATTATAAGCCTGTTCATAAGCTTTTATGCAGTAAAACAGATCAGCTGATTTTCCTTTCCTCCTACCGTGTTTATGCAGATTTACAGCACCCGATTACCGAATCGGCACCTATGCTTGCAGATGTCGTTAAAGATGATGAAGAATTTTTAAAAACCGAGAATTACGCTTTGCCGAAGACAAAGTGCGAAAGATTTTTGCGAGAGGAGTCGGGCACTAAAAATTGGACGGTTGTACGCCCCGTGATTTCTTTTTCCGATAAAAGGTTAGATTTGGTGACCGTTTCGGGGCACGAAATTATTGATGCCGCAAGGTCGGGAAAAACCGTAATTTTACCTGAAGCCGCAAAAAATCTTACCGCCGGTCTTGACTGGGCAGGAAATTCAGGTAAGCTAATCGCAAATTTACTATTTAAAAAGGAATGCTTCGGAGAAGCTTACACCGTTTCAAGCGGACAAAATCTGACTTGGGGCGAGGTTGCCGATATTTATACACGGCTTACGGGCGCAAAATTCAGATGGACGGAAATCGATGAATATGTGAACACAGGTCACGGCGGGTATGGTCTTTTTTATGACAGACTTTACGACCGAGCTGTTGATAATACTAAAATCCTTAAGGCAACAGGTCTTAAAAAGGATGATTTCACTTCCGTTGAGGAAGGAATTAAAATTGAGCTTAAAAATCTCGGCTTTTAGGTAGAAAGGGGAAATTATATGAAAGCAATATTAGTAAATGACGACAGAAGTTTAAGATGGGACAATGTGCCCGATCCGATTTTAGGCAACGACGACTGCCTTGTAAAAATTGAGGCGGCGGCGCTCAATCGTGCCGATTTAATGCAAAGAGAGGGAGATTATCCTCCGCCGGCAGGATGTCCCGAGTGGATGGGACTTGAAATTGCCGGTACGATTGTTGAAATCGCCGACGGCGCAAAGGAAAAATCCAACTGGAAAATAGGGGATAAGGTCTGTGCTTTGCTTGGCGGCGGCGGATATGCACAGTATGCCAATGTAAAATACGATATGCTTATGCCCGTGCCGAAAAACTGCTCTATGGTTGAAGCGGCGGCAATTCCCGAGGCATTTGCAACCGCATACTTAAATCTCTTTATAGAGGGCGGTATTAAAGAGGGAAACACCCTGCTTATGAACGCAGGCGCAAGTGGTCTTGCAAGCGTTATTATTCCTATGGCAAAGGCGTTTGGAGTAAGGGTTATTACAACCGTTTTGACCGATGAAATTGCCGAGAATATAAAACACCTTAATGCCGACAGGGTTGTGGTTACAACCAAAGAGGATATTGTAGAAGTTTTAAAAGAAGAATTAGAAAACGGTCACGGCGTGGACGTTGCAATCGACTGCTTAGGCGGTGAGATAATGGGCAAATGTATCCATTATTTAACCCACGGCGCGCGGTGGATTATGATAGCAGCTTTAGCCGGTCAGAAAACCGAAATAGACCTTAAGAATATCTATGTCAGAAACGTCCGCATTGTCGGAAGCACCCTTCGCTCCAGAACGCCCGAAACAAAGGCGCAGATTTTGGCAAGCCTTGTTAAAGACGTATGGCCGAAGGTTGAAAGCGGCGAGGTAAAGCCGACGATTTACAAGGTTCTGCCCATAATTGAGGCAGAGGCGGCGCAGGATATTCTCTACCGCGGCGAGAATGTCGGAAAGGTAGTTTTGACGGTAGAATGATAGAGATAATTCCTATAAACTACGGAAAATCGGTCTTGCCTGAAAGTATGATATTTGAAAACGGGGCGGAAAACAAATTCCGCCCTATCGTCTTTAAGATATATTTAATTAAAACCGAAAACCGCCTTATATTGGTTGACGCCGGCTGTGAAACTATGCCGGGATTTGATATGAGAGATTTCATAGGCCCTGTAAAAGCGCTCAAAAATATCGGGATTTTACCCGAGCAAATTACCGATTTAATTATTACCCACGCCCACCATGACCATATTGAATGTGCGAAATATTTTAAAAACGCCGCCCTTTATATCCAAAAGGACGAATACGAAGCGGGTAAAGGCTATCTGGCTGAGAACTTAAATATCCGCACCTTTGATGAAGAAATGCAGATATGCGTCGGAATAAAAGCCGTTAAAATCGGCGGTCATTCCAAGGGGTCGTCCATTGTTGAAATTACAGCTTCAGACAATAAGTATATAATCGCAGGCGACGAGTGCTATATGAGGGATTGTCTTGCAAAGCAGATTCCAACAGGCAGTTCATACAATCCCGAAAAAAGCCGTGATTTCGTTAAAAAATACGGCAACGGCGAATATACGGTTTTCTTGTGTCACGATGAATAAGGGGTAGGAGACGAGGGGACGGTAGCGTGAAACTAAATACAGGCAAGAGAAGTAAAAAGGCACACTAAAACAAGCCGAAGATTATTCCCCGACTCAAAATAGCGTATTGGTATCTGAATAGAATTACTCGTTTAAACGAGCGGAAAGATAATTGTTGTCGTAAAAGGTGTTGTTTGAGATTAAAGCATAAGAAAGGGTTAAAATTTTTCTGGAAACAGCAATGATAGCTTTCTTTTTTCCGAGCTTTGCCTGATGAGACCAAAACCAATTGCCTAACGGATTTTTACGGTTTTTAACCGCCGGACAAGCTGAGTATTATCAGTATAGCAGCCGGAAAAGAGCCTGCATCCACCTTACAAGGTGAGAACGAGGACTTTCGAGTTAGAGCATGACAAATAGCTTTTAAGCTGTTTTGTTGTGCTCTTTTTTTTGCGCCTTTCTGCTTAAAAGTGGAAAGGCGTTTTATGTTGAATCAATGGCAAGCCTTCGTGGCTAAATATCCGTAATCTCCGATTTTTGATAATTAAAACATTTTCAAAAATCAAAATTTAAGGAGATTACAATAATGGCTAATAAATATTTTGTTTGGAAAGATGCAAATTGCAATGGAGTTAATCCGGAATGGATTGAAATGGATGGCAGAACCTTTTATGAATTTACAAAACATCCATCCAATAAGAATCGATATTTTGTTAGATTGGGTAACGAGGTTTGTGAAGATGCAGATATTATCTTTATTGAAGCTAACAAAAACAAATACGATGAATGGAACCGCGAAGAATCTGCACGTTATAGGAGAGAAAAGGATCGAATAGAGCATCCATATAAAATCGTTTCTCTTGATGACAAGGCGAGCGAGTTACACGAATTGACATTTAACGAAGTTGTTCCAGACGAAAGCGTTAATGTAGAGCAAGAGGTTATAAGTAAGCTTCATTATGAAAGTGTGAGAAAAATTGTTATGGATTTGCCTCTTGAAGAAAGGCACATAATTGAGGTTATGTATTATGGTCCAGAATTAATTTCAGAAAGAGCAGCGGCAATAATTTTTGGTATTCCTCGTAAGACATTAAATAATAGAAAAATCAAAATTTTTGAAAAAATCAAAAAAAGTTTGGCCCAAAATTGATTTTTGCGTGCGGTATAAGGGTGAGGGGGTTAAAAAAGACAACCTCTCAGCACATTGACAATTGAATACCCATTCATCAGGTACGTTACCTGCATAACGTGAAAACGTTAGCCGATGTTGTAAGTACGCCACGACCTTGAGGAATGCAAATTGCACGATGCTATATGCAGAGCTATTTCATCTGCTATACCGGAAAAAGGCGAAATATTAAGTGCGATAAAAAGCACTTTGGAATATGCAGAAACAGGTGATGAGAATTCGTTAAACATCTTTAACTATGAACAAAACATTGCAAAAAAGAAAGAAGAAGCCAAACAAATTATGCTTCTAATGACAACAACCGAAGGAGATACTGAAAAATATGAAAAAGCAATTTCTAAAATATATGATGAAATCCGAGTTCTTAGAGAGGAGTTAGACACGGCGAGAAAGCAACTTGATACAAATGTGGATTTGGGCGCCGAAATAAAAAGACTAACGGAAATCTTTGAGAGGGATGATTTAAATTTTAAAGAGTTTGATGATTGTGTAATTCGCAGGATAACAGAATGCATAAGAGTGATGGGAGATAAAAGTATAATCATAACGCTTAAAGGCGGTTTTGAATTGAGAGAAAAAATATAAACCAAACGGGGCTCCGAAAGAGCTCCGTTTTGATATTATGGAGGTATATAATGAAAAAGAAAAACGAAAGACTTTATGAAGGATTGTTTGCGGATAAGATTATTGAAGATGGAAACATTGAAATGTTTTCAATTTATGATTTTCCTAATCTGTATGAACTTACCGCATTTATTGAAGAATGCGAGAGACAAAATTGCTTTGTTAAATCTGAGAATGAAGATATCGTAATCAGTAATACCCAGGAAAGTGATAAACATTTAGCTAATCACATGAAGATGATTATTGCATTTTCTATTGTTCAAGATCCTAGATATCTTCAAAATTATAGAAGGTATTTAAAGACTAAAGGGACACCCCTTAACCCAGAGTCGAACTAACGATTCTAAAAGCTAAGTGCCCGGTTCGTCTTTTATGGACGGAAAGACAGAAATCGTGGACAATTTAGATGACATCTAAATTGTCCTATTTTTTGCGGTTTTGAGCATCCCCCCCAAAAAAATGGAGCGGGAAGTAAACAGTAGATGCCACCCACGCTTCTACAGGACTTGAACGGGAGACATCTTAAAAAAGGGCGTTGTTCAATGATTTTGCGAAGGATAGCAACAAGGAAAAACTTGATTCTATCAACTATTGGTTGATAGAAAAAATAAAATAAAAAAATTTTTGACTTTATAGTTGGGTTATTTTGTTGTATAATATACTTATTAAACTAGTTAAAAGATGGTGCAATAAAATGAGTGAGTCAATATCAAAGAAAATCAAGTTATTAAGATTAGAAAAAGGTATATCTCAAAAACAATTAAGCGATTATCTGGGTATAAGTGATAGAGCAATTTCAAAGTGGGAAAACGGACTATCTAACCCGTCTGTGGAAAATTTATTTGAATTATCAAGGATATTTCAGGTTTCTTTAGATTATTTTAGAATTAAAGATAAGCTTAAAGATAAAATTGAACCAACATTTGAGGGAATGGAATCACTAACTGAGCTTTATAAAATTGGAAGAGGTCCATCGAGTTCACATACTATAGGACCTGAAAGAGCCTGTATTCGATTTAGGAAAAATAATAATGAAGCAGATAAATTTTCTGCAATCCTTTACGGTTCACTTGCAAAAACAGGAAGAGGTCATGGTACAGATGTTGTAATTAGAAAAACATTTGCACCTATTAGCTGTGATGTTGAATTTAATTATGTGGAAAGTAATATTTTGCATCCGAACACATTTGACCTTATAGCATACAAAAACGATATTATTATAAATAGAGCAAGAGTATATAGTATTGGCGGAGGCAGTATTAAATTTGAAAATGAAAAAGAGAATGTTAAATCAAAAATATATAAACATAGCAGTTTTAGTGATATTGCCAACTATTGCAAGAAAAGACAAATAAAGCTTTGGAAATATGTAATGGAAAATGAAGCATCATATTTTGAAAGATATTTAGAAGAAATATGGAACACAATGAAATCATCTATTCAAAGAGGCCTTACAGATGCTGGTATTTTACCCGGCGGTTTGGAAGTTAAAAAGAAGGCAAGGGAGCTTTATAATAACCAACATATTGATGAATCTCCGGAAATAAGAGAAAATCGAATTGTGTGTTCATATGCGTTTGCTGTTAGTGAGCAAAATGCATCGGGAGAACACATTGTTACTGCACCTACTTGTGGTGCGGCAGGCGTGCTTCCGGCTGTCTTATATTATCAACAACATAAAAATGGTTTTTCAGATTTTGATATAATAAAAGCACTTGCAACAGCCGGATTAATAGGAAATATTATAAAAACAAATGCATCTGTTTCAGGCGCAGAATGTGGTTGCCAGGCAGAAATTGGCAGTGCGTGTGCTATGGCTGCGGCTGCACTTGCCGAATTGTTTGGACTTAGTATTGACAAAATTGAATATGCAGCTGAAATAGCAATTGAACATCATTTAGGTCTGACTTGTGACCCAGTCTGTGGACTTGTACAAATTCCATGTATTGAAAGAAATGCAGTTGCGGCAATGCGAGCAATTAATGCTGTTAATTTATCAAGTTTCCTGTGGGACTCAAGAAAAATTTCTTTTGACAAGGTTGTAAAAACGATGAAAGAAACCGGTAGAGATATGCGTGCGGCATATAAAGAAACCGCGGAAGCAGGATTGGCAAAATTATCACTTTAAAATTCGGCATCTATTTCGTACACGAAAGCCAAAAATCTCGTTCACTTATGTGAACGAGATTTTTACTTTTTACTTCTTCACTCTTACCTCAACCAAAATTCCTTGCGAGATTTTTGGGAAGTAATAGGTAATAAGTAATAGGTAATAAGTTTGGTGTCGGCTTCGCCGACGAATCATATACAATGCTTAATTGACTTATTTCTGCTTATATATTATACCGGACCCGAGGCAGCAATACTAAGGTAAACTGCTTTACGGAAAGGAATAAGCAATATGAAAAAACTGTTATATATCTAGGAACTATATTCTTATCGTTAATAACAACATTCGTTACTTTTGAAGCATTAAGTTGGTATCATTTTGGAGATGTTCCAACCACAATTGTTTTAGTAAGGTTGATTATTTTCTTTTGTGTAATTGAATGCTTATTTATTGCTTTTTTTATACTTATCAAAAAATTTAAAAAATAAATTTTATATAAAATCGCAGAAAGAAATGAGGAAAAACAAGGGGACGACAAGTCTGTTGTCTTGACAAATATTTAATAGAATAACTTTTTTTACTCAAATTTCATTCGTGTATTAAGTTCAAATATTCAAAAAAGCACTTCGTAAGAAGTGCTTTTTTTATATACTGATTCTGATTAGTCAATTTTCGGTAACTTTGCAATATACTGTGCAAGTTCTTCGTCTGTAGGAATATAATCGCTCATTTCGTTTTCATGGAATTTTTCATAAGCAACCATATCAAAGTAACCTGTTCCTGTAAGACCGAAAACGATAGTCTTTTCTTCACCGGTTTCTTTGCATTTAAGAGCCTCATCAATAGCAACGCGTATTGCGTGAGAACTTTCCGGTGCAGGAAGAATACCTTCTACACGGGCAAAGTATTCAGCTGCTTGAAATACATCGGTTTGCTTTACCGATGTAGCCTCCATAAGTCCGTCATCGTAAAGTTGAGAGAGCGTAGAACTCATTCCGTGATAACGCAGACCGCCTGCATGGTTAGCCGATGGTATGAAATCACAGCCGAGTGTGTACATTTTTGCAAGAGGACAAACCATTCCCGTGTCACAGAAATCGTATGCATAAACACCGCGAGTAAAACTCGGACACGATGCCGGCTCAACTGCGATAATACGATAATCAGCCTCGCCACGAAGTTTTTCGCCCATAAACGGTGCTATCAGACCGCCTAGGTTAGAACCTCCTCCGGCACAACCGATGATAATATCAGGTTTAATACCGTATTTATCAAGTGCGGTTTTGGTTTCAAGTCCGATAACTGATTGATGCAAAAGTACCTGATTGAGTACGCTGCCGAGAACATAACGGTAACCGTCAGAAGTAACAGCCTTTTCAACTGCCTCGCTGATAGCACAACCGAGACTGCCTGTAGTACCGGGATGCTCTGCAAGAATTTTCTTGCCAACTTCTGTTTCCATAGACGGAGACGGTGTTACGGATGCTCCGTAAGTTCTCATTACTTCACGACGGAATGGCTTTTGCTCATAGGAACATTTAACCATATAAACCTTGCAGTCAAGGTCAAAATATGAGCAAGCCATGGAAAGAGCAGTACCCCATTGACCGGCTCCCGTTTCGGTCGTAACACCTTTTAAGCCTTGTTTCTTTGCATAATATGCCTGAGCAATAGCGGAATTGAGTTTGTGTGAACCGCTTGTATTGTTGCCCTCAAATTTGTAATAAATCTTTGCAGGAGTGTCAAGTTTTTCTTCAAGACAATAGGCACGAACAAGGGGAGAGGGACGATACATTTTGTAGAAATTTCTGATGTCTTCGGGTATATCAAAAAAAGGTGTGGTATCGTCAAGTTCCTGTGCGACGAGGTCGGCACAGAAAACACCTGACAACTCTTCGGCTGTCATTGGTTCATGTGTAGCAGGGTTAAGAAGCGGCGCGGGTTTGTTCTTCATATCGGCACGCAGATTATACCATGCTTTGGGCATCTCACTTTCATCAAGATAAATTTTGTAAGGAATTTTCTTTTCGGACATTGTTATGTCTCCTTTCTTAAATATTTACCCGAGACAAAATAAAAACATCCTGTCCCAAGCTGAAATAATGCTGGGACAGGATGTAAAATTCATTCCTGCGGTGCCACCCGGCTTGACGCATCATTACAATACGCCCACTTTTTACGCACTAACATACGCAGACCTTTGATTACGAAGCGCCACACTCCGTCTCACATACTAAAAGTTCCCGAAAACTTTTTTCTGCTCGCCCTCAGAAGTCCATTCAGTTCCGTGTTTTTTCGCTGTAATCACACCATCTACAACTCTCTGTAGAAAACTAAGCGAAACTTACTTACCCTTCTTCAACGGTTTACTGCATTATAGCACTAAAGTAATAGCGTGTCAAGTTTTTTTAAAAATTTTTACTTAAAAATTTTAGATGACAAACATTTTCAATTATTAAAGGCTTTTAAGTTTTATTTTTGTACATTTGGATTGTCAGTTCGACATAAGATGTAGTCAATGCTCACATTGTAAAAATCGGCAAGACGAATTAATGTTTCAGTCGGCGGTATCCGTTCACCATTTTCAAATTTCGAGAGTAATGCTTGCTCAATTCCTGTTTTCATTTGTACTGCTATTTGAGTGTATCCCTTGCTTTTTCTCAGTAATTTTAAATTTGTTTGCATAACTTTATCCTCCTAATGACATTATGTCATAATTTTTTCTTGACAAATATGACAATATGTCATATAATGTTTTTGTCGTATTTTAGACAAATTTTTTAGGAGGTTTCATTATGAAATTTTGTGACAAATGTGGAAAAGAAGTTATGGACGAGACGGTTGTGTGTCCGGAATGCGGAGCGACAATTGGGAAGAAACTTGGTAAAACAAAAGAAACCAAATGTATGCCGGCATTTATTTTAGGTCTTATAGGTGCTATTTTTGGACTGTTTGGTGGTATTTGTGTTACTGCCTGCTATAGTTTTGGCGGAAATGATGGTGCGCCTATGTTTTTCATGATTGGTGGAAGTTTAATTGGCTTAATAGGTTCTTGTTTGTGCTTTAAAAAAGCAAAGTTTGGATCTATACTTGAAATTGTTGCAGCTGTTATGATAGCGTACTGTGCCTTTACTGTCACAGGTGCCGATATTACTTCATTAGTTGGAATGTTGCTGTTAGGTGTTGGCGGTGCTATTGGACTGGTAATGTCATTGTCATCAAAGTAAATGCACCCGTATATACATACTAGTTTTGGTGATTTATCAACATTTACTATTTTTATCGTGGTCGGAGCAATTTCAATGATATTTATGATTCACTTTACTCTTAAGAAATCAAATCAACATATTGAGGAAACGTTCATATATCCACGATTAGTAATATCCGGAATATTGGGTTTCGTTTTTGCCGCCATTTTTGATTTATTATTCAAATATTTGGAGTACGGTATTTTTAAAATTTATGGTATTACTTTTTACGGAGGGTTAATTGGTGCATGTGTTGTAATGTATGTGCTTTTAAAAATCTCTAAAAGTGAAACACATTACAACATTTCTGAATGGTTTGAAATTCTTACTCCGCCTTTTATTGTTTTCCATTTTTTTGGGAGACTTGGTTGCTTTTTTGCCGGTTGTTGTTACGGGCGAAATTCAGATAGTGTTTTTGCACTTGCTTTTCCTGATAATGAAAAAATGGGTATTTTTCATAATGGTCAAAAATGCTATCCAACTCAATTGTTTGAGGCGCTTGCTTTAGTTGTAATACTCATTTTTGTAATGTTGGCAAAAAAGAAGTTTCAAACATATTTAATGTGTTATGCCTTGGTAAGATTCAATTTAGAATTTTTAAGAGGAGATGATAGAGGCTTTTTTACGAATCAAATATCTCCTTCTCAAATAATTTCAATTGTTATTATATGCGGTTTCATACTGTATAAACTGATAATTTTTTTAAAAAACCGCAGAAATGTAAACTATAAAATAACATGAAAAATTAATATTTATATTAACAACTACGCTTAATTAGCGTATAATTATCACTCGACCAAATTTTTTCACAACCCTTTACTTCTTTCTATTAATTTAGAACAAAAAATCTCGATTGCGTACGCAGTCGAGATTTTTTGTTTTAATAAGTTATAAACTTCGGTATCCTTTATTCGGTTGCTCATCGTTCTTTTGTATTACCTGCATCCGTACAATATACGATTGTAACAGGCGGAGTAATTGTTTTCTCTATATTAATAGATGTTGCAAAAAGAACAAAACTGAGTATAATAGAAATTGTTGCAACCGTATTTATTGTTTTTTAATGAAGTTTATACTAGGAGAGCGTGCAGTTATGGAGAATAAAATACAATACAGACATTTCGGTACAATGATAGATTGTTCACGAAATGGCGTAATGAAAGTCGAAGCGGTTAAAAAATGGATAGATATCACCTCCGATTTGGGATACAATACCATATCGCTGTATATGGAGGACACTTATGAAGTCAAAAATAACCCGTATTTCGGACAAGGCAGAGGTCGCTACAGTAAGGAAGAACTAAAACAGATTGATGCCTATGCAGTAAGTAAAGGTATGGAATTTATCCCCTGTATTCAGACGCTCGCACACCTTTTTACTCTTGTTTACTGGCCGACATACAGAGATATGTTTGATTGTAATGATATTATGCTCGTCGGTGATGAAAGAGTCTATAAACTTATAGACGATATGTTTGCAAGCCTGTCAGAGTGCATTAATTCAAGACATATTAATGTCGGTATGGATGAAGCACACATGTTAGGTCGCGGTAAATATTATGATATGCACGGAGATTGCGATAAAACACAAATTCTTCTTGAACATCTTAATAAGGTGTCACAGATTGCAAAGAAATACGGTTTTACAATTTCAATGTGGTCAGATATGTTTTTCAGAATTGCATCCGGCGGAAGTTACTATAATACTGACTTTGAGGTAACCGATGAAATCAGAAGTCTGATTCCCGATAATGTTGAACTTGCGTATTGGGACTATTATTCAAACGGTAAAAAGTGTTACGATGAAATGATGAAAGCCCATAAAAAAATAACCGAAAAAACTTGGTTTGCCGGCGGTATATGGACTTGGGGAGGTTTTTCACCGTACAACAAAATATCTATTAATAGAACAAAAGCGGCACTATACGGATGCGAAAAAAACAATATCCGGGATGTATTGTTGACTATGTGGGGAGATAACGGAAATGACTGCTCACGCTTTGCAACCTTGCCTGCATTGTTTTATATTTCCGAAATCGCAAAGGGCAATAAAGACACAAAAAGTATCAAGCAAAAATTCAAAGAAAAATACGGTATTTCTTTTGACCGCTTTATGCTGCTTGACTTAACAACAAAAACTACGGTTACTAACCCCTCAAAGTATATCTTATATAACGATTTGTTTAACCGCAGACTCGATACTGCAATAAAAGACGAAACAAGTGATGAGTTTAAATCTCTCTCGAAAAAACTTGCCCTGTTAAGAAACGATGAAAACTTCGGCTATCTTTTTGATACTATGTCAAAACTTTGCAAGGTTGTATCACTTAAAGCAGATATGGGTAAAAGAATACATGCCGCTTATGTTCAAAAAGATATGCAGACTCTCGGCGAGTTGGTAAACGAATGTAAAAAACTCACAAAAGCCATGAAATCTTTCTATGAAGCCTACAAAGACCAATGGATGCGTGAAAATAAAGGTCACGGTTTTGATGTACAGGATATCCGTATAGGCGGAATGATTGCAAGAACAGAGCATTGTGCACAAAGAATTACTGATTTTATCAACGGAAACATTGATAAAATTGAGGAACTCGAAGACAATACTTTAAACTACTTTGGCGATGAACAGGAAGACATCGTTGAGTTAAATTCATTCAATCTTATTTATACTGCAAATGTATTGTAACAGTAATTAATAAAACTAAAAACCCCCGTTTACGAAAGTAAACGGGGGTTTAAACACCGGTTTAAGTATTTGCTCTATAGCCCGGTATTGTCGAATTGCTTATGATACTCTGTCGGCGTGACGCCTTTATAATACTTAAAAATTTTACAAAAATAACTTAAATCATTAAAACCGCTGTCGTAAGCCGCGCGTGTTACAGCACAATTATTTTCGCATATCTCACGACAGGCTTTGTCTATACGCAATTCATTTACATAATTAATCGGCGTGCGTGAGGTAAATTCCTTAAAAATACGACATACATATTTTTCACTGTACCCGCATACTTCAGATAATTTTTTAAGCGATATGTCTTCCGTGAAGTTTTCGTCTATCCAGTTAAGAAGCATGATTACCGTATGTATTCTTTTTTCATCTGCCTTGTTGTTTGAGGGAACTGTGTATTCTTGCGAATAAATCAGTGAAATCATCTCAAACATAAGACTGTAAATGTTTAACTCATAATACGGTGGTTTAGATTGCATAAGTGAGAATATAGACTCAAGAGATTTCAGCAGTGCGTCGCTTTCACTTAAAACAGGGTTTTTTAAGGCTATACTGCCCCTTGTTAAAGGAGAAATGTATTTACCCGTAGCATCGTGCTTTTGTCTTTTGAGCATATTAATATCAAAAACAATACACTCATATACGCATTTATCAGGCTCGCCACGATGTAATGTTCCGCTTTTAATTATTAAATAATCACCGCTTTTAAGAGTGAATTTTTCGTTGTTTAAGTACGCTGTAAACTTACCTGATAATATGCGGATAATCTCAAATTCCTTGTGCCAGTGTAAAGGCATTATGTAATGCGGATGCGTGCTGTCAACTTTGTAAAGTTCAATGGGAAAATCTACAGAACCGCGAATTTTTTGCTCATTATATTCCGAAAACTTCATATTTCCTCCAAAATAATACTATTGTTATATATTTAGAAGTAAATTCTACAAGTATTATAACATAAATAATACTATAATGATAATATAAAGTTGTGATTTTTATATAAATTTATATAAATTTTTAAATCACAGGTTAATAATGTCTGAATTTCACTCAATGAGTGTGATAAATATTTATTGGAGGTTTTATTATGTCAGCAAACAGATACATAGGAGAGTATCCCGTAATCGGAATCAGACCGACAATTGACGGTCGCAGAGGCGTCCTCGGTGTTCGCGAATCTTTGGAAGAGCAAACAATGAATATGGCAAAGTCTGCCGCAAAACTGTTCACCGAAAACCTTAAATATTCAAATGGCGAGCCTGTAAAGGTAATAATTGCAGACACTACAATCGGCAGAGTAGCAGAAGCAGCCGCTTGTGCGGATAAATTCCGTAAAGCCGGTGTCAGCATTACCCTGACCGTTACTCCTTGCTGGTGCTACGGTGCAGAAACCATGGATATGGAAAAAGATACAATCAAGGCAGTCTGGGGCTTTAACGGTACAGAAAGACCGGGTGCTGTTTATTTGGCTTCGGTACTTGCAACCCACACACAAAAGGGACTTCCCGCATTCGGCATTTACGGTAATGACGTGTGCGATGCAAACGATACTGATATTCCAAGCGATGTAAAAGAAAAACTTTTGCGCTTCGGCAGAGCGGCAGTTGCAGCAGCAACAATGCGAGGTAAATCTTATTTGCAGATAGGCTCTATTTGTATGGGTATAGGCGGCTCTATTATTGATACCGACTTTATCGAAGATTATCTCGGTATGCGCGTTGAGTCGGTTGACGAGGTGGAAATTATCCGCCGAATGACTGAGGGTATTTACGATGAAGAAGAATATAAAAAAGCGCTTGCGTGGAGCGAAAAATACTGCAAAATGGGCTTTGATAAAAATCCCGAAAACTTGCAGAAATCTCAACAGCAGAAAAAGGCAGATTGGGAATTTACAGTTAAAATGTGTGTCATCATAAAAGATTTGATGAACGGTAACAAAAATCTTCCTAAAGGTTGCGAGGAAGAAGCAGTAGGCCATAACGCAATCGCCGCAGGTTTCCAGGGACAAAGACAATGGACAGACTTTTATCCTAACTGCGATTTCCCCGAAGCGTTGCTTAATACTTCATTCGACTGGAACGGAGCAAGAGAGCCTTACATACTTGCAACCGAAAATGATGTACTTAACGGACTCGGAATGTTGTTTATGAAATTACTTACTAACCGTGCGCAGATGTTTGCCGATGTAAGAACTTGCTGGAACGAAAAATCAGTAAAACGCGTAACAGGTTACGACATTGAAGGCCACGCAAAAGAGGCAGGCGGCTTTATCCACCTTATAAATTCGGGCGCTTGCTGTCTTGATGCTTGCGGTGCCGCAAAGGATGAAAACGGAAATGCTGTTATGAAAGAGTGGTATGATGTAAGCGAGGCAGACCAAAAAGCAATAATGGAAAACACCACTTGGAACTATGCAGATTTGGGCTATTTCAGAGGCGGCGGATTTTCTTCACGCTTTGAAACAAAAGCCGAAATGCCGGCAACAATGATAAGACTTAACCTCGTAAAAGGTTTAGGCCCCGTACTTCAGATTGCAGAGGGCTGGACAGTCGCTTTACCTGAAAAAGTCAGCGATACACTCTGGAAACGCACAGACTACACTTGGCCTTGTACCTGGTTTGCACCGAGAGTAACAGGCGAGGGCGCGTTTAAGTCTGCTTATGATGTTATGAATAACTGGGGTGCAAATCATGGCGCAATTTCTTATGGTCATATCGGCGCAGACTTAATTACACTCTGCTCAATACTTCGTATTCCTGTTTGTATGCACAATGTACCCGAAGAAGACATATTCCGTCCGTCAGCTTGGAGTGCATTCGGTATGGATAAAGAGGGTGCAGACTATCGCGCATGCAAAAACTACGGTCCGCAGTTTAAAAAGTAATCTTGCTTTTTAGAGGAGAAAATTATTATGGATAACAAATTCGGTATGTTTATACATTGGGGAGTTTTTGCAATTAACGAACTTCAAGAGCAGGAAATCGCCCGTTATGATGTATCCAACGATGAATATGAAAAACTGATTAATGTATTTAATCCTGTTAATTACAACCCTGAAGAATGGGTGCTGATGGCAAAAAAGGCAGGTATGAAATATATCTGCTTTACAACAAAGCACCACGACGGTTTTTGTATGTGGGATACTAAATACACCGATTATAATATTATGAACACTCCCTATGGTAAAGATGTTTTGAAAATGCTTGCAGATGCCTGCAAAAAACACGGTATGCTGTTGTCACTTTACTATTCTAACCCCGACTGGCATCACCCTAACGGATTTAACGAAAACGCAACGCATCAATGGAAATGCAGGGAAAAGAAAGCAAACAATTTTGAAACTTATATTGAGTATATTAAAAATCAGATTACCGAATTGCTTACTAATTACGGACCTATATACTCACTTTTCTGGGATATACCGCCAAAGGTCGTTGACCGCTCGGTAAACGAACTTGTAAGAAAACTTCAACCCGGTATTATAATTAATGACAGAGGCTTCGATACAGGAGATTTCTCAACACCCGAAAGAGATTATGACAATACCGATTCAAGTACACATTTCACTCGTATGACAGAGGCTTGCAACTCATTGAGCGAACAAAGTTGGGGATACAGAAAGGATGATGACTTTCATTCTGTAAGATATCTTACAACCGCTATTGATAAGATTATGGCTATGAACGGAAGTTATCTTTTAAATGTCGGACCTAAAGCAGACGGTACCATTGACTGTGAGCAAAAACAACTTCTTGAAAAAGTCGGTAATTGGTATAACAGAATGGAAGGCTCTTTGGAAAATGCACAGCCCGATACTTTCGATTATAAGATTGAAAAAAACAAGTGTATTGTCAATAAAAAAGACGGTAAGAGTTATTTCAATTTCTATGAGGGAACCTGTTCTTCAGGTGTCGCTATCGGCAATTACCCGAATGTGCCTAAAAAAGTCAGACTTCTTAATACAGGCGAGCAACTGCCGTTCAAGGTAGAAATCTTACCCGAATTCTTTGACATCAACACAGGCAAAGGCGGAGAGTATTTACATATCAGTAAAATTCCGATTGACGATTTAGCGAGTGAACCCGTTGTTATCGAAGTCGAGTGGTAATTAAGTTTATATTAAAATAATGAGGTAATAATATGGAATATATGGAAATAAGAGAACAAATATGTGATGTTTGCCATAAGATGTGGCAACTCGGTTGGGTAGCAGCAAACGACGGAAATGTGTCTGTCAAATTACCCGACGGAAACTTTTTGGTAACTCCTACGGGAATTTCAAAAAGTTTTATTACTCCCGATAAACTTGTCATAATTGATAAGGATATGAATGTAGTATCGGCAGAGGGAAACTATAAACCGTCAAGTGAGATAAAAATGCACATGCGTTGCTATACTGAACGCGATGATGTCGGCGCAGTAGTTCACGCTCATCCGCCAACAGCAACAGGTTATGCGGTAGCAGGCAAGAGCCTTGACAGTTATTCAATGATTGAAACTGTAATAGCAATCGGCTCAATTCCTCTGACACCTTACGGTACTCCGTCAACAAACGAAGTACCCGAGGCGATAGCACCCTATCTTCAAGAACACGATGTACTCCTTTTACAAAATCACGGAGCATTGACAGTCGGTTGTGACCTTATAACCGCTTATTACAGAATGGAAACTCTTGAACTTTTCGCAAAAATCTCGCTTACTGCTCATCTTTTGGGCGGCGCTAAGGAGATAGAAAAAGAGCAGATAGATAAACTTTTGTATCTTCGTGACAACTATTATCATGTAACAGGCAGACACCCCGGATATAAGCATTATAACGACTGATTAACAGTTGTATTATTCCTTTTTTTAACAGTAAAGATTGTTGCTTTTTTGTCGCACCTGTGGTACACTTAACTCATCAACACAATAAATGATAAATATATGCTGTAAAGTTAGGAGAATTATTATGATTTATACATTTACAATGCTACCGAATGAATGTTGGTGGGGCGGCTCATCAGTTGACGGGCAGATAATGCCGTTTGATAAAGATACCGATTTTGAATACGACTTCAGAGTCGATGCAGGCAATCAGACAATGCCTATGTATTTGTCAAACTTGGGCAGATGTATCTGGTCTGAAAGAGCATTTATGATATCTTTTAAAGACTCGGTTATCACCGTTGAAGGCGAACATGTTGTATTAGAAACATTCGGCTCCACTTTAAAAGAAGCGTATGTCGGCGCTATGAATAAACATTTTCCGCCAAAAGGTGACTATTTAAAGGAAGATTTTTTCAGAGTTCCTCAGTATAACACCTGGATGCAACTTGTGTATGACCAGAATCAGCAGGGTGTTATGGACTATGCAAGAAATCTTGTTGCAAGAGGTTATAAACCCGGCGTCTTGATGATTGACGAAGGCTGGCAAAAAGATTACGGTGATTGGACTTTCGACCTTCAAAAGTTCCCTGACCCTGTCGGTATGGTTAAAGAATTGCACGAAATGGGCTTTAAAGTTATGCTGTGGGTTGTACCTTATGTTACTCCCGACGGTAAGCGCTTTGTAAGTAATGTTTATCAATACCTATTACAGGATGAAACAAAGAATTACTTTATGCGTGAAGAAGACGGTACTCCTGTATTAGTAAGCTGGTGGAATGGTTTTAGCGCTATGCTCGATTTTACCAACCCTTGCGATTTTGAATTTCTTGATAATCAGCTTAAAGCATTGATCAACGATATCGGCATTGACGGTTTTAAATTCGACGGCGGCTCAATTGATAGTTATTCTCCTAAAAACTTCAGCACTCAAAAACCATATAAGTCTGCTATCACACCTGAGGAAAGAAATATCGCGTGGAACGAGTTCGGCACAAGATATCCTTATCACGAATATAAGGATACTTTCAAAGGCGGCGGTAAGCGTTCAATTCAAAGAATTCGCGACAGACAACACTCTTGGGACGGAGAGGGTATTAATACACTTATCCCCAATGCCTTGTTGCAAGGTGTTTTAGGTCATCCGTTTGTTTGCCCCGATATGATAGGCGGCGGCAGCTGGACCATAAAAGAACATCGCGAAACTATTGATGAAGAGTTGTTCGTAAGAATGGCTCAATGTTCCGTTTTCTTCCCGATGATGCAGTTTTCCTGGGCTCCTTGGGAGGCAGTTGACGAGAAACACGAGGCACTAATTAAAAAAGCACACGATATGCATTGTGATTTTGCTGATGAAATCATCAGATTTGTAAACAAGGCTTATGAAGACGGAGAGCCGATTATGAGAAGCCTTGAATATAACTATCCTCACAAGGGCTATGAAAAGGTTAATGATGTATTTATGCTCGGCGATGAATACTTAATCGCTCCTGTTGTTAAAAAAGGCCAGACCGAAAAAGAAATTCCGCTTCCCGAAGGTATGTGGAAAGGCTATGACGGTAAGACCTATGAGGGCGGAAAGACAATAACACTTAGTGTAACATTAGAAGATTTACCATACTTTAAAAAAATTTAGTGACTTATGTTAAAAAAACTCTCCTGTTAAATTTACAGGAGAGTTTTATTTATTGAATTACTATAACAGATAAGATATAATTAAATCAAATAGAGTATGTATTATTTATAAATATGAAGGATGATATGTCTTGCCTAAAAAACTTGTGCGAATTTTTGCTGCTTTAATCTGTTTTGCTGTTTTTGTTTCTTGCTCGTCCGCTGCGGATATGTCGGATGCAAGAAGAAAAAAACAACAAAATTCATCGCAAACATCTGTATCGGAAGATAGTTTGACCGATTCAGTCTACTCGCATATTCTTTCAAGTCAAACTGTCAACTCGACTTTATCAACTCAAAGCGAGAGCAGTCTTAGTGAATCTTCAAACATAGTATCATCAGAAAAAACATCATCGGCAATATCGAGTCAAAGCAGCACGGTACAGTCTGTTTCTTCATCGTATGATTCTTCATATACCTGTGTATTAAGCCAAAGCAATTCAACACAATCATCAGCACCAACTAAAAGCCCTGTAACTTCGTCGTCTGTATCAACAGCATCAATGCAGTCCTCATCATATCCGACCGATGGTTTTTCTCGCTACTCAGGCACAAGAGATCCGTTTTACTGGCCTTTTAGTGAAACATCTGTCTGGAATATGCCAATCGGCTCTGACGCAAAACTTGAAAAAGCAAATTTTAAGGATGCGTACAGTATCGGTGTTGATGATGAGTACATAGTCAAAGTGCCTGAGGGTTCACCCACAGTTGATGTTTATTCACCCTCAAGCTGGAACAAACGCTGGCCGGGCAGTGAAAAAATCGGCACAATGCAAGTTCCCGAAAATTTTTATCTTGCCGATGCACAAGGAACCTCAACCCCGAATAATTGCGCGGCATTCATTATGCCGGATGGCAGAACCATAAAACAACTTGAACCGACATGTCGCATCGAAACGGGAAACAGTCGCATTGTAGGTTGGCTTCATAATAAAGATGCGGATATATACGGGGATGGAATACAAGGAACTCATTACGGTTCCGGACTGTCGGCGATCGGCGGCTCGATTCGTAAAGGCGAACTTACAAGCGATGAGCCGATTCGCCACGCAATAAAACTGAATGTGTGGGCTAATAAGTATTGTTATTACGATAAAAATGAGGGAAAGGGCTATGTATGGCCTGCCGACCGCAACGACAGTTATGCCGCAAGCGGTACAAACTGCTACGGTGGGGAAAACCCGAATCTTCGTATGGGTACGCTGCTGACAATTCCCAAAGATATAACTGTCGAATCACTCGGTATAAAATCGCAAGTAGGCAAGAAAATATTTTATGCCTTGCAAAATTACGGATGTTATATTGTTGATGACTCGGCGTGGGATAATTATTCTTTTTCAATGGAAAGCGGTGTCAGAGAAGAAGTAAAGGAAAAATACGGAATAAACTTATCTTGCGACCGCAACAATGCAAACGATTATTATTATGATGCACTTAAAATGATTGAAAATCTTTATATAGTAACCAACAATTCACCTGCTTCAATCGGCGGCGGCGGTACTCCGTGCCAACCGCTTGCACCGGAATTTGAATAAAAATATAACAGAGCGTTCAGTTCATTACGAATTGAACGCTCTGTTTGTTATCTATCTGCACGCATATTCTTTGCAGATGTTTAAAACATTTTCTATTTCGCCTTTGCCCGTTACACTGTATCCGCAAGGCTCATAATCGTGCGAAAAAATTATGCGCCTGATATCCATGCTCCGCACAAGTTCAATGCTCTTTAAATATTCCGCCTTGTCTGTAATTGCGTCTCGGTATTTGTCAATTCCCCGTTGCTGAAGACAGTCAAACGAAAGTAAAGTTTTCGTCTTTGTATCAAAAACAGCAAGCGAATCAGCGGAATGTCCCTTTAAACTTATCACTTCAAAGCGACCGAGTAAAACAGTAGGGGAGGTTATTATCTTTGCATCGGGGAACTCCTCGCACAGCGAAGACAGACCGCCTGCATGATCGGAATGTGAGTGCGAGCAGAATATGTAATTCGGCATCACACCCAATTCTCGCAAAGCAGGAAGAATATGATTTTTTACATCATAATCAGTCGTCGCTGTGTCGCAAAGTATCACATTGTTATCTTCAAGTAAAGCAAACACGGTAGTATATATCGCTTCAAACGGAACACATAGTCGGTAAATACCGCTTTCTTCTTTTATAAATCTCATTGTTTAACTTCAAGAACGACCTTGCCGATGTTTTGTCCTTTATAAAGGATATCGTGCGCCGCTTCGGCTTGTGTTATAGGCAAAACTTTGTAGATAGTCGGTTTTACTTCACCGCTTGAAACCTTAGGCCAGACATTTTCAACAAGTTCTCTAAGTATCTGTGCCTTAACTTCAGGTGTTCTTGAGCGCAGAGTTGAGCCGATTATTCTGACATTTCTTACATAGATATTTTTTAAGTCAATCTCGGTTTTTTGTCCCGCAAGTGCGGCTATCATTATCCAACGCGCACCGTGTTTTAAATAATGAATACATTTGCCCATGATTTCACCGCCAAGGCAGTCAATCACAACATCAACAGGATGACCTGCATCAAGTTCTTCTTTTAATACAAGAGCAATATCTTCTTTTGCTGTAACTACAATTCTGTCCGCGTTAAGATGAGATATGCTTTTTGCAATTTCATCGGTTAAAACAGTTGTAATTACCCTGATACCAAACGCTTTCGCCATCGGAATAATAACGCTTGCAAGTCCCGATGCGCCTGCGTTCATCAAAAGTGTGTCGCCACTGCGAATATTTCCTTCAATGAAAAGATTGAGATAAGCAGTTGCAAATGCCTCAGGTATTGCCGCCGCTTCTGCCATTGTGCAGTTTTCAGGAACCGGCATAAGCATATCATATTTAACATTTACATATTCTGCATATCCGCCACCGCCGAGTAATGCACAAACTTTGTCACCGATTTTCCAATCAGACTTTGCTTTTGCACCGTCGGCAATCTTAACAATTGTGCCGGAAATTTCAAGTCCCATCCATTCAGGACAGCCGGCAGGGGGCGGATAATCTCCCTCTCTTTGCATAAGGTCAGCGCGGTTAAGTGCTGCATATTCAATTTTTACAAGACAGTCTTCGTCACCGAGTACCGGGTCCGGCACGTTGTCCCATCTAAGACTTTGGTCATCATTTACAAGTATCGCTTTCATAATTTTTCTCCTTTTGTTATTTAAAGTTAATTACATCTTTTTTCTGCAACCGTCAATTTGTATGTTTTGTCCAGAAATATAAGCCGCATCATCGCTTGCAAGAAAACAAATAAGATTTGCATTTTCCATTGTGCTTCCCGTACGCCCCATAAATGCAAGTTCGCTCGGTTGGACATAATCAAAATCGTTTTGCTCGGCAGGACTTACGCTTCCGGGCGATACGCAGTTGACGGTAATACCTTTGTCTGCAACCTCTTTAGCAAGCGCCTTTGTCATTGAAATAACAGCGCCCTTTGTCGCGGAATAATGCACCATATCAGCATTTCCGTATACACCTGCAACAGAGGCTACATTTATTATTCTGCCATAACGATTTTCTATCATATCAGAAAGTAACGCACGGGTGCAATAAACACTACCCATAATATTAATGTCTAAATATCTCTTCCATTCTTCAGTAGAAATTTCACCAAACGGTAAGAAAGAACGCCAAATAGCAGCATTATTAACTAAAATATCAATTTTTCCGAATTCCCTTTTTGCTTGCTCACATACAGAGTTTACCTGTTCTTCGTTCGAAATATCACATTTGTATATAAGAATATTATCGGAATATTTGCTTACTTGATTTTTTGCATCTTCAAGTTTTTTATCATCTAAATCAAGTAAAATAACCTTTGCACCTTCATCTGCAAATTTAATTGCACACGCAAGTCCTATTCCTGCTGCCGCACCGGTTATTAATGCGGTTTTACCTTGCAACAACTTGTTTTTCATTATACTTTACTCCAATCAAATAATACTCCGATAGGGAAATTCTTCTCATTGACAAGCCTTGTATAGACACTTTGTGCTCCTGTGGGAGAATGAATTTCGCAAATCAAATCTTTAATATTAAGTCTTTTGCCTTTTACAAGATTTAAAACTGTCTTTATATCGTCCTCATCAGTCCAGAGTCCGGGCGAAGATTCGCTTTGCGGTCGAGCCATAGTATGCGCGCCGATTAAAGAAATTCCCGGACCGTGAACTTTTTTGTAATAGTCAACTTCAAATTTTGAACTTCTCGTACAACCCAGAAGCGCAACTCTGCCCAATTTTTTCATACAGTCAAGAGCCTGAATTAAGCCCACACCGAGTCCCGTAACTTCAATGCAGACATTAACACCGCCCTCGCTTACTCTTTTTATATCCTCCGCAAAAGAGTCTTCGGTAGGGTCAAACGCATAATCTGCTCCCATATTCAAAGCAAAATCGCGTCGCTCTTTAACAGGGTCAACTGCGATTACAGGATATGCTCCTGCTACCTTTAATTCCTGCACAGCAAAAATACCGAGTATCCCAAGCCCCATAACCATAGCAGATTCGCCGATTTCAAGTCTTGTCTTGCGAATTGCGGCAAGCGGGAATGTTGAAATCAAAGAAAAAGACGCCTCTTTTGTTGATACTTCATCAGGTATCTTTACTACATTTTTTCTGTTTACTGTTATGCGCTTTTTGTGGTGTCCCCAATATACAACAACTTTGTCGCCGATTTTAATATCACTTACTGCTGAGCCTGTCTGACAAACAACTCCGGCAGCACTGTAACCGACTGTACGGGGAAATGTCGTTTCTTCATCTTCTTCAACATCAATTCCGCATCTTAAACCGATGAAATTTGCTTTTTCAGTTCCCGAACTTATCGCGGAATATTCAAGTTCGACAGTTACCTCGTCATCTTTTGGAGGTAAACATTCTACATCAAGCAGTTGAGCAGTGTACGGTTTTGTAAAAACTATTTGTTTTGTATTCATCAAATTAAACCTCTTTTTCACAAGATTTCAAAATCAGTTTATATAAATTCAATTCGTAATCGTAAGAATAAAGATTTTCTTTTCCTCTTATGAGTTTCGCAAAATTTCGTATCATAGCATCATAACGATTATATGGTTCGCTTTTTCCTTTATCCCAAGGTTTAACCCAATCAAGCGTTTCTTTTGTTTCGTAAAAATAAGTACACATTCCCTCCGGGACAAAACATTCAAGCGGCTTTACTTCTATTGAGCCTTTTTCACCGCTGATAACTAATTGCCTTCTTAAAAAACCGCCCGACTCATTGTCGCTCGTTTTTGCAAACGATACACCGTCTTTGTATTTAAAAACAACCATTCCGCAGTCTTCGGTATGAATGTCGTCAATACCCGTAGAACAGTTACAGGGAATAACCTGTTCGGGCTCGCCCTGAATAGTATAAATCAAATCTATTAAATGACAACCGAGGAAAAACATCATTCCGCCCGGAAAATCTGCAAGCCACTTTCTTTGCTTTTCATCATGCTTGCAATTCATTTGAGCTTCAACCGAAAAGATTTTCCCGAATTCTCCGCTTTTTATTCTTTCAATCGTTTTGCGGATAACAGGATTGAATCTATACATATATCCGACTGAAAACACCGATTTTTTTGACTTTAATATATTAATAAGATTTTCAAAGTCGGAAAGATTAACTCCTCCGGGCTTTTCCATATGTAAATGCTTTCCGGCGCTTGCCACCATTGTAGCATATTTTGTAAGATAAATTTCTTCAGTTTCCACAACTACCGCTTCAATAGAAGAATCGTTTAAAATTTCATCGACCGTCATCTCACTGTAGCCTTCAAAAGCAGCCATTTTTTCGGGGAATTTCTCTCTTTCATTTTCCGGGAAAGCGTACCCCGCAACTTCAAATAAATCATCATTACGGCACAAAGTACACCATATATCATTTCCGTGACTGTATCGACTCGTACCTATTTGCGCAACTTTGATTTTTTTCATATTATAACCACACCTTTAAACTATATCAGGTGCAAAGTCAAGATTGTCCCTTACAGCCTTTGCCGCCGCAACAGTCGGTTGAGTCGCAACAGCATTTTCGTCGTGCTCATATACCGCAAGATACATACAGCACCCGAGTTGCGGACCTATCATTCTGTGAAGTTTTGTATGCGTTCCGCCAGACAGGAATAAAAACGGAATGTTAAGTTCCTTTTTGAGCATCACAGTAGCACGGAAATTTTCAAGCATTTCTTCGTCTGAATTTGCCCCCGTTACGATTTTTGAAATATCTGCACCTCGTCTTTGATGTTCAAGCGCAATTTCAACCACTTTTTCGGCAGGAATAAACTTATAAACATGCGAGGACATTAAAACTTCTTTGCCCATATCGTGTATTTCATCAATAAGTGATATTTGTCTTGAAATAGCATCAGCGCTTTCGGTAAGTTCGCCTTCTGTCTTGTCAAAGGTATCTCCCATAATGTCGGCAAGCGTTCCTCCGCAGGAAAGCGCAAGTTTTAAACCGTCCATACATTCTTCATCACTCATACCCTCATTACAACAGTAACGGTAGTTGGTGACATAAATAGGCCTTGAACCACAGGCGGAAAAAATAGATTTATAATGTTCTTCGGTTTTATACTCACGCTGTAAGCGACACAACTGAATACCGAGCGCGTCCGCACCGGCATAAATTGAGTTTTTAATACGATACTTGATAGCATCAGGGTTATCTTTTAAGACCATCGCGCAAACAAGCGGCCTGTTTTGATTTAAAAAAGAAGACTTCATATCCGTTAACCTCGTGGCATGGCGTTTCTTCCGCCATCTATCATAATATTTTCTCCGTTGATGAATTGCCCTTTTTCAGAAGCAATAAACAAAACTAAATCAACTATCTCCTGCGGGTCGGCAGCCCTGCCTGAAAGAGTCCGCATTTGCGACATAGCCGCCCTTGTAAGAACAGGACCGGGCGAAATACAAACACAGCGTATTCCGTATTTTGAACCGTATTGAGCAATAGATTTTGTAAGTCCGTACATAAGCCCTGCTTTTGATGTGGGATAATCTACTCCGTATCCGTCACCTTCGGCACCGGTAATAGAACCGATGTTGACAATTAATCCGCCCTTTTGCTCCCTCATTTGCTTTAACACCGAATGAGCAAAATAAAAAGGTCCCTTTAAGTTAACATCAATTCCCCAATCATACACATCAATCGGCACATCCGGGAATTCGGGGTACATTGTTCGGTCAACTTTTTGCATTCTAACCGCTGTGCCGCCTGCAAAGTTTACAACAATATCAATGCTTTTGAAAGCCTCAACCGCCTTATCCCGAGCATTACATACTTGCTGATAATCACGCACATCGCATAATACACCGATTGCTTTTCCGTTACCTTTGCTGTTAATCTCGTCAACCTTTTGTAATAAAACAGATTCGTTGACATCGCACATTACAATATTTCCGCCGAGCGCAGCAAAGTTTTCTGAAAACAAAAGTCCCATTCCGCTTGCAGCACCTGTTGCTATTGCAGTTTTATTTTTAAACATCTGAATTTTGCTCCTTTCAATATTCTTATATTATTAATGTAACATCTTGACGCAAATAATAAAATACTATATACTATGAAATACCAAAACAATTCTATGATTTTGATTTAGGAGTATAATAATGAGCGATATATCAGATTTATCAAAGTTATCATTTTTCAGCGTGACCGAATACACACAAAACAACGGATATGTGTGCGATTTTACAGGTATTCCGCGACCGCATTACTGCGTGGGGTTAATTCTCGAGGGCAGAGGAGATTTTGAGTTTGCCGGCAAAACAGTTGTCGTAAATAAAGGCGATATCATATTCGTTCCCATAGGCTCAACTTATGCATCGCATTGGAGCGGCTGTGATAAAGCAGTTTATATCAGTGCGCATTTTTCGTTTGAAACACACGACCTTTTTTCACGCAATAAAAAAATCGAGATACAAAAGGTTACATTACCCGATTACCCCGATTTGAAAAGTAAATTTGAAAAAATGTATGCCGCTTATAACGGTAATAAAACACAGCAACTCGTAGCGCTCGGTACTTTTTATGAGATTATAAGCATGGTCTGTTCGCAACTTATCTATACAAAAACTACCTTGATGGATAAAAGAATAGAAAAAGCAGTTGAATTTATTGAGGAGCATTTTACACAGCAGTTTACCATTGAACAGTTGGCAAAATTAAGTAATATGAGTGTATCTCATTTTCACGAATGTTTTAAATCACAAGTCGGATGCAGCGCCATAACTTATAAACATAATATGTGTGTGCGAAAAGCACAAATTCTGCTGACAAAATCAGATTTATCCATTGAAGAAATAAGCGAAACCCTGGGCTTTAATTCCTCTGTTTATTTTCGTGAGGTCTTTAAAAAAACAACAGGTAAATCGCCGAGCGAATACAGAAAAGAATTTTTATTTGAAATATAGTTTGAGGAGATAATATGCTTATCGGTTTAAAAGAAAATGATTTTGACAATATGTATAATATACTCAAAGAAAGTTTTCCAAAAGCAGAAAGAAGAACAAAACAGGGACAAAAAGCACTGTTTAAAAAAGAATGTTATAAAGTGTTTGCGATCAGGGACAATGATAGTTGCATTAAAGCATTTATCACTGTGTATGATTTGAATTTCTTTGCTTTTGTCGAACACTTTGCAGTAAGCAAAAACTACAGAAATCAAGGACTCGGCGCACTTGTTCTCACTGAACTTAAAAAGATGATTAAAAAACCGGTTATTCTCGAAGTCGAACCGCCCGATACGGATATGGCAAAACGCAGAATTGAGTTTTATAAAAGAAACGGTTTTTTCTTAAATGACTACTTTTATGAACAGTTACCTTTGCGTAAAGGACAGAGTAATCTTACCTTGAAAATTATGTCATCAGACAAGCAGTTGTCAAAAGAAGAATTTGAAGATGTAAAAAGAATAATTTATAAGCAAGTGTACGATTATACAGATTGAAATAAATCAATAATTGATTAATATTGCTTATTGATTCTTGAAAATAAGAGTGATATAATTTTAGGTTAAAGGAGAGTGAGCAGATGATAGAAAACAAAAAAAGTACAAGCCATAAAAAAAGATTTTTAATTATATGGCTATCATTAATTGCTGTAATCATTGTGGCAATAGTTATTACAATGATGCTGTCGCCTCCGTCAGATAACCCCGAAAGCATAAAGGAACTGATGAAAGACGCTGTCCTTCATGAGCATAACAAAATATCGTTTTTCGGCTTAGAGGTAAATCCTTCGGTCGTGTCCGGTTATGTTGTGACAACAGTATTGTTGGTGGTTGCATTATGTATAAGAATTTTTGCAATACCCAAATTTAAAACAGTACCGGGTAAATTCCAGGCAGCTATTGAAATGATAGTTGAACTTTTCGGAAATATGGCAAAAGCCAACAGTCCGCATAAACCGCGCTTTGTCGGTGCATATATTTTCAGCGCGGGTGTTTATATTTGTTTTAGCACAATTTTCGAGTTGTTCGGAATACAGGCAACAACTACAAACGGAACAGTAATGGCACTGCCTGCACCTGTTGCAGATATTAATGCGGCAATCGCTATGGGATTTTTATCGTTTTTTGTAATTTTAGGTGCGGGAATAGTGTGTAACGGACTAAAAGGAATGCTTAAAGTCTTAAAAGATTTTTCACTGCCGATTTCAATGAGTTTTCGATTGTTCGGCGCATTGTTAAGCGGCTTGCTTGTAACAGAACTCGTTTATTACTACATTTCGTTAAGTTTTGTGTTGCCGGTAATAGTGGGTGTTTTGTTTACATTATTGCATGCGTTAATTCAAGCGTACGTGTTAGCGATGCTTGTATCAATTTTTTACGGTGAAGCCGTAGAGCCTAAAAAAATTAAAGAAAAGAAGGTCGTTTCAAAATGAAAAACAAAAAAATTATATCAATTATAATTTGTACATTTATCTTAATCACACTCGCAGTTTGCCTTAGCGTAACTGCTTTTGCAGATGAGCCGGAAACTGATACTGCCACACAGCAAGTATCACAGCAGGCTGAAACAACAGAAGACACCGAACAGGAAGACAATGCTTTAGGACAAAAAGCACTCGCAGCGGCTATTGCTGTTGCAATCGCTGCCGGAGGCGGAGCAATAGGTATGGGTATGGCTATTGCAAAAAGTTCGGAAGGTATGGCGCGTCAGCCGGAAGCGTCAGGCAAAATTAACTCTGCGATGATGCTCGGACTTGTGTTTATAGAAACACTTGTAATTTATGCACTTATAGTAGCAATACTGATAATTTTCGTTCTTTAAAAAAGAGGTTTTCTTATGCCACTTAATATTGATTTATTACAAATTTTGTTGCATGTTTTGAATTTTGTTATATTAGCAGGCGGTCTTAGTTTTTTGTTATTTAAACCTGTGAATAAATTTTTAGAGGAAAGAAAAAAACATTTTGACGACGCGGAAAATGAAATCAAAGTTCAGGCAAAACAAAATGAAGATGCAAAAAAAGAATATGAACAAAAAATAAAAGATGCAAAAGAACAAATAAATGATATGCGTATAGCCGCTGAAAAAGAGGCGGCAGATACTGCTAAAATGACCATTGAACGCGCTAAACAAACTGCTCAGAAAATCATTATGGAAGCAGAAAAAGATGCCGAAGACAGAAAAGAGCAGATTCTCGATTCTGCTCAGAGCGAAATCGGTGAATTGGTTGTATCGGCAACTCAGAAACTTCTCAGCGATACAGTAACGCCTGAAAGAAATTCAGCGCTTTATGATGAGTTTATTCGTCTTGCCGAAAAAAAGATTGCCGATAAGAGGACTTTGAAATGATGGATAACGGTTTTTTTGCAGATGAACAAAAGGAATCTGTTTTGAAAGCAGAAATTCGATGCGTTTTAGCCCCAAACAGCGAACAACTTGAAAAAATCCGTCAGTTTATTATAGACGAATATAATGTGCCTGATGTTGAATGTGTCGTTAAAATTGACCCGGCTGTTGTAGGCGGATTTAATATTTTTGTCGGTGATGATAACTATGACTGGTCGACACTCGGCAGAATTCGTCAGTTGCGCAAATCATTTCAACAGTTAAATAAAGAGTACGACCATGAAAAAATCATTTCTCTTTTGCGCGAAGACATTGAAAAATTTGAATTGGATGTCGGACATCAGGAAGTCGGATTTGTTTTAAACATAAGCGACTCAATCGCTGTAATAGAGGGACTGCACAGCGTAGAATACGGTGAAATCGTAATCTTTGACTGCGGAATAAAAGGAATGGTTCAGGACATTCGCTCAGACGGTACAACAGGTGTCGTCTTGTTTGACGACGATAGCCAAGTCGTTGAAGACTCAAGAGTTTTAAGAACAAAACGAACCGCGGGTATTCCCATAAATAACCGCATTTTAGGAAGAATGATTGATCCTTTGGGTAAACCTATCGACTCAAAAGGTGAAATAGGCGCAAAAAGATATTACCCGATTGAGCGCCCCGCACCTGCAATAATGGACAGAAAACCCGTTTCAAGACCGATGGAAACGGGAATACTTGCCATTGATTCTATGTTCCCGATAGGCAGAGGCCAGAGAGAACTCATAATAGGTGACCGTCAGACAGGTAAAACTTCAATAGCGGTTGATACAATTTTAAATCAAAAAGGAAAAGACGTCGTTTGCGTTTATGTAGCAATCGGACAAAAAGCAAGTTCCGTTGCAAAAGTCGTCAATTCTCTTGAAAAAGCGGGCGCGCTTGATTATACGGTAGTTGTATCATCTCCCGCAAGCGATACAGCGGCTTTGCAGTATCTTGCTCCCTATACGGGATGCGCTGTTGCAGAGTACTTTATGTATCACGGAAGAGATACGCTTGTTATATATGACGATTTGTCAAAACACGCAGTCGCATACAGAACATTAAGCCTTTTGCTTGAAAGAGCACCGGGCAGAGAAGCATATCCGGGTGATGTCTTTTATTTACATTCAAGACTTCTTGAACGCTCTGCACAATTAAGCGATAAATTAGGCGGCGGCAGTATGACTGCTTTACCGATTGTCGAAACACAAGCAGGCGATGTTTCTGCTTATATTCCGACAAATGTTATCTCGATTACCGACGGTCAGATTTTCCTTGAAAGCGATTTGTTCTTTGCGGGACAAAGACCGGCGGTTAATGTCGGACTTTCGGTATCGCGTGTCGGCGGCGCCGCACAAACAAATATTATGAAAAAATCAGTCGGTACAATAAGACTTGATTTGGCGCAGTACAGGGAAATGCAGGTATTTTCACAGTTCGGCGGCGATTTGGATGAACAAACCGCAAAGGACTTGAAATACGGTGCCGGCTTAATGCAACTTTTGCGTCAACCGAATCAGTCACCGATGAAAATGTGGGAGCAAGTCGTAACCCTCGTTTGCGCAAATGAGCGTATGTTTTCACAGTTTCCTTTAAAAGAAATTAAAAGAATACAAAAAGAACTGCTTTATCATTTAGAGCATACCCATAGCGGAATTTGTCTTAAAATTCAGCAGGCAGATGCGTTTACGGATGAAATTAAAAACTCAATAATTGATTACGCAAACAGATTTTTTACAAAGCATTTAGTTATATAATTACAAAAAGGAGGTCGTATAAATGGCATCAACAGGTGAATTAAAATCAAGAATGATATCTGTAAGCGAAACAAAAAAAGTAACTGATGCGATGTATATGATTTCCTCGGTAAAAATGCGCAAAGCAAAACGCGAGCATCAGAATTCCAAAAAGTATTTTAATGCACTCGAAGAACAGATTGCCGACTTATTAAGGCATATTCCCGATACAAAAAACAGGTATTTTCACGCACCTTTGCCTGAGGGCAAAAAACATTTCAGACACGGAATTTTACTTGTAACTTCAGACAGGGGACTGGCAGGAGCATATAATCATACCGCTATGAAAATTGCGGAAGAATATATTTCCCACCACCCCGAAACAATGCTTTTTGTAATAGGTGAATATGCAAAACAGTATTTTAAATCGGCAAAAATTCCTTTTGAGGAAAGTTTTGATTATCCGGCATCTTTTCCGACTATATGGGAAGCACAAAAAATCTGTATAGATATGCTCGATTACTTCAACAACGGAGTGCTCGATGAAATCAATATGATTTATACCGATTATATGGGAGCAAAGCCGAGCGTGTGTAAAAGACGCGTGCTTTTGCCTCTTGATAAAAGTGTGTTTTACACACAAGAAGAAAACGACAATAACTCTTTTCGTGAATTTTCTCCCGATGCCGATACTGTGTTAAACGGTATCGTTCCGAGTTATTTAACGGGCTTTATCTATACTTCGCTTGTAGATAGTTTTTGCAGCGAACAGCAAGAAAGAATGCTTGCTATGAGTACCGCAAGCAAAAATGCGGAAAAAATGCTCAAAAATTTAAAAACACAGTACAATGCCATAAGACAAGCGAGCATAACAAATGAAATGATAGAAATAACAGCAGGTGCAAAGGCACTAAAAAGCAAAAGAAAAACAAGGGTGATTGAAAAATGACAGATACCGGTGAAATGAAAGAAGGTAAAATTGTAGGTGTAAACGGTCCGGTTATTGACGCGTTGTTTGATAAATCGGACTTGCCGAAAATAAGAGAAAAACTGTTTGTTACCATAGGTAAAGAGGAGCGCGTTATGGAAGTCGCTGCTCATATAGGTGACGGTGTTGTCCGTTGCATAATGCTCGGCGCAAGTGAAGGCCTTTACAGAGATATGCCCGTGTTTTCAACAAACGACTCTATTTTTGTACCTGTCGGTGAAAATGTCTTAGGCAGACTTTTTAATGTTTTAGGCGAAACTATTGACGAAAAAGAGCCCTTGCCCGAAGATACACCGAAAAGAAGTATATATAAAGCACCTCCCGAATATTCAGAACGCAAAAATTCAGAAGAAATTCTTGAAACCGGAATTAAAGTAATCGACCTTTTAGCCCCTTATTCAAAGGGCGGTAAAATCGGACTTTTCGGTGGCGCGGGAGTAGGAAAAACTGTTTTAATACAGGAACTTATCCATAATATAGCAAGCGAACACGGAGGCTATTCCGTTTTTACAGGCGTAGGCGAGCGCAGCAGAGAGGGAAACGATTTGTATTCCGAAATGTGCCAAAGCGGAGTTATTGATAAAACAGCGCTTGTGTTCGGACAAATGAATGAAGCCCCGGGTGTCAGAATGAAAGCACCTTTAACAGGACTTTCAATGGCAGAATATTTCAGAGATGAAAAACATAAAGACGTCTTGCTGTTTATAGATAATATCTTCCGCTTTATCCAGGCGGGAAGCGAAGTGTCTACTTTGCTCGGAAAAATGCCGTCTGCGGCCGGCTATCAGCCGACATTGGCAAACGATTTAGGTAAATTAGAGGAAAGAATAGCATCCACTAAAAACGGATCTGTTACTTCGGTTCAGGCTATTTATGTGCCGGCTGACGACCTTACCGACCCGGCACCCGCAACAACTTTTGCTCATCTTGATGCAACAACGGTTTTAAGTCGAAAAATTGCCGAAATGGGAATTTATCCGGCAGTTGATCCTCTTGAATCATCATCAAGAGCATTGGAACCGGATGTAGTAGGTGAGGAGCATTACTTTGTTGCACGCAAAGTTCAGGAAACATTAGAGCACTATAAAGAACTGCAGGACATTATCGCAATTCTCGGTGTTGATGAATTAAGCGACGAAGATAAACAGACCGTTTGGCGCGCAAGAAAAATTCAGCGCTTTTTAAGTCAACCGTTCAGCGTCGCAGAAAAGTTTACAGGTGTTAAGGGCGCTTATGTACCGCTGAGCGAAACAATAAGAGGTTTTAAGGCAATTATAAGCGGCGAAATGGACGCTTATCCCGAGTCTGCATTTTTTAATGTCGGTACAATTGATGATGTTATAAAAAAGGCAGAAAACTTATAAGAGGGTGAATAAAAGTGAATACCTTTTATCTTGAAATACTTTCTCCCGAACGCACATTTTATGAGGGTGAGTGCGTATCTCTTACCTTGCCCATAAGCGACGGAGTAATCGGAATAATGGCAAATCACACACCTTTGACTGCCGCTGTTGAAGACGGAGAGGTAACTTTTACCTTACCCGACGGGGAAAAACGAGTTTGCGCTGTTATGTGCGGTATGATTAATGTGTCAAAAAATAAAACTCAGATTCTTTGTGAATCTGTAATTTCACCTGAGGAAATTGATGAACAAAAGGAAAAACATGACGCGGATGAAGCGGCATTTGAAATGAAAAAACATCAAAGTAAAAAAGATTATATGATGTGGCAGATATCATTGAATAAGGCCACACATCGACTTAAAATTAAAGAAAAAGAATATAAACTGAATTAATTTTATATTGAGGTGGTTTTTTGTATAAATATGATACTCATGTGCATACATCACCGGTCAGCGCTTGCGCATGGTATGATGTCAAAACAAATCTGGAGTTTTATAAATCTTTAGGATATGACGGTGTCTTTATTTCCAATCACTTTTTAGACGGTAATATCGGCGGCGATAGAAGTGACACTTATGAAAATCAGATTGAGTTTTATTTTTCAGATTACGAAAAAGGACTCAAAATTGGAAAACAAATTGGCATTAAAGTCTTTTTAGCCTTGGAGATGTCATACAAAGGAACAGATTTTTTAGTTTTCGGACTTGATAAACAGTGGTTTTTGAATAACCCTCAGATAATGCAGATGTCTGTAAATGAAAAATTTAATTTCATGAGAAAACAAGGCGCTTTTGTCAGTCAGGCACATCCGTACAGAGAAGCCGGATATATCGACCACATTCGCTTGTTTCCGAGATGTGTTGACGCTGTTGAAACCTTTAATGCGAACAGAACGGATTTTGAAAACAAAATGGCGGGTATCTATGCCGAAAATTATAACTTATATGAAACTGCCGGTACAGATAATCATGCGGGCCCCGAACAGAAAAAACTTGCCGGTATGCAGTGTAAAGAACCCGTAAATTCAGTCGAAGATTTTATCGAAAAACTTAAAAACGAAGAATTCAGTTTCTTTGAAATTAATTTATAAAAGAAGTTGTTACCGCCTCGAAAGTGAAAACCTTCGGGGCGATTAATTTACCATTCTCTTTTTGGTAATACTATATTTTGAGGTGGTAAAATGAATTCAATCTGGAATTGTGATGTGAAAAAACCGAATTTTGAAAGTTTAAAAAGTGATATTAAAACCGATGTTTTAGTAATAGGCGGAGGAATAACAGGCATACTTTGTGCATATATGCTCAAAAATTCAGGTATAGATTGCGTGATAGCAGAACAAAATACAATCTGCAGCGGCGTAACACAAAACACTACTGCAAAAATTACTTATCAGCACGGTGCAATTTATGATAAATTGATTAAACGCTTCGGAAAAGAAACTGCACATCTTTATTATAAATCTCAATATGATGCACTTTGCAAATATAAAAATCTGTATAAAGAAATTGAGTGCGATTTTAAAGAATGCAGTAATTATATTTACTCACTCGATGATAAAATTAAAATAGAAAACGAAGTGAATGCGCTGTGCAGTATTGGTGCAAAAGCCTTTTATCATAATAAAACCGAATTGCCTTTTGAGATAGCAGGCGCTGTCGAAGTCAAAAATCAAGCACAGTTTAATGTGCTGAAATTTCTTTATACAATCGCAAAAGATTTAAAAATTTATGAAAATACAAAAATAATTGAATTAACAGATAACGGTGCAAAAACAAACAAATTCAGCATTAAAGCCGATAAAATTATTGTCGCTACCCATTTCCCGTTTGTTAATAAATACGGAGCGTATTTTATAAAAATGTATCAGCAACGCTCTTATGTAATCGCTTTGAAAAATGCACAGAATGTTCAGGGTATGTATTTGGACGAAGCACAAAACGGGTTGTCTTTTAGAAACTATAAAGATTTATTACTACTGGGCGGAGGCGGACACAGGACCGGCAAAAAAGGCGGAAATTGGGAAACTTTGCGAAAATTTGCAAAAGAGCATTATGTAAATGCAACAGAAGTTTACCATTTTGCAACACAGGACTGTATGTCTTTAGATAATATCGCCTACATCGGACAGTATTCTAAAAGTCATGAAAATATATATGTTGCTACCGGCTTTAATAAGTGGGGAATGACAACGTCAATGTCAGCGGCTATGATGCTTGCCGATTTAATTTGCGATAAGCAAAATGATTATTTAAAAATCTTTTCACCATCAAGAAGTATTATTCATCCGAAACTTTTTATAAACGCTGCAGAAACTCTCAGGGGACTGATTACTCCCACTGCACCGCGTTGCCCTCATCTCGGATGCGCGTTAAAATATAACTTACAAGAACATTCGTGGGACTGCTCTTGTCACGGTTCAAGATTTTCACAGGACGGACAGTTGCTTAACAATCCCGCAACCGACGATATAAAAATATAAAAATAAGGCAGAAAGATTTAAATCTTTCTGCCTTTTGTTGTGCCTATTCCGGCAATATAACTTTTACGCTTGTGCCTTCACCGACAGTACTGTTCAGTTCAACTTTTCCGTTATGAAGCATTACTGCACGCTTTACAATGGAAAGTCCGAGACCGGTGCCGCCTGTCTCTTTTGAATGGCTTTTGTCAACACGATAAAATCTTTCAAATATCCTTGAAAGATGCTCAGGCGGAATACCGATGCCTGTATCGGTTACGGATATAACAACATTTTTTGCTTGTTTTTTAATTGTTATATCAACTTTTCCGTTGTCTTTGTTATAACGAATTGCGTTGTCGCAAAGATTATATAAAATCTCGTAAATGTATCTGCGTACTGCATTTATCTGTATATCATCGCAGTCAAGACACAACGCTATGTTTTTCTTTGAAGCAGAGGGAACAAGCACCTCGACAACTTCTTTTGCGATTGTAGGCAAAAATACGCTCTCTTTTTCAGGCTCTACCTTTTCATCAAGTTGTGACAGACGGATAATGTCATTAATAAGACTGACAAGCCGCGTTGCTTCGTTTTTAATGTTGCTTACAAAACGCTCGGTATCTTCAGGCTTTACAAGTCTGTTTTCAAGTAGTTCCGCAGAACCTATAATAGATTGTAAGGGAGTTTTTAACTCGTGTGATACATTGGCTGTAAATTCCTGGCGGTTGCGTTCGGCAAATGCCTTTTCGGTAATATCAAAACAAAGAATGAGCGTGCCTATATTCTTTCCGTCAGATTCAATGCGGCTGATATTAAACTGATACTCGCGACCGTTTTTGTTAAGCACGGTATTTGAATGGTTTTCTTTTTTAGTCTTTAAAATGGCATTACTGAGTTCAACAGAGCGCTCAAGAGTTAAAAAACTGTTTCCTACAATATCATCGTTTGCACCGAATATTCTTTTTGCAGAACGGTTTATTGCAATAATACTGTCTTGCTCGTTTAAAAGAATAAGCCCCTCGCTCATTGATGAAATGATTTGGCTGAATTCATCATTCTTTTTAGCCAACTCAAGCATTTGCGCCTTGATTTGCGTGTGCTGTCTGCGTATTTTGGTAAGAACAGGGGAGAGTTCCTCATAAGTATTGTTGTCGGCAGGATGTTCAAGGTCTAATTTTAACAGCGGCTGTGTTATACGCTTTGACATGCGTTCGGCAACCAGTAAAGACATAAAAATTGCAACTATTGCAATAACTAAATTCATCGGCAATACTTTCAAAAAAGCACCGCCGAGAGATAACTGACTCGCAGATATACGAAGCACCGTTTCGTCATTTAACTTTACCGCTTCGTAAAAGGTCTTTTCGGTAAGCGTAGATGAAAATCTCGCACTGCTGCCGGCACCTGTATTCAACGCTTCAACAATTTCTTCCCTGTCTAAATGATTTTCCATCGTTTCGGCATCTGCAATAGTGTCATAAATTACTTTACCGTCAGCGCCTATAACAGTAAAACGATAGGTGTCGCTGTCAACTCCGTCAAGATATCCGGTGCCGAGTTGATTTACCGCGTCTGCTACAAGTTTGAGTTCAATATGTAACTTGTCAGATTGCTCTTTGTTAAAATAACTGTGCAAAAAGGTGGTTGAAATAACTGAACTTAACAGCATTACCATTACCGATACAAGAATAAATGAACGAAATATTTTCTTTCTCATTTTTCGCTCTCCAATCTGTATCCGACACCTATTACAGTCTTGATTTGACTGCCTGCAGTACCGAGTTTTTGGCGTAATGTCCTTATATGCATATCAACAGTTCTGCTTTCACCCATATAGTCGCAACCCCAAACCTCGTTCATCAGTTTCTCGCGGCTGAATACAATGTTTTTGTTTTTCATAAAAAGACGGAGTATATCAAATTCTTTGTGCGTAAGATCAATGTTTTTATCATTTATATATACGGTATGCTCGGCTTCGTTTAAATTAATGTCACCTACGGTAATGACTGCATCTTCTTTTTTTGATGTTCTGCGAAGTACAGCGTTTATGCGGGCAACCATTTCCATAACTCCGAACGGTTTTACAAGATAGTCATCGGCACCGAGATTAAGCCCGCTGATTTTATCCATCTGCTCACCTTTTGCTGTCGCCATAATGACGGGGATATCTTTGTATTTTGCATCACTGCGAAGGCGTTTAAGTATTTCAATTCCGTCTGTTTCGGGAAGCATAATATCAAGCACTATAAGTTCGGGAATTTCATTTTCAAGTGCTTTGAATAAACTCTTCCCGTCAGCAAAACCGACTGCGGAAAAACCCGTTTGTTCCAATGTATATACTTCTATGTCCCTGATTGTGACGTCGTCATCTACGCAATAAATCATTCTTAACCTCCCTTGTGAACTCCTGTTACGGAAAATGCTACCCATTCTGCAATATTTACAGCATGGTCGCCGATGCGCTCAAAGTATTTTGCTATCATCAGCAGGTCAACAGCATATTCACCGTCAGCCTTTTTTTCTGAAATCATATCAATCAGTTTTGATTTTATGTTTATAAAGCAGTTATCAACAACATCGTCTTGCTTTATTACCGACTTTGCCAAGTGTAAGTCTTTTTTTACAAATGCGTCAATACTGTCTGTTACCATTTTGCAGGTGGCCTCCGCCATTGGCTTAAAACCGGTAATAACCTCTTCGGTTTTTCCGCCAAGATGCGGTATGATTTCCGCGATGTCTTCCGCCTGGTCGCCGATGCGTTCCATATCGGTAATCATTTTAAGCGCTGCGGAGATTTGCCTTAAATCACCGGCAACCGGCTGCTGCTGTAACAGAAGTTTGAGGCAAATGCTTTCAATGTCCTTTTCCATTTCGTCAATTTCATATCCGTGTGAAATGATTTCTTTCGCACCTTTTGTATTACCGTTTAATAAGGCATCAGCCGCAAGCGCAATAAAACGCTCACATAAAGCACCCATTTCAATCATCTTCTGATTAAGATGTAAAAGTTGTTCATCAAATTTATTTCTCATTATCCAAACCTTCCCGTAATGTAGTCTTCGGTCTTCTTATTTTTCGGCGTAGAAAACATCGTTTCCGTGTTATCGTATTCAATCAGTTCACCAAGCAGGAAAAATGCGGTCTTGTCCGAAATACGAAGCGCTTGCTGCATATTATGCGTTACGATGATTATTGTATATTTCTTTTTGAGTTCTATGGCCAAATCTTCAATTTTTGAAGTCGAGATAGGGTCCAGCGCAGAGGTGGGCTCATCCATTAAAAGAATTTTCGGTTTGACCGCCAAGGCTCTTGCTATGCAAAGTCTTTGCTGTTGACCGCCGGAAAGACCGAGTGCAGACTTTTTAAGCCTGTCTTTTACTTCATCCCAAATAGCGGTGTCTTTAAGTGACTCCTCAACGATTTCATCAAGTTTTGCTTTTGATTTAATTCCGTGAATTCTCGGTCCGTAAGCAATATTATCGTAAATACTCATCGGAAACGGATTCGGCTTTTGAAATACCATACCGATATCGCGGCGAAGTTCGTTGACATCAACATTTTTGCCGAAAATATCGGTGCCTTCATATTTTACTTGTCCTGTAATCTTAACACCGGGAATAAGGTCGTTCATTCTGTTTAAGGTTTTTAAAAATGTTGATTTTCCGCAACCGGAAGGCCCGATAAGTGCGGTTATTGATTTTTCTTCAATATCTATGTTGACATCTTTAAGTGCCTTGTTAGTATTATACCATAAATCTAAATTTTTTACAGTAATTATGCTCATTTGTTTCTCCTTTTCTTGAAATACTTGCCCGCAAGGTCGGCAGAAAGATTAATTATAAGTGTTAAAATCATTAATATAGCACCGATAGCAAAGGCAATCTCAAATTCACCCTGTTCTTTGGCATATACATAAAGTGCAACCGTCAAAGTAGCACCCGAGTTTGTAAGTCCCTCGATTACTCCGTTTAAAGAATGAGCAAAACCCGCCGTGAAAAGCAGCGCCGCCGATTCGCCTAAAATTCTGCCGACAGACAAAATACAACCTGTTACAATACCGTCAATACATTCAGGCAGTACAATCGTACGAATAACTCTCCATTTACCGGCACCAAGCCCGAAAGCACCTTCTTTGTATCCTTTCGGTACTGTTTTTAAACTTTCCTGTGTTGTTCGCATTACAGTCGGTAAATTCATAATTACAAGAGTCAATGCACCGGCAATCAGCGAAGTGCCGAAACCTAAAAACTGACAGAAAAACAGCATGCCGACAAGTCCGTATATAATTGACGGAATACCCGAAAGCGTTTCTGCCGCAAATTCAATCGCAGATACTACTTTCTGATTTTTTGCATATTCTGTCAGATATACTGCCGCACCGACACCTAAAGGAAGTACAATTATAAGCGATGCTAATATAATATATACGGTATTAAGAATGTCAGGCAAAATACCGATTGTGTTTGACAGATAACTCGGTTCAGATGTCAGCAGTTCCCATGTGATGTTCGGCAGTCCCTTTGCTAATACATAAATAATAAGAAATAATACAAGACCTATCGTAATCAGAACAGACAAAAACATTAAACCTTTAAGCAGGGCAATACTGATTTTTCGCTTTTTGGAAACTTTACCTATCATATTATCCCTCCTTGTTTTTCTTCAAAAAGAAGTTGAGCGTTGCATTTATGAGCATAATGAATAAAAACAGTACAAGTGCTATGGAAAACAGCGCCTGACGGTGTAAACTACCGTCCGCCGAATAAGCCATCTCGCTTGATACCGCAGTGGTCAGAAATCGCACGCTTTCAAATAATTTCGGCATGTTTGCAACATTTCCCGAAACCATAATAACTGCCATCGCTTCACCAATAGCTCTGCCTACACCCAATACTACTGCGGCGGCAATTCCGCTTTTTGCTGCGGGAACCGATACTTTGAAATATGTTTCTACTGGTGTGGCACCGAGTGCCAACGAGCCTTCTTCATATTCTTTCGGTACCGCTTCAAGTGATGTCAATGATACTTTAATAATTGATGGTAATATCATTACACTCAAAACAATGATAGCAGAAAACAGACTCGCACCGTCGGGAATGTTAAATACTTTTCGTACTAACGGTACAAGGACAAGCATACCGACAAGTCCGTATACAACAGACGGAATACCCGCAAGCAAACTGACTGCCGACGATACGATGCTTTTTACTTTGCTGTTCGCCATATTTGAAAGATATATAGCGGTAAAAAATCCAATGGGCGTGCCTATAACTATTGCACCGCAGGTTCCGTAAATACTTGTAAGTATAAAGGGCAATATTCCGAATTGCTTGTCATCACCGGTAGGTGTCCATTCTTTCCCAAAAAGAAAGTTGAAAAGTCCGATTTCCTTTATTGCCGGAATACCGGAAATTATAAGATAAACACTTATAAGCACAACAGCACCGACAGTAATAAGTCCTAAAATTAAAAATATACCGTGTACTGCGTTTTCAATTAATTTTGCTTTGTTTTTCATATTTTCTCTCCAAACGGACATAAGCGGTGGGGGGGTATCCACCGCTTATGTCTTTTGTTTAGTTTGCAGGTACAACACCTGCGCCTGTAATAATATCTTTTGCTTCTTCCGATAAACAGAAGTCGTAAAAGGCTTGTGCGGTGTCGCTGAGTTTTGTATCAGTCTTTGTTACAAGTACAAACGGTCTTTGAATTTTATATGTACCGTCTTTAATGGTATCGGTATCAGGTGCAACACCCTCAACCTTGAGTGCTTTTACCGTGTCTTTTACAGAAGCCACCGATGCATAACCGATTGCGTTCGGGTTTCCGGCAACTGCAGATATTACATCGCCTGTAGCAGTCAGTTCCTGACGGTACTTACATTCATCTTCAACACCTACTACCGACTCAAATCCGTCACGGGTACCGCTGTTTGGCTCGCGACCGATAAGCACGATTTCGGCATCATCTCCGCCAATCTCTTTCCAATTTGTGATTTCACCTTTGTAAATTTTGGCAATTGTTTCAATGGTAAGATCATCAACATTGTTTCCGTTGTTTACGATTACTGCAATACCGTCATAGGCCAATATTGTTTCGTTAAGCCCTTTTTCAACTTCCTCATCTTTGAGTGCGCGGCTTGAAAGACCGATATCACATCTGTCCTCTGAAACTGCGGTGATACCTGTTCCCGAACCGGTGGGGTTATATGTAAAAGTTACACCGTCGTTTTCGCCCTTAAAAGCCTCACCTAATGCACCGATAACCTTTTCCATAGAGGTAGATCCGTCTGTTGCAACCTTGCCTTCTAACTTTTGTACAGAACTTGTACTGTCTGAAGATACATTAGCGCCTTCTTTTTTACTGCCGCAGCCTGTAAGTGACGCGACGAGCATTAAACCCGCTACACCTAATGCCGCAATTCTTGTTACAATGTTTTTCGTTTTCATATTTTAATTTTACTCCTTTCAAAGCTCTTGGCTTTGATTATATGTTAACTGTTCAAAGTAAAATCTGTAATCATAATCATGTAAAATCGAAGTAAAAGATTTTTGTTTTCACCTATACGAAAAAAAGACACCTATCGTTTAAAATAGGTGTCTTTTTTTATTTCATAAATTCAAACTTGTCGGTAAATACGCATTTGATTTTGTCACCGGACTTGATTTCGCCCTCCAAAATCTTCTCACTTAAAGTATCTTCAATATTACTTTGTATGCTCCTGCGTAAAGGTCTTGCACCGTAAACAGGATCAAATCCGATTTTTGCAATCTCATTTAAAGCGGACTCGTCAAAAGAAATTTCTATGCCCATACTTTCAACTCGCTTTTTAAGGTTGTCAAGCATCTTTTCGGCAATCTTTTTGATGTCATCTTCTTTAAGTTTGCTGAATACAATAATGTCGTCAATACGGTTTAAAAATTCAGGCTTGAATTCTTGCTTTAATGCCTCCATTACCGCTTGCTTGATGTCATCATTCTGTTCACTCTGACCAAAACCTAAATTCTGCCTTTTTTCGGTTATAAGCCTTGCACCGACATTCGATGTCATAATGATTACACAGTTTTTAAAGTTTACGTGTCTGCCTTGCGAATCGGTAAGCACTCCGTCTTCAAGTATCTGTAAAAGCATATTGAATACATCGGGATGCGCTTTTTCAATTTCATCAAAAAGCACTACCGAGTACGGACGACGCCTTACTTTTTCGGTAAGTTGTCCTCCCTCTTCAAAACCGACATAACCCGGAGGAGAGCCGATGAGTTTTGATACTGTATGCTTTTCCATGTATTCGGACATGTCAAGTTTTATAATCGCGTTTTCATCCGTAAACATCGCCTCAGCCAACGCTCTGCAAAGCTCTGTTTTTCCTACACCGGTAGGGCCGAGGAATATAAATGAACCGATAGGTCTTTTCGGGTCTTTGAGTCCGACTCTGCCTCGCCTTATTGCTTTCGATACTGCATTTACCGCCTCGTCTTGACCTACAACTCTGTTGTGTAAAACCTGCTCTAATTTTAAAAGCCTTTTACTCTCGTCTTCGGTTAATTGCGATACAGGTACTCCTGTCCATTGTGATACGGTCTGTGCAATCTCTTCGGCAGTAACCGTGCCTGATGTGTGCTGATTTTTCTCTTGCCACTCTTTTTTAAGTTTGTCAAGTTCATCGCTTTTCTCTTTTTTCTTGTCGCGAAGTATAGCGGCTTGCTCAAAATCTTGTGAGTTTACTGCGACGGTCATATCATTATCAATTTGCTTTATTTCTTCTTCAATGCCTTTTAAATTGTCAGGCGTTGTCAATGATAAAAGTTTAACTTTTGAAGATGCCTCGTCAATTAAATCAATAGCCTTGTCAGGCAAGAACCTGTCGCTTATATATCTTGATGAGAGTTCGACTGCCGCCTCAATCGCTTCGTCTGTAATCGTGACTTTGTGATGTGCCTCATACTTGTCACGCAACCCTTTCAAAATCAAAACCGCATCTTCTTTGCTCGGCTCTGCTACTGTCAAAGGCTGAAATCTTCTTTCAAGCGCAGCATCCTTTTCAATATACTTTCTGTATTCGTTTAATGTAGTAGCACCGATTACCTGCAATTCGCCTCTTGCAAGATTCGGCTTTAACATATTGGCCGCATCTGTTGAGCCTTCCGCAGAACCCGCACCGATTATAGTGTGCAATTCATCAATGAATAAAATTACATCTTTTGACTTTTTGATTTCATCAATGGCGTTTTTGATTCTGTCTTCAAAATCACCGCGGTATTTGGTGCCTGCAACCATTCCCGTAAGGTCTAATGATACAACCCTTTTGCCCTTTAATATTTCGGGAACTTCGTCTTCGGCAATTTTAAGTGCCAAACCTTCCGCAACTGCAGTTTTACCTACACCGGGCTCACCGATTAAACACGGGTTGTTTTTTGTTCTCCTTGTAAGAATCTGAATAACCCTTTCAATTTCTTTATCTCTGCCGATAACGGGGTCCAGTTTGCCTTTTTTAGCCTGCTCGGTCAGGTCAATTCCGAAACTGTCAAGAGTAGGAGTTTTTGAGTTTTTATCAGATTTTGTGTTTGCGCCTTCTTCATTAAGCGAGAAGTGGTCTTCCGCCTGATTAATAATCGCAGTACAGTCACCGCCTGTTTCACTGATAAATCTAACTGCGTAGTTATCTCCTTCCTCTAAAATCGCCAAAAGCAGATGCTCACAACCTACATAATTGTTATTCATACTTCTTGCAGATATTATGCTCATTTCAATAATGCGCTTTGCTCTCGGAGTGAACTGGTCAGGGGAAAGACGGGTTGCATTTCCTTTGCCTACCGTGTTAATAAGCATTTGCTCAATATTTTCACATTCTACTCCGTTATCTGCCAAAAGTGTTGCAGCAACAGAAGTTCCTTCCTTTAAAATACCGATTAATATATGCTCACTGCCTACATAAGTATGTCCGAACTGTTCTGCGGCAGATATTGCATAATTTAATGCTAAGTTGGCTTTTTCCGTAAAGCCGTTAAATTTATAGTTCATAAATTACTTGTTTAACCTTTCTCTAATTATTTTTGCACGCTGTATATCACGCTCTTCCGCTTCAAGCGGCGTGCCGGAATTAGCCTGTATTGTAGCAGGCCCCGATTCTATAATTAATGTTTCAACATCTTCAAGCGTAACGCCTTTAAGTATGCCCATTGAAATACCGAGCCTTACTTTTGAAATCAGATTCATAAATTCGTCGCTTGAAATACTCCTTGCGTATTTTAATGTTCCGAATGCTCTCCAAGTTGCATCCTCAATGCCTATCCTGTCAATAGACTCTCTTGCAGCCTTCTCTTGATTAATCGCCTGAAGTGTTATGCTCTTGAGATTTTCAATAGCCGATAATTCCGATATCCCGAGAGTTACCTGATTAGACAATTGATACAGCGCACCCATCGCTTTTGAACCTTCACCGTATGTGCCTCTTATTGTAAGTCCTATTTTACCTACGGTAGTTGCAAGTTTTGTAACGCTGTTGCCCGCTTCCAATGCCGGTAAGTGCAGCATAACGGATGCCCGAAGTCCGGTGCCTAAATTTGTCGGACATTCGGTTAAATAACCGAGCCTGTCATTAAATGCAAAATTTAAACGCTTATCAAGTACATCATCAATCTTGTCGGCAATTTTATATCCCTCATCTAATGCAAGCCCTGCACACATAACCTGAATTCTTATGTGGTCCTCCTCGCAAAGCATAATGCTTACCGATTCATCATTAGACAGTATGAGCATTTTGCCTTTTGAGTTTTTGCAAAAACCGGGTGAAATAACATGTTTTTCCATCAAACTTAATTTTGTTATGTCAGGAAGTGTGTCCATTTCAATAAATTTAAAATTTTCTTTTAAATTTTTATCGGAACAAACAGCATCTTTTACAAGTGCGTTTACCTGACTTATCTGCTCTGAATTCATTTTTCCGGGGAAGGGAATACCGGATATGTTTCTTGCAAGACGTATGCGTGTTGATATAACCGTATCAGATTGCTCACCTAAAGAATTATACCATTTAGCCATTTTGCTTTCCCTCCAGTTCCTTTATCTTGTCACGAAGTACTGCTGCTTGCTCAAATTCCTGATTTTTAATGCAGTCCTCTAAATTAGCCTTTAATCTTTCAAGTTCGTTTTCTTCAACATTTTGCTCGATTATTCTCGATTTTGCAATCGGCTTTTTACCTATGTGCTTTGCCTTTCCGTGCATTCTTTGTAACGACGGAATAAGTTGCTCTAAGAAAGTGTCATAGCACTTGTCACAACCTACTTTGCCTCGCTTTACAATTTCATCGAATGTAGTATTACATCCTTCACACCTTTTCCTTGTGTCCGCAAGCGGCTGCGCTTTGAGTGACTCGCCGAAAAATGAGCCGAATAAAGAATCAAGCCCGAATGTTTGATTTAATCCGCTCTTTGCAGCACACGCAGAGCATAAATGCTTTTGTACAACCTGTCCGTTTATATTAGTTTTGATATGAGTGGTAGCGGCATATTTTCCGCAGTTTTCACATAGCATTTTCTTTTCCTCCTTATGCTTGTGTCATTAAAATTCTTTTAAGTATTGACGCTCTTGTTGAGTCCTTTAATTCAATAGGCAAATTGGTTAACGCCTCGTCAGAACAAGCAGCAATTATAATTTTTGCAATCTCTTTGTTTATATATTCCCTATAAAGTAGATTTTCAACGATAATTCTGCAAGTTTTCATATCAATTTCATTTCCTATCGAATTAATCGCGTGCATAATATCGGCAGACTGCGAATTTCTGATTTCGGTTATTCTTATGTAACCGCCTCCGCCTCTGCGTGACTCAACTAAATATCCTCTTTCGGGCGTAAACCTTGAAGATATTACATAGTTGATTTGACTCGGCACACATCCTACTACTTCTGCTAATAAATTTCGTTGAATTTCAGCAATTCCGCTTTCGGATTTTGCCAATTCTTCCAATATCTGTTTTGTAATTATATCGCTTAACAGCATCTTTTATACTCCTTTTTGACTTTTACTGACTTTAATCTTACAGCAAAAGTCAATAAAGGTCAAAGTCAATAAAAGTCAGTTTTAAATATTTTATATTTGTTTTTCTCTTGTTTTTAAAGTTTTTCTTTTGTTTTCTGATTTTTTCAAAAAAATAAAAAAATTTTCGGACCTAAAAAACTGTGCTTATATATTATATTGACGGGTAACAAAAAATATAAGACTGACATAAGATATTGTTGAGAGGCAAAAAGCCTCTGAATTGAAGGGAGGCAAATAAACATGTGCTGCAATAACGGTTTCGGTTCTAACTGCACCTGGATTATCGTTCTTATTCTCATTCTTTTCTGCTGCGGAAACAACGGCGGATGCAATTCAAACGGTAATGACTGCTGCTGCTAACAGATAAATAACAGTAAAAGGACAGATTAACTGCAAATAAAAAAGTCGGTTTCGTTTATCGAAACCGACTTTAACTTTTTAGTCTTTTAAAAGAGAAAACTTGTTAATCTCTTTTTTAACTATATTGGCATATTTGCAGTACAGCGCCTCGCCGAGTTCCTGAAAAACTCCGTTACCGTCCTCGTCACAAAGCATAGCAAAGGTTTGTCCCATCCGTCTTTCAACATCAATATTACGCCTTAGCGCAAGATAATAAAATGAAATAGCACCGCTTGAAGCAAGGTCCTCATAAAAATCTGCATCCGACTTTTTTAAAGTGTTGTAAAAACTGTTTAAAGCAGTATTTGCAAGTTGATCTGTAATACAGTGATTTTCAAGAGTAGAACAAATTGTAAAAGCAAAAAGCATACGAACCTGCATGTTCATATCATAACCGTCAAAATGGGCAATATCAACATTATTGTTGTAATTAAGCATTACATCGACAAGCGACGCGCCAAGTGCCAATGCAGAATTCACAAGGCCCTCTTGATTAAACTGAGAGTCGTCAGTGCCTTGTTTACTTTTATGAAAATCATTTTTGTCAAATATTTTTACATCTTCATCAAATTGCAAATTATTCACCTCTTGCTGTATAAAGTCTTTTCACTTTTACAGTTGCTCTTTTACTTCCTTTAACGCCTTTGCAAGTTGGTCAGGGCAGGAGGTCGGCTTAAAACCGCAGCGAATACCCTCAAGTCTTTTGATAATATCGTCAATCTTCATGCCCTCTGCCAAATGAGCGATACCTTGAGTGTTACCGGCACAACCGCCGATAAATTTGATTTTTACAACGGTGTCACCGCTGATTTCAATTTGAATTTGTCTTGAACAAACACCGGTTGGTGTATATGTATAAGTCATAACTGCTCCTTTTAATACTTATTTTATTATATCTTATCATATTTTTACAAAATCATCAATTATAAATTATCTTTTTTATTTTTTTAATCAGTTTTTGCTCAAGCCTTACAATGTGTTTTTCAAATATAATTCCAAAAACTAAAACTAAAAATACGATGATTTCAATTCCTGATTGCATATAAAAAATACCGGTCAACTTAATGCGCCCCTTTCTTTATTTCATCTTTATTATAATACCGAACATGTCCCATTAATGACTCCGGCAAAATATGTTGACAAAAAAGCGCTTTAGTAATAAAATATATAAGTATAATTATGTGATTATAAAGGCAAATATACAGGAGGAGATTAAAT
>JAXJSP010000041.1:0-36588 GCA_036310005.1 Acutalibacteraceae bacterium | reverse complement strand
TCCGCATTCGGGACAAGAAATTCCTCCGTCCTCCAAAAGGTCTTCATCAAGATAGATGTCTGCTCCGCATTCAGGACACTCAACGACATAGTCTGCGTCAATTTCCTCGTCTTCGTCTTCATAAAGGTCTTCTTCTACCAAAGCTAAATCTTCATCAATTTCAAAGATTTCATCTTGCATCGCAACAACTTCATCTTCAAGGTCTGCAACAGTCAAAGCGATATCGTCAATAGTGTCGACAATTGCTTTAACAACCTTTGTCATATCGTCGTTGTCGTTTAATTTTAATCCGTCAACCAAGCCTTTAAGATAAGCTGCTTTTTCGGTTACTGTCATCATAAAAAATTCTCCTTATGCTCTTTCCATATATTCGCAGGTTCTTGTATCAACGCGAATTCTGTCGCCTTCATTGATAAACAAAGGCACTCTTACTTCCGCACCTGTTTCAACAGTAGCAGGTTTTGTAGAGTTAGTAGCGGTATCGCCTTTAACACCGGGCTCTGTGTGTGTAATTTCAAGTTCTACAAATGTAGGAGGTTCTACACCGAACACGCTGCCCTTATAAGACATTACCTTACAAACCATTTCTTCTTTAACAAATTTAAAGTTGTCGCCAACCAAATCGTGGCTTACTAAAGTTTCTTCCCAGGTTTCTGTATCGAGAAAATGATAAAGGTCTCCGTCATCGTATGAATACTGCATTTCTTTTCTCTCGACAAAAGCAGTCGGGAATTTAGCAGAGGGGTTATAACTTTTTTCAATTATTGCCCCTGTAATTACATTTCTTGTTTTAGTTCTTACGAATGCAGCGCCTTTACCGGGTTTTACATGCTGAAATTCAACAACCTGCAAAACATTTCCGTCTTCTTCGAAAGTAACACCGTTTCTGAAATCTCCGGCTGAAATCATAAATTCATTCTCCTTTATACTAAGTTGTTTTTTGACAACCATATTTATACATATATATTCTATTATATATTGTCCTACTTTGCAAGCACTTTTTACAATATAATAAGGGCTTTATCGGCTTTTGTGAAATTTTTGCAACCGTCTTTTGTTATAAGAACCATATCTTCAATTCTCACACCGAATTTTGAGGGTAAATAAATTCCCGGCTCTACCGTAACGCAGTTGCCCTCCTGCAAAGGCTGTTCATTTTTTGACACAAGAGAGGGTGACTCGTGAATTTCAAAGCCTACGCTGTGACCTGTTGAGTGTGTGAAATATTCACCGTATCCCGCTTGTTCAATTACGCTGCGCGAGAGCAAGTCTGCCTCTTTGCCCGTCATACCCGCTTTAATATTATTAATACAGTTAAGTTGTGCGCTAAGCACGGTATTATAAACCTTTTTTTGCTCGTCGGTGATATTTCCGACTGCTACGGTTCTTGTCATATCGGCATGAAGTGACTGATACAAAGCGCCAAAGTCCATTGTGACAAAGTCACCGTTTTGCACTTTGCGTCCGTGAGGCACTCCGTGGGGCAAAGATGTATCTGTACCGGTAACGCATATAGTTTCAAAACTCAGTCCGTTTGCGCCCGCTTTTCTCATCTGATATTCAAGTTCTGCCGCAATATCAATATCCGTCACACCTGGTTTGATAAAACCTAATACATAATCAAACGCTTTTTCCGTCATTTCCTGAGCGAGTCTGAGTTTATCAATTTCGTCTTGTGTTTTAACCTGACGCATTTTGCTTATACATTTATCAATATTCTCATCAGCAGATACTTCAAAGTCTTTGAGCATATTTTTTAGTTTTAAAACAAGCGAATACGGTATCGCGGTTTCGACTGCGACAGTGTGAGCGCCGATTTCATTTAAAAACGAGATTATGTCTTTTTGATTATCGGTGCGAAGTACGACATCGCAGTTAGTATTGCTTTTAGTAGCGGCTTCAATATATCTTCCGTCGGTATAAAGTGCCGATTTGTCTTTTGAAACAGCGACAAAACCGTCGGTTGTATTAAAGCCCGAAAGATAGTTACATGCAATTTCGCTGAATATCAGCACAGCATCTGCATTTGTACTGTTTAAAATTTTTTGAAAATTATTCATCTAACAACGCCCTCACCGCTAACAGATAACTTTTTTCTCCGAGTCCCAAAATTACGCCTTTACAAACGGGTGACAACATAGACTTATGTCTGTATTCTTCCCTTGTATGGACATTTGATAAGTGGACTTCAATGCAAGGGGTTTTAATTGAGGCGATTGCATCGTGAATCGCTATTGAATAATGAGTATAAGCGCCCGCATTGATAACACATCCGTCATAATCTGCCGCAGAGTGTATTGCATTTACCAATTCGCCCTCGATGTTTGACTGATAAAAATCTGCCTTTGCGCCCAACTGCCCGCAAAGTTTTGAAATTTCGAGGTTGATGTCGTCCAAAGTTTTTGCACCGTAAATTTCAGGCTCTCTTTTGCCGAGCATATCTAAATTAGGTCCGTTAATAACTAATATTTTTTTCATCATTTACACACCTTTACTTATATATTTTAAATATCTGTATATTTTTTGAGCAATTTATTTTCCAAATTGCGTCTTATTTTAAAACTTAACTTATCTTCCGCTTTTATCGGGGTAACAAGCAGTGCCTTTGCTTTAATAATATTTGCGCCAATCATATCGGTAAAAATCTGGTCGCCTATAACCGCGAGTTCGTTTTTATTTATACCCATTCTTTTTGCGGCACGAACAAAGCCGAAAGGCAGGGGCTTTAAGGCAAGATGAATATAGTCAACTCCCAGTTTTTTAGCAAACGGAAGCACTCTTTCCGATTTTGCATTCGATACCATAAGCACCTTGATATGATTAGATTTTAAATATTCTATCCACTCCGGCGCACCCTCAAGAGGTATCTGGGAGTGATGTTCCGACATAGTATTGTCTGCATCTAAAGCGACGCCTTTGACTCCGATAGATTTTAAATATTCCGCTGTTATGTCGGTCGCTCTGAAAAATCTTTTTAACGGTTTAAAAATCGGCAAATATAACACCTCTCAATTAAACAAAAAAGGTAGCCTTTTACGCTACCTTTTTCTAATTCATAAGACTTTAGATTATGTAAATCTTTCAGCACTTTTTATGAAAAGGGCGTCAAGATTTGCAAAAAGGTTTATCTAAACTTACGCTTACGAGCAGCTTCAGATTTCTTCTTGCGTCTGACGGAAGGCTTTTCATAGTGCTCTCTCTTACGAACTTCCTGGATAACTCCGTCTCTTGCGGTCGCTCTTTTGAATCTGCGAAGAGCATTATCCAAGCTTTCATTTTCTTTTAAACGCACTTGACTCATCTTAAAATTCCCTCCCTCCGAGTAAGAGGCTAAATTTAATATCAATTTAATACTAATACAAATATCATTATACAACATATTCTCAAAATATGCAAGTCTTTTAGTTCAATTTATTATTAAGTATATTTACTGCCTTTTTATATTCCTCTATTCCCGCGACCTGAGTTATTATTTGGGGCAACATATTTGAAGACACCGATTTGGGTATTTTCAGTAATTCTAACAGTTTCTTCCTTTTTTCACAGCAGTTATCGGTGCCTATGAACCCGTCAAAATAAAGCATTGATTTTGTAACAGGCTCTTTATTTGTCTTATTCTGCTCGACACCTGCTTTTTTAAGCGCTGCGAGAATAATTTCATCATCTGTTCCCTCAACACCTAAAAGTCCGTCTGACGAAAAAGCGGTTTTTCTTTTTTCCTTGCCTAAAATTTCAGGCAGACATACATTGATTACTTTTCCGCCTTTTGTAATATTATTAATATAATTTCTTATAATGAAACCCGCAGAGTCGGAATCTGTCAGGACGATTATGCCTTGATTTTCTGCCAATGATTTAATGAGTTGCTTTGTATCCTCGTCTTTGAAAATTCTGAACCCATCTGTCGTTATTATTAAAGCATCTATAATATTTGAAAGTTTAATCTTATCATATTTGCCCTCGACAATTACCGCCTGAGATAAACTAAGCATTTTAACACATCCTCATAAGTTCAAGCACAGCAGTTTCGATAACAATTTCGGGCTCGATTTCACACCTTTTGATTTTCATAGTACATTCATACAAATACTTTATAATATTTTCTGCCGATTTTTTATCTATGTTTTTTGAGTTTTTTCTTGTTTTTTCCAAAACAAAGGCTCTTGCTCCGTATTTAAAATCAACGCCTATCTGATTTAAACTTACCCCTTCGCTTTCGGCAAGTTTTACCCGATAAACATCTGTAAATGCGCGGCTTAAAGTAATCAGAATAAAAACAGGCTCGACTTTATTATCAAGAAGATTTTTCAAAGTTGAAAATGCTTTTTGAAAATCTTTTGCCATAATCTGTGCAGAAAGATTATAAATTGACACCTCGTTGGATACGGACACGATTTGGTCCGCGTCTTTTTGCGTAATAGTCTTGTTTTCCGCATAATTACAGAGTTTATCTACTTCGCTTAATAAGTTTTCAAGGTCGTTTGAGCAAAGAGAGATTATGTATTTTGCAACGGTAGGCTGCAGATTGACTCCCTGTTTTGCGGCGCGCGAACATAAAATTTTTGTGAGTGAGTTTTCATCTTTTCTCGCAAACTCAACCGCGTTGCCCGATTTTTTGACTGCGTTTATAAAACTTTTATTTTTGCTTACATCAAATTCTGCTCTGTCATACCGGAAAACAACAGAACAAAAATCAGGCAAGTCTTCTAAAAACTCCAAAAATCTTTGTTCGTCGTTTTTACTAAGCGATGTAAATTTAAAATCTGTTACGCTGACTACACTACGCTTACTTACAACGGGCATACTTTCCGCCGCGAGCATAATATCGTCTATACTTGCGTTTTGCTCAAAGTTATGCACATTAAGGTCCCTGAAATCTTCTACTGCGTTTTTTGAAATCTGCTCGGCATAAAGTCTTATTAAGTATCTTTCTTCTCCGTAAAAAAGATAGACCTTTTCAAATTTGCCTTTTTTAATATTCAGGGCTAAATCTTTTTCGGTTATATCTGCCAAGTTAATCTCTCCTTACTAACGCGGTACCCGATTTTGATAAATAAACGCACATAGTATATTCTTCATTATTATACACTCTGTTGTTTAAAAGAGCAAGTTGTTTAACATCCTCGTACTCACCGTTAGTTATAACAATGCCGGCGCCTTTTAAACCTGACAGCGTTTTGCCTATAAACACATCGCTTCCGTTAAAATCGGAGGCATCCTGTCTTTCATTTACTATCGCAATTTTTGTGTTACCGTAAGTAACCAATATGCCGGCTTCACTTAATTTCACGGTAACATCACCTATACTCGCACTTTTGCTATCATAGTAGTTAACAGCACTGTCCTTAACTGTCAGATACCCGCTCATAACCGTTTTCGGCTTAAAATTAGCGATTACACCTGTCGCGCATTTATCGTTAACGGGTATAAACAAATCTATACTTCCCGAAGACAGGTTATTAATCTGATTTTCAATCTGTTCTAACGCGAAATTCGTACTGTTTTGTGAGATTAAAATTACATTCTTATCATCGCTTACTATTACCTCACCGCTGTTTGTCTGACAAACTCTTATAAGGTCCTTGTTTGCATTCATACCGAGAAGATTAACCGATATAAAAATTACCGTACAGATAAGAATTGTCTGTTTAAACACATTCTTTTTATATTTATAAAGAATCAGACAAATCAAAACTGCTAAAAGGCACAGCGCTACCGAGAGCGACACATAATAAGGATTTTTAACATCTGATAACGGCATTTTAGCAAAAGTTGCGGCTATGTATTTAATATAATCTGCAAAACAGTTGACAATTTTCATTACAAAGTCGCCGACGCCCTTTAAAAAGCCCGTTGCGGCAAGAAGCATTGAAATCAAAGTGAAAATCACCAAAAAATCACACACGACGGATATGAACAAGAAGGATACGACACCTACAAGGGACAAACTGTCAAAATAAATACAAAGTATCGGTATTACCGCTATCTGAGCAGAAAAGGTTACGGACACCGCCTTGATTATTTTCGATACAAATATATTATAAAGTGAAAAACGGGTAATTATATAAAACGATAATTTTTTAGAAAAAAGTCCGATGCCGAGGCAAGCAAAGAAACTTAATATAAAGCCCGCGTTTACCAGGGCGAAAGGGTTAAACAGGCCTGTAAATATAACTGACAGGCCAAGCGTTGTCATTGAATCGGAGCCGGTATTCACACTGCTTGCAATAACTACCGCAATTGAGGCAAAGCCCGCACGCAATACGCTCGGGCAAAAGCCTACAGTAATCATAACCGCAATATCTATAATTACGGTAAGCACGTTTAATATCCACCGTTTTGAAGACAGCACTCTTACAAGGGTTGTAAAAAACATTATAACCGTTGAAAAGTGAATACCGGAAAACACTAAAATATGGCTTAGTCCCGCCAGTTTAAAATTTCTGTTAATTTCTTTTGAGATTGCGTTTTTATCTCCGAGCACAATTCCTCTGACAATTCCGCTGTTTTCTCCAACAGAACTGTCTATATATTCTTTTGCGAGTTTTTTAAGATACAAAAGATAATATGTAAGGTCTTTGCTTTTTTGATGTATAATTCTGCAGTCGGTTAAGGTGTATGCACCTAAATCAACACAGTTTTGTCTGTTTTCATAATCGGTAAAAACAACATCTGCTTTAATGACATCATAAAGTTTTGCGTTAAAATCTTTCTTTGACGATAATCTCACAGTACCGTAAACAGAACTGTCAATAATGCAGTAATATCTGCCGTACATATATTCACTTTCACTTTTAACATATCCCGATATGCTTCTTCTTTCACCTTCGAGATTATTAATTTTATTCCCCGTGATATTATCTCTTACGGTAAAATTAAGTGTTGCGATTATTACAGTTGATAAAATAAATACGATGTTTAAAAACAAATCTTTATTCAATCTTTTTCTGAATACAATAATTAAAAGCATCACAATAATGCTGATTAAAATCAAAATTGCATCTAAAGTGTTGCTGACTTTAGATGCAATTAATGATGCTGATAAAAATACAAACCCAAGTATTGCCGCGGGAGAATATTTCATTTTTACTTAAAAAACAGCGGTAAAGGCTCAAGATAGATTATATCATCACGCTTTGCCGCGTCGCCCTCTGCTAACACAGCACAAGAGGCTGCTAAATTTCCTCCTGCTAATTCGCATAACTTAATTATTGCTGAAAGTGATTCACCTGTTGAAATTACATCGTCAACTATTAATACTTTTTTGCCCTTTATGTTTTCTACATCGTCTTCGCCCAAATATAAAGTTTGCGGCTTTTGTGTTGTAATAGATAAAACTTCTGCTTTTAAAGGCTCTCCCATATACACTTTTACGCCTTTTCTTGCAACGACATATTTTTTGCCCGACTGCTTTGACATTTCATAGGCTAAAGGTATGCTTTTTGCTTCCGGAGTTAATATTACATCAAACTCGGGTACCTTTTTAAGCAGTTCTTTTGCAGATTTTTCTGTTATTTCCACATCACCGAAAAGAATAAAGGCTGCAATATCCAATTTATCGCTGACTGCGAACTTTTCAAGTTCACGCTCGCAACCTGCAATATTAATTTTATATACTTCTCTCATTTTTATCATCCTTTCATCAGCCCGGAGGCCATGCAAGCAGTCTTCCGGCAAGCATATGAAAATGAATATGCCCTACTGTTTGTCCTGCATCTTTGCCGGAATTGGTAACTATTCTGAAACCGTCGGATAAGTTTTCTTTTTTTGCAATTTTTGCTGCGGATTCAAACACCTTTGCTGTTAAATAAGAGTTTTTATCGTCAATTTGTGCTGCCGACTCAATATGCTCTTTCGGAATTATAATAGCGTGAAAAGGTGCTTGCGGTTCAATGTCCGCAAAGGCATAAACAAATTCGTCTTCATAATATTTTGTTGACGGAATTTCGCCTTTTGCTATTTTACAAAATAAGCAGTCCATACTTAAAAAACCTCCTTATTTTATCATTTGACTTACAATATTTTCAACTGCGTTTAACGCGTCGTTTACGCGACTTACATCTTTGCCGCCTGCCATAGCGGAATTAGGCTTTCCTCCGCCTTTACCCTGACAAAGCGCTGCGACTTCTTTTACTATATTGCCTGCGTGCGCCTTTTTATCCATAGCCGCTTTACCGCAAGCCGCTGCAAATGTAACCTTATCATTTTCTGTCAATGCTAAAACGACTACGGTGTTTTCATCTTTGTCTTTGAGCATATCGCAGGTGTGCCGCATAGCAGATGCATCGTCACCCCAGAATTTTGCCGCTACTACTTTAACGCCGCCGACTTGCTTTGCATTTTCAATAATGCTTTCGAGTTTAATATTTGCAATCTGGTCATTAAGTTTGTCAATTTTTGAATTCTTTAATCTGACTTCCTCATTTACCGAATTGATTTTGCTTACAAGTTCATCGGCACTGCTGACTTTTGCCGCCGACACAGCCCCGTTTAAAGTTTGGCTGAGTTTATCAAGCACTTGTAAAACGCCCTTGCCCGTAACCGCCTCAATTCTTCTGACACCGGCCGCAACAGAGCCTTCGGATAAAATGGAAAACAAGCCGAGTGTAGAAGTATTGTTTACATGAGTACCGCCGCAAAGTTCAATGGAAAAATCGTTTACATCGACTACTCTGACTATATCGGAATATTTTTCTCCGAACAATGCCATAGCACCGAGTTTTTTTGCCTCATCAATAGGCATTTCGGTAGTTGTTACTTTGATAGCGTTTAAGATTGCCTCGTTTACAAGATTTTCAATCTGCTTGATTTCATCGTCTGTCAGGGCAGAAAAATGAGTAAAGTCAAAACGAACGGACTTTTCGCTTACAAGTTGTCCTGCCTGTTCGACATGGGTGCCGAGAGTCTTTCTTAATGCCGCTTGAAGCAAGTGTGCGGCGGTATGATTTCGCATAATGCTCTGTCGTTTTTGTTTATCAATCTTTGCTAAAACGCTGTCGCCGACTGAAATCTGTCCGCTCTCGACTTCGCCTATATGCATATATTTACCGTCTTGAGTTTTCTTTGTATCTTCGACCAAAAAAGCAACGCTGTCACTTGATATTACTCCGCTGTCGCCGATTTGTCCGCCGCTTTCTGCATAAAAACAGGTTGTATCCAATACAACAACACCTTTGTCGCCCTCTGACAAAGAGTCTGCAATCTCACCGTCTTTTAATATTGCAACAACCTTTGCCGAATTTTCAAATTCGCTGTAGCCTACAAAGTTTGTAGCGGATAAATCTTTCGGTAATTTATCGGTATTTTTCCAGGCATCTGCGCCGGCATTCTTTCTTGCCGCGCGGGTGTCTTTTCTGTACTGCTCATAGATTTGAGAGAATTTTTCTCTGTCAACCTTTACGCCCTTATCGGAACAAATTTCAACAGTCAAATCAATCGGGAAACCGTAAGTGTCCTGAAGTTTAAATGCGGTTTCACCAGAAATTACACCGTTTGTGCTTGCTTTGATTTCATTTTCAAGCAACTGCATACCCTGGTCAACAGTCTTTGCAAACGACTCCTCCTCGACCTGAATAACCTTTTTAATGAGTTCTTTTTTCTCTGCAAGTTCGGGGTAAGCCGAAATATTTTCTTCGATTACCGTATCTACTACTTTATAAAGGAATGTATCTTTTATTCCGAGAAGTCTTCCGTGTCTTGCGGCTCTTCTTAAAAGTCGGCGAAGTACATAACCTCTTGCGTTATTTGAAGGTAAGACACCGTCTGAAATCATAAATGTTGTTGAACGGATATGGTCTGTGATAACACGAAGTGATACGTCGGTTTTTTCGTCTTGTTTGTATTCTACACCTGCAATAGTGCTTATATGTTTCATTATATTCTGAACTGTATCGACTTCAAAGAGATTATCTACTCCCTGCATTACGCAAGCAAGTCTTTCAAGTCCCATACCTGTATCGATGTTTTTATTTTTCAGTTCGGTATAATTGCCCTTACCGTCATTATTAAACTGCGAGAACACATTGTTCCAGATTTCAATATATCTGTCGCACTCGCAACCTACACCGCAGTCGGGTGAGCCGCAACCGTATTTTTCGCCTCTGTCGAAATAAATCTCGCTGCAAGGTCCGCAGGGGCCCGAGCCATGCTCCCAGAAGTTATCGGCTTTGCCGAGACGGACAATTTTTTCGGGTTTTACGCCGACTTTCTGAGTCCATATATCGAATGCCTCGTCATCATTTTCATAAATTGACACCCAAAGCAATTCCTCAGGAATTTCAAGTGTTTTTGTTAAAAACTCCCAAGCCCAAGTAACTGCCTCGGTTTTAAAGTAGTCGCCGAATGAGAAATTGCCGAGCATTTCAAAATATGTTCCGTGACGCGCGGTATGTCCTACGCACTCAATATCGGGAGTACGGATACATTTTTGACAGGTTGTTACTCTTTTTCTCGGCGGAGTTGCCTCTCCCGTGAAAAACTTTTTCATCGGTGCCATACCGGAATTGATTAAAAGCAACGACTTATCATTGTTCGGAATTAAAGAAAAACTTTTTAAGCGCAAATGACCTTTTGACTCAAAAAATGATAAATATGCCTCTCTTAAATCATTAAGTGATGTCCATTTCATAAATATAAACCTCCGTTATAACAATAAAAAAGTCCTTTACGCCCCGTAACATGGGACGGAAAGGACCGTGGTACCACCCAAATTGCTGTTTTTTTACAAAAACAACCGCTTTGATTTCTTTAACGCAGAAAATACGCTGCGAATTACCGCAGTGACTGGTAAAGTCAGCATAAAAATCAACCTTTGCTTTACGGATGCATCTCACCAATCGGCATCCTCTCTTATGAAAAGCGGAAAACTTTTATTTCTTCGTCATCGTCGTTTTTTATTATATAAAATCATTTTAATTTTGTCAACTGCCTAAATAATCGCAAATACTCTTAAAAACAGGGGCCGCATCCTGTCCGCCCGATACTCCGTCTTCGCACAAAACGACAATCGCATAGTTTTTATATCCGCCTGCAAACCAGCATTGATTTTTCCCCTCACCGCCCTCTGCTGTCGCTGTTTTTCCGAATGCAACACCGTTTTCGGGTTGTGCAAGTTTGCCTGTACCGCTTTTAATAACCTCACAGAGCATTTGCTTTAAGACTTCACTTTGCGTTGAGTTTAAAACTACCGTTTCATCGCTCTGATTATAATAAGTGCATTTTCCGTTATTATTAACTTCTTTTACCAAATACGGAGTTTTATATTTACCCGAGTTATTAACAGCGCTTATCATAGCACATATATGCAAGGGCGACAGCATTAACTCACCCTGCCCGAAAGAAAAATTCGCAAGGGCGGCGGGATAATTTGTAATTTCATATATACTCGGCAATACGCCTTCGTCTGCTTTTAAGGTGTCCGCTAAAGTTACGGAACGGTTAAAGCCCAAACGAATACACATATCGTAAATATTTTCCGCGCCGACTTCTTCTGCAAGCCTGATAAAATAGCAATTACAAGAAACGCTTAACGCTTTACTCATATCCGTAAGTCCGTGACTTTTTGAGCAATTAAAAGTGTTTTCTCCGATTTTAATACTGCCTTTACACTCATAACTTTTCAAGTTTGAAATGCCTTTTTTCAGCGCGGCTGCGCAAACGCAGATTTTAAACACGGAGCCCACATTGAAGTTTTCAAGACTTCTGTTAATCAGCGGCGCGTCTTCGTCATATAAATAGTTGCTTACATTTTTTGTATCAAAATACGGTGTTGATACCATACATTTTATTTCGCCCGTGTTTGAATCTATTACAACCGCAGAGCCTTTTTTCACCTTGGTTTTCATCAGATTCTCCGTGAATTTGCAAAGCGGCAGGTCGAGGGTAAGTTGAACATAATTTTCGTTTTTTTGTGCATTTTCCACTTTCAGAGAGTGTGAGTCAAGCGGTCTTTTATTTGCATCAACCGCATAACTTATATTAATGTTTTCACCCTTTAAAACATCATCAAAAGCATATTCTATGCCGGTTACCGCATTATTATCAATATCAAGATAACCTATTGTATGGGGGCAGACAACCGTGCTGCTTTGATAATTTTCAAAAACAAACGCATCCGTACAGTTAAAATCTTTTGTTACATTTGCAAGGCACGGGGTATTCTGCGAAAGACTTGATAAAATATTTTTTCTGACTTCTCCGTCCAACTGACTTGTAACTGCGGCAACGGTTTTAACAGTAGGAATAAGCACAGCACCGTACTGCTTTACATTATTGGTAAAAGGCGTTTTATTGCAGTCATAAATTCTGCCTCTGAGCCCTGCAATCTGCATAGTATAAGTTGACTGCCCGTTTGCAACAGATTTCAAGTCACCCTTACCTATAAAATAAATTCTCACCGAACAGACCGCAAGCATAACACTTATTGCTATAATAATACTTAACATCCTTTTAAACAAAACAACAACTCCTTTTGAGTTATTTTTCTCAAAAGGAGTTGTTTCATTCAAGTTCCATTGATATATAAGCGTCTTTTATTATTTCTCCGCTCGGAGCATAAATCATACCCCGATATATTTTATCTCCGAGTGTCATATCAGGCGGCAGTTTTACTATACATTCGTTTGCCGAAAAATAAGTATTTACCGACTGCGCCGCTCTTATCATATCGGTACATACAAGTTCGCTTATATAGACTTTACCGTCTTTTTTTGATGCTATTGCGTAACCGTCATCGACTCGAAACCATTGTTCGTTTATGCTTTTGCTGTATTTATTTGCATAACTTAACGCATCAATATCCCATTGGACTGCGTTTTTAAGTCTTTTTGAGCGTATGCTTTCAACATATTCTACATCTGCATAAAGCACGGACATATCGCTTTGACCTGATAATTTTGCAAGCCTGTAACAAAAAGAGCTTTGATAATTAAAGCGTTTATAATAATTGCAAAGTGATTTTTCGCTTTCCAAGAGCAAAGAGTATTCTATGTTATCTTTTTTCATTTGCGCGTGAGCATATTCAATAAGTTGTGACATATAACCGAGTTTTCTGAAATCGGGATGAGTTGCCAGGGCGTAAAGATACATTGAATTTTTGCCTTGAAATTTACAGGGTAAGCGAAACATCATTGAAACTATTTGCTCGCCTTGTGTATAAACAAGACCGTTTGCAGATGCAAAACGGTTATTAAAAAACAAGTCAATATCACTTTGCTCATCATCCCTAAAGCAAGTTTTCCAAAGACTTTTTAACTTTTCCTCGTCTTGTTTTGTTGCGTTTCTTATCATTATTAATCTCCGTATTTTTCAAGCACTTTATTTATATGTTCTTTCATCATATCTCTTGCTTCTTTTGGAAAAACTATGCTGACTTTTTCTCCGAAAGAGAATACCCAACCGAGAAAATTAGGCGACATTTCAACATTCACTCTTGCAATAAAACTGTTTTCGTCTGCTTTTCTCATACTGACTTTACCGTTAAATCTGTCAAGCATAACCGATATCAAAGAGTTGTCCGTTTTTAACTCAACAATCATATTTTTGCCTGTATATTGATTAAATGCCATTCTTTCGCTCGGGCTGTAATTTGCATACTTTTCTTCTTTAAGGCGCGGCAGATTTGTGATTTGCGCCTGTTCCATCATATCAACGCGAAAAGAAGAAATAGTATTATATTTTTCGTGATAGGCGTGAAGATAATATTTTTCATCATCCCATACAAGCGCATAGGGTGAGACTAAATATTTTTCCTTATTGTTTCTGTAATGTTTTTTCTTGTTTGCGTCATAGTCAAAATACAAAAATTCAATTCGCCTTTTTGAATTTATTGCATTTAGTATTTCGTCCATTGTGTAATAAATTTTTTCATTATCGGTTTTGCCGACATTTGAATAATCAAAATTGCCCGCTAAATGCTTTGCCATATTTTCTCCCGCAAAAGACGATAGTTTTTCAACTAATATCTTGCTTTTTTTGGGAGATATAAATTTTGACCATTTTACAGCATCAATCAGCAAAGCAAGTTCCGTGTTTTCAAACTTTCTTGATGCTATATAATAGCCTCTCGGTTCGTCATTTGAATATTCAATGTCTGCACCGTATACATCTCTTAAAGCACTAATCTGTCTGTAAAAAGACTTTCTCTCGCACGAAATATCATAATCTCTTTGAAGAATATGTAATATTTCACTCTGGCTTAATCTGTGCTGTTCATCGGTTTTATCATACAACACTTTAAGCAAAAAAAGAGGTTTTAACTGTTGATTAGGTGTACCGGACATTTTTTATAATTCCTTTTCAATCTGTTCAATCATATCTACTCTTTTTTGATGTCTTCCGCCCTCAAACTCGGTATTTATAAACGCATCTACCATAATTTTTGCAGTTTCAATTCCGATAACTCTGCCGCCAAGACAAAGAATATTTGAGTTATTATGAAGTCTTGTAAACTTAGCGGAATAAACCTCACTGCAAGCAGCGGCTCTTATTCCTCTTACTTTGTTTGCCGCAAGGCTCATTCCTATACCTGTGCCGCAAATAAGTATGCCGAGTTCACCCTGTCCGCTTGCAACTTTATCGGCTACTTTTTTAGCAATTATCGGGTAATCTACCGACTTTGGCTCATATATTCCGCAGTCGTCGACATCATTTCCCGTCTGCTTTATAAACTCGACAAGTTGCTCTTTCATTTCAAATCCGCCGTGGTCGCATCCTATTATAATTTTTTTTGACATGTCTGTTTCTTCCTCTCTTTTAATTCCCTCTCCGCTTGGGGTAATCTTAAATATACAGGCAATAATTTGTCGCTGTCAACCTGCTCGTATTCGCTTTCTATCAGTGCGGCATCTCCTGCACGCTGACAAACATTTCTCGCTTTCGGCTTTTTAAACTGTCCTTCAAATTTAGCGCAAAACATATCAGCACCCGGTCCTACTATAAAAATGTCCTCATTTTCAAACTTATCGAGTTCGCTTTTGAGTTCATCGCACATAATCGCTCTGTCAGAGCAAAGACGAACTAACTTTTCACCGTCGCACCGAAACAGCGCATTATAAACCTGATTACATCTTGCGTCCATTACAGGACAGATTATACCTTTATTCTCGATACCCGACATCGCTATTGTATGCAAAGTGGAAACACCTACACACTTTTTATTATTTTTAAACGCAAGTCCTTTTACTGCGGCAATACCTATTCTCAGTCCCGTAAAGGAGCCCGGCCCCGATGTTATAACAAATTTATCTATACTGTCGATTGGAATTTCCGCAACTTCAAGCATTGAAAGTATTAAAGGCATTAAAGTTTTTGAATGTGTAAAACCGCTGCTTAAAAAGTTTTCCGCTAAAATCACTCCGTCTTGCACTACTGCACAGGACACGCTTTTATCAGCGCAATCTACCGCTAAAATTCTCACAGTTTAAATCTCACCCGCCCCGTTTATGTTTATTATTCTGTGATTATCGCTCTCGCCCCGCAAAATCTCAATTTCAATTCTCTCATCGGGCAGGGCGGAATAAATATTTTCGCTCCACTCAACCGCCATTATACCGTCTTGTTCAAGATAGTCAAAATAACCTGTTGAATATAAATCTTCCCAGTTTTCTACTCTGTACATATCAAAGTGATATATCGGCATCTTTTCCGTCTGATAGCAATTTACGATTGCAAATGTCGGAGAAAAGGTCTGCTCTTTATAACCGAGCGCTTTTGCCAAAGCGCCGATAAAGGCGGTTTTGCCTGCGCCCAAGTCACCGAAAAAAGCAAGAAAAGAATTGCTGTTTAATTTTTTTGCGAGTCGTTTTGCAACGCTGTAAGTATCTTCTAATGAATAACAGTTAAAAGTCATTATAATTTCCTTTATTTCCATTTTCAATTTATAGTAGTATATCATATTTTTTGATAATATAAAAGTGTTTATTGCACTTATTTTAAGTTTATATTATAATAATAACAGTTTAATTTATGCAGGAGGGAAAAATGAACAAATTTATATCTAAAGTTGCAGATTTTTTCAGGCTCACGGATAAAGTTTTGCTTTCTCTTTGCATAAGCGCGTCATTACTTGGCTCTTTTATGGTGCTCAGCGCTACTAACTACACAGGCTCCGCAAGGCAGTTTATAGTACAGATAGTTTGTCTGTTTATAGGACTTTTTGTATTGGCGTTTGTATCGGGATTTGCCGACTATTCGATTTACACACGGTTTTGGCCGATAGTTATGGGCATAGCCTTATTGCTTGTAGGTCTGACTTTTGTTATAGGTTTTGCGCCCGAGGGCACCGACGATAAAGCCTGGCTCAGGCTCCCCTTCGGTATGACTTTCCAGCCTTCGGAACTTTTAAAAATTGCATTTATCATTACTTTTGCAAAGCATGTCAGTGTAGTTGAAAAGAAGATTAACAAAATTAAAAATATTATACTCTTATGTATGCACGGTGCTTTTCCCGTAATTTTGATACATTTTCAAGGTGATGACGGTACTGCTCTTGTACTTGCGGTAATATTTATTGCGATGATATTTGCAAGCGGTATCAAGGTAAGATATTTTGCTCTTGCCGGCGGACTTATTGCCGCATTTATGCCGCTTTTATGGTATGTTATTTTTAACAACGACCAAAGAAACCGTTTTCTTACCATTTTTAACCCGGAGGCAGATATATACGGTTCCGGCTGGCAACAATGGCGAGGCAGACTTGCTATTGCAAACGGCGGTATTTTCGGACAAGGATATATGAAAGGCGATTTTGTTCAGGCAAATCAGATTCCCGAGGGCCACAACGACTTTATTTTTGCATCAATAGGCGAAGAACTCGGGCTTATAGGACTTATTGTTGTAATGGCACTGCTTACTGCAATTTGCATAAGAATTTTATTTGTCGGACATTTTGCAAGAGATAAACAGGGTGTTATTATATGCACCGGTGTTTTTGCGATGATAGCAATTCAGTCGATACTTAATATAGGAATGTGTTTAAGTTGGGCGCCTGTTATAGGTATTACGCTTCCGTTTTTTTCTGCGGGAGGCACGAGTTTAGTTGTTACTTATATAGGTATTGCGCTTGTTTGTAATGTTTATATGCACAGGCAACAAAACATAACATATTTAAGAGAGGACTATATTTAAAATTCTATGAATTATGCGTTTTACACTTTAGGCTGCAAAGTAAATCAGTATGAAACAAATTCAATGGAGGCTCTTGTAAAAAGCAAGGGCCATTTTGTTGTGCCTGCAGATTGCAACGCGGATGTGATTGTGATAAATTCCTGTACCGTTACTGCCGAAAGCGACAGAAAAACAAGGCAGATTGTAAGGCGGTTAAAAAGCAAAAACCCTCACGCTGTCTGTGTGCTTACGGGTTGTATGCCGCAGGCTTTACCCGAAAAAGCATTAAAAGTAAGCGATGCCGATATTATTATGGGCAACCGGAACTTAGCCTGTCTTTGTGAATTTGTGGACGAATTTTTAAAAAGCGGGCAAAGGATTATCAAGATTGCAGAGCATGAAAGCGACGAAAAATTCAACACTCCGACTATATCACAGTTTAACGAGAGAACAAGAGCGTATTTAAAAATACAAGACGGATGCCAAAGGCATTGTACTTACTGTATTATTCCGAAAGCGAGAGGCAGAGTGCGTTCCAAAAGCATTGAAGAAATCAAAAGCGAAGTTAGTTTGCTTGCAAAAAACGGGCACAAAGAAATTGTGCTTGTCGGTATAAATTTATCTGCTTTCGGCAGTGACACCGGTTTTAATTTGTGTGATGCGGTTGATGCTGTATGCGAAATTGATGGTGTTGAGCGAGTGCGTCTTGGTTCTTTGGAGCCTGATTTATTTACCGACAGTATGCTTTTAAGACTTAAAAGTCAAGTGAAATTATGTCCGCAGTTTCATTTATCGCTGCAATCGGGCTGTGATGAGACACTAAAAAGAATGAACCGTCACTATGACAGCGCATTTTATGAAGATTTAGTTGAGAGGATAAGAGCGACTTTTGACAATGCGGCAATTACTACTGACATTATGGTGGGCTTTGCCGGTGAAACGGAAGAAGAATTTTTAAAGAGCTTAAATTTTGTTAAAAAAATCAAGTTTGCAAAAAGTCATATCTTTGCTTACTCTCAAAGAGAGGGTACTTTTGCCGATAAAATGCCGAATCAGGTTCAAAAAAGCGAAAAAGAAAGACGCAGTAAATTAATGATTGATGCTGCAAAGCAAAGCGAAGCGGAATTTTTAAAATCGCAGACCGGCAAAACAGTCAATGTGCTTTTTGAACAGCAAAAGGGCGAATACTGTTACGGTTACAGCGAAAACTACACCTTGATTAAGGTTAAGGCAAACGATATTGTCCATAAAATTTTAAAGGTGAAAATTACACAAGCGGAAGACGAATGTTGCATAGGTGAAATAATAAAAGAAGCGGTTTAACACCGCTTCTTTTATTATATTTTTCTGATAATTCCCATCGGGGTTTGCTCGCTTGACTGTCCTAAAGGGTTGTCCTTTAAAATCTTAACCATAAGTTTTAAATCTAATTTTTTATTTGATGCGCCGAGGATGTTTCCGCCGATATCGTTAATATCGGTTATTATGACATCGGTGCCGCCCAAAGCCTTGCTGACTTGCTTTGCGACCTTATTGGGTTGTGCCGGAGATAAAGACACATATTCGTTATAAGGCGGTATTGTACAGTCACAAGGTCCGTCAATTGTTCTTGCCTTGTTACCTGCGACGATATAAAACCAACCGCTTTTATGAAAAATTTTCTTACCTATTACGCTGCACGCAGCCGCAAAAAGGATACGCAAGGTACCGCATTCTCTTAATGCCATTTCCATAGTTTCAGGCATCGCAAGCCCGATACCGTAATCGGTACGAATTACCTTTTTTGATAAATACACCGCGAGTTTTCTCGGATGGACATCTTTAATTTTTATTGCTCTGCCCTGTGTACAGCCAACAATTTTTTCGGTGATAAATAATATATCGCCTTGTTGCAAATTAGGCTTTGCATATTTAACAGCGACATCACAAATATCATCCGAATCGGTGATAATATGAGTTTTTATTGCGAGTCTGCGGTATTTTACCGCATCCACTTCAATTATTTCATTTTTTCCGTTGTTTACTACATAACCGTCCATATATTCAAATTCCCCAATCAACAGACTTTTTTTATATTATACATCTTTTTTTCGCTAAATCAACTTTTAAAGTTTATTTAAAATAAATTTATAAATAAAATACTTAAATTTACTGTGATTATTATATACGCATTTTTTATAAGTCTGATATATATTATCCGCTTTTTTTCTGTCCTCATTATCAATCTCTGCATTTGAATACATAGCCTTTTCAAACGGGCGGGTATCAAAAATGCCTGCTTTATTCAAAGCGGTTTTTACGGTATCGTTTTTATCGGTTTTGATTTTTGAAAAACGAATTAAAAGTATTATCTTCTTATAAGCAGCAATTACAAAGCCCTTATTGTCTTTTTTGTAAATTGCCTTGTCTTTGAGCAAGTTAATAATAATAAGTAAAACAAGAGCGAGAACTGTTAATGCAACTAACCCGATTACAACAAACTTGACATATATTCTGTTTTTTTCAAAAGAGGGTGCATTTATTTCCTCTTTATTGTTTTCTTCCTGTGTTTTTGTCGGTTGTTTTTCGGTTTCCTCTGCCGCCTGAGTAATGCCGGGCTGTACCGCGTTTTCTTCACTTTGTCCTGTTGCGACATAGGTTATACTATCCGAATAATGCGGTGTTGCCTCAAAAATCACCCAGCCGAAACCGTCAAAATACACTTCTGTCCACGCGTGCATTTTATCGTTTGTAACGACATATTCTCCCGCTTCATCATTAGGTGCAAAGCCCTCACAGTAACGCGCGGGTATTTCCTGTGTTCTGCAAAGCATTGTCAACGCAGAAGCAAAAGAGGTGCAATACCCTTTTTTATATTCAAACAAAAACTTGTCAACAAAATCTTCTCCGTCTTTTAAGGGAGCGCCTTTAAGCGTATATTCGTAATCGCTTAAATAATCTATAAACGCCTGTACTTTTTCTATTGTGGTTTCTGCATTCGCTTTTTCGACTATTTCATACGACAGGTGGTCAACTCTTACGGGCATTGTTTTCGGAATTTGGGTGTATTTATAATGCAGTTGCTCCAAATAGGCATTATATTCGGCATTTGAAATAATATCGCTGACTGTGGATGCGCTTTTATTATATTTTTCGCTGCCTAAAAACTCATATACCTCATTTAAGTCGTAGTTTACAGCGCTGAATTGATATACAAAGCCTTTTTTCAACATTTCATTAGAAAAAAGGTTATTGTTGTTATCACAATAAATTTTATCTTTTTCGTTTGACTGTTTCGGTCTTGTATAAATATCGGTTGACACAGCGTAATTTCTTGTAACAAGTTCCTCATACTCTATGCTGACATCGTTTTCATAAATATTGTATCCTGCTCTTGAAAAAACATAAGATTTAATCTGAGCGTCTAAATTAATATCGTCAGAACTGACACAAAGCGTTTTTCTTATATCGCTTACCTGCCAACTTTTTGAGTCATAGTAGTCTTTATAAATAAACGAAATATAAAACGGATAAGTCGAATTAACCGTAAGCGCGGTTTTTTTATCGGTAATTCTGTCGCCGCCGAGTTCGTCGCTTTTAGTGGTTGTTACATAAGTGCCTAATGAAAACTGGTCCTCACCGTTTCTTTCGTAATAATCTTTTGAGAGCATTTCGACAGAAAAAATCTCATCGTTTAAGTTGTCTGTTTTTTCGCTGACAAAAATAACAGGCACCAACAAGACTATTGCAATCAAAATGACAACTGCGTTTTTGCCTTTCATTTTAGTAGAATTTTTGAGTGTATTATGTTTTAAATACACGCTGTAAAGCCACATAACGCAAAGCAGGGATAACATCATAATAAATGCCTTATATCTTGCCGCGGATGCGGTAAGCATAGCGCAAAACATCACAATTAAAGCACATAAAGACGCTAAAACAAACTGTACTTTTCTGCCGATCAATAAAACGCAGGTCATTGAAACAAACACCGACAGGCCTACAAAAATCAGGTTCAAATCAAAATTTGAAATTTTTTCATAACCGACGATTAAATTAATTATGTGATTAAAATTCTCTAAAAGATTTTCGCCTTTTGAAAGCACGCTGAAAATATAAATGCCTACTGCCAAAACAATCAGGCAGGCGAATATAATCGGGTAAATTATATTGCCTTTTTTCAGATTAAAAATCAAAAAGCACGCAAAACTTACAACAGCACCGACGCTTAAAATCAAAAAAGTGTTTAAATTAAACACTGTCATATAACAAAAAGACAATGTTAAAATACACGAATACAGAATTGAAAAAACACACTTAATTGCAACATCGGATTTTTTCATTTATGCTTTTTTCTCCTTATCTTTTAATCTACAATCATCAAATTAACAAATTCAGAATACCTTGAAAGCGGTTTAGTGTCTGTGTTTTTGCCCGCAATAACCGTTACATTGGTTTTTGTACCCTGCAAGGCAAAGTATTTCCCGACAATGCTGTCAAAATCGTACTGCTTTGTATAATCGGTATTTACTGTTTTGCTTAAAAGTTCTGCAAATGAATTTGTATCTGTTACGATACAGTCCGAATCGGCAAAAATTATTCTTGATGATAAATTGTTTTTAACGCTGCTATTTACGATGCTCACAGCGGTTTCGATTATTAAATCTCTCACTTTTTCATCGCTGACATCGGCAATTACGGTTGAATACAGTTGTAAAATATTTTCATAATTTTTTGCCATCAGTTTGTTTACTTTGCTTGACAGTTTCCAATGTACGCTGCGCATAGTATCGTTTTGAGTATATTCTCTTATATAAGATACAGACAGATTATCCTGTTTTGTACTGCCTTTGCCGACATTTTTAGAGTCAATACCTGAATTTGAAAAAAGTGTATTTTCAACTTTTAATAAATTAGGATAGACTTCAACGCCTTGTTTTTTAATTTTCTTTTTAAAGCAAAAAAGTCCCGATAAGTCATACATTTTTATATAATCGGCGCTTATATTCTTAACGCCGATTTGATTACATTTAAGGGTGTATTTTGCTTTCTGTACGAATGAAAACGGAAGGCACATCACAAGTGTTGTTTTATCGTTTTTTACAAAATGAGCATACGCAAAACTGAGAAAAAAACCGCACCGTGCAGTAACATTCACCTGCACAGTCTTGTTTCGTTTGATTTTTGTTTTACTGCTTTTAATATCTGTTTTTAAACTTAAAACCGCACCTGTAAAAAGTATAAACGATACTATCGGCACTGCTGTTAAAATCAGGACAAGCATTGTCATCGCCTTATGCTTAACAACGGTTGACAAAAATATACTTGTCAAAAGTATGACAATATAATAAATTCTTGCTTTAATCATTTTCGTCCTTAGGCACTTTTTCTTTTGATAAAATATCTTCTATAATTTGTTTTGAAGTGACGCCCTCAAATTTAAGTTTATCGCTTAAAACAATTCTGTGTGACAAAACATAGTCCGACATATATATAACATCGTCGGGAATTACATAATCTCTGTTATTGATATAGGCGTTTGCCTGTGCGCCTCTTAATAAATAAAATGAAGCGCGCGGACTTGCGCCCATTTCAACGCCCTCGTAATTTCTTGTTTTGCCGACTATGTTGACAATATATTTTGCAACATTTTCTTTTACATAAACTTTTTTGACTTCTTCTTGCATTTTAAAGATATCATCAACCGAAGCGACCGCTTTTAAATCATTAATCGGATCGCCTGCTTTGTGCATACCAATAATTCTAAGCTCGTCCTCTTTACTCGGATAGCCTATTGAGATTTTAATGAAGAATCGGTCAAGTTGTGCTTCCGGCAGCGGAAATGTGCCTGAAAATTCAACGGGATTCTGGGTTGCCATTACCATAAAAGGCGCGGGCACTTTATAGGTTGTACCGTCTACCGTTACCGTTCTTTCTTCCATAACCTCAAGCAAAGCCGCTTGAGTTTTCGGTGATGCTCTGTTTATTTCATCGGCAAGCACGAACTGACTCATTACTGCGCCCTGTTTAAATTCAAACTCGCCGCTTTTCTGATTATATACGCTAAATCCTGTAATATCACTCGGTAAAACATCGGCTGTAAACTGTATTCTTTTGCAACTCGCGTTTACGCTTTTTGCAAGCGCTGTAACAAGTCTTGTTTTACCGACTCCCGGCACATCTTCAATTAAAATGTGTCCTGATGAAATCAAAGAATTAATTACAAGAAGAATTTGCTCTCTTTTTCCGATTATTACTTTTTCAATGTTTTCGACTATTTTATTAATCAAACATATCCCGCCTTTTAAACAAACTAACATTATTATACTTTATACCCTTTTTTTAATCAATTAACAATATAAACAAAAACCTACCTGTAAATTTTACCTAACGATATAAAACAACAGGAGGTTTTTATGTTTATAAATATTAATTTTCTGTTTTTATTTTGTCGAGGTCATACGGAGTTGTCTGATATACAAAATAATTAAGCCAATTTGAATACAGTAAATTTGCATAACTTCTCCAAATGACTTTGGGCTCGTTATTCGGGTTGTCATCTATAAAATAATTTTCAGGTATTTTTATAGGCTTGGCCAAATTCAAATCGCGAAAATACTCATTTTTAAGAGTATAGGGGTCGTATTCGGGATGTCCCGTTATGAAAATCTGGCGTCCGTTTTTAGTAGATGCGGCAAAGACTCCCGCCTTTTTACTTGATGCCAGAATCTTTATTTCGGGATGCGCTTGTATATCTTCTCTCAAAACGGTTGTATGCCTTGAATGAGGAACATAAAACACATCGTCAAAGCCTCTGAAAAGTATAGATTTTTTATAATCTACCGTATGTTCGAATATGCCGAAAAGTTTTTCTTCAAGCGGTCTTTTTTTAATGCCGAAATGATAATAAAGCCCCGCCTGAGCGCCCCAGCAGATATGGAATGTACTGTGGACGTGGGTTTTGCTCCATTCCATAATCTCGGTTAATTCCCGCCAATATTCAACCTGCTCAAACTCCATTTGCTCAACGGGTGCGCCTGTTATAACAAAGCCGTCAAAATACTGCTCTTTTACTTGCTCAAAAGTTGAATAAAAAGCAATCAGATGTTCTCTTGATGTGTTTTTTGATTCGTGCGAACTTGTATGAATCAATGTCAAATCTACCTGTAAAGGCGAATTGCCGAGCAAACGGGAGAGTTGTGTTTCGGTTTCAATCTTATTGGGCATTAAATTCAGCAACAGAATTTTAAGCGGGCGGATGTCTTGCGACACAGCCCTCAATTCGTTCATAACAAATATATTTTCGTTGTTGAGTGTTTTTGTTGCCGGTAGGTCGTTTGGTATTTTAATAGGCATATATATCCGTCCCGAAATTAAATATTATCAAGAGCCTGTTTAATATCGTCAATCAAGTCTTCGCTGTTTTCAAGGCCGCAGGAAAAACGAATCAAATCAGGTGAAATTCCTGCTGCAATAAGTTCTTCATCATTCATCTGGCGATGTGTAGCGCTTGCCGGATGCAAGCAGCATGACCTTGCGTCTGCTACATGTGTTTCAATCGCTGCAAGTTTTAAGTTTTTCATAAAGTTCTGAGCAGCGTTTCTGCCGCCTTTTACACCGAAACTTACAACACCGCAAGTACCGTCGGGCAGATATTTATCCACTAAATATTTTTGCTCGCTGCTTTCAAGTCCCGGATATTTTACCCACGAAATTCTGTCGTCATTTTCAAGAAAATGAGCAACTGCCAGACCGTTTTCACAATGTCTTTTCATTCTTACATGCAGACTTTCAAGTCCGAGATTTAAAATAAAAGCATTCTGCGGTGCCTGAATTGAACCGAAGTCACGCATAAGTTGTGCGGTCGCCTTTGTAATATACGCGCCCTCAAGTCCGAAGCGCTCTGTGTATGTTACACCGTGATATGACTCATCGGGTGTGCAAAGTCCTGCAAATTTTTCGGGATATTTTGTCCAGTCGAATTTACCCGAATCAACAATACATCCGCCTACAGCGGCACCGTGTCCGTCCATATATTTTGTTGTTGAATGTGTAACAATGTCTGCGCCGAATTCAAGCGGTCTGCAGTTTACAGGTGTTGCAAAAGTATTGTCGATAATAAGCGGAACACCGTGCGCGTGCGCGGCATTTGCAAAGCGTTCAATATCCAGAACATCAAGCGACGGATTGGAAATCGTTTCACCGAAAACCGCTTTTGTATTAGGTCTGAAAGCGTTTTCGAGTTCTTCATCGGAGCAGTACGGGTTTACAAAAGTAAACTCTATGCCCATCCTTTTCATAGTAACCGCAAAAAGATTGTATGTACCTCCGTAAATTGTGGATGAACATACTACGTGGTCACCGCACGATGCGATGTTAAAAACCGAATAAAAAGATGCTGCCTGTCCCGACGAGGTAAGCATAGCGGCAGTACCGCCTTCTAACTCGCAGATTTTCTTTGCCACGCTGTCATTTGTAGGGTTTTGAAGTCTTGTATAAAAATAGCCTTCTGCCTCTAAATCAAACAACTTTGCCATCGCTTCGCTTGTGGCATATTTAAAGGTTGTACTTTGAATAATCGGAATTTCACGCGGCTCTCCGTTGCCGGGTGTATAGCCTGCCTGAACACATTTTGTTTCTATTCTGTAATTGCTCATTTTATCCTCCCAAAAAACGACTCAGGATCTGTCATTATTTAATTAAAGCATATTACTGTATATACTAACACACATTTTTAAATTTGTAAAGAACGAGCGATCATTTTATTGACTTGACTATTACATTATTATATAATTTAGTTGCTTAAAAAGGAAACAGGTGCAACTCCTGTACGAGCCCGTCGCCGTGATTGCAAATTCGAGTTTATTTTCTGCTCAGAATACCGCAAACTGAGGACAAGCCATTGAAGTTTTTTTTACTTTGAGAAGGCGAAGATAAATATGCAAGCAGTCGGAATATTTTTTAAGCAAAATCCTCTTTGTACAAACTGCGAGTGCCAAGTTTTTTAAGAGGTAAAATAATAAAATTTAAGGAGAATACAAACTATGAAAAAGACAAGTCTGTTTAAACACTTGTCACTCATCGTTTGTGCGGTGCTTATTGCGGTAACAGCACTTTTTACAATCGGTTGCAGTGACACAAAAAACAACGCCGATGATGTATCTTCGGCAACAGTATCTACTCAAAACGAAGCAGAGCAAGTCGGTGAGGGTAAAACTTCATTTAACTTTGAGGTTGTTGATGCTGACAAAAATGTGAGTACATTTATTGTATACACAGACAAAACTACCGTCGGTGACGCTTTAGAGGAAGCAGGTCTTATTGCCGGTGATGAGAGCGAATTCGGTTTATATGTAAAAACCGTAAACGGTATTACCTGCGACTATGACAAAGACGGAAAATACTGGGCTTTTTATATCGGTGACGAATATGCCTCGACAGGCGTTGACAGTACCGAAATCGAAAGCGGCAAGACATATTCTTTTAAAGCAGAATAAAAGTGAAAGTATCAATTAAAGATTTAGCGGTATTTTCGATGCTCGGGGCATTGATGTATATTTCTAAATTTCTTATGGAATTTCTGCCGAACATTCATTTAATAGGTGTGTTTACAATTGCAATTACGGTCGTTTACAGATTAAAAGCGCTGTATCCTATTTATATATTTGTATTAATTACGGGGCTGTTAAACGGTTTTGCGACCTGGTGGATACCTTATCTTTATATATGGACGGTGCTTTGGGCAGTTACAATGCTTATTCCCGACAAAAAGTTAAATAAGAAGATAAGGCCTGTAATATACATGGTAATTTGTGCTTTGCACGGGTTGTTATACGGGACTTTATATGCGCCCGCGCAAGCGTTGTTATTCGGTTTAGATTTTAAAGGGATGATTGCGTGGATAATAGCGGGCTTTTCGTATGATGTTGTGCATGCGGTCGGTAATTTTTTTGGCGGAATACTTATTTGCCCGATTATTTCGGTGCTTAAAAGCGCTCAAAGATATGCAAAACCGAATTAATCAGGCGCTTTGTATTTTATCTTATTAATTATGTTGCAAAGATGTAACTTGTTTTATAATTAAGAGCAGTTTATAATATTAAATGATGTTTAAAACACACGAAAATAAAATAAGGAGAATAGTAAAATGAAAACTAAGAATGTATCTACCCCTGTCGGATACCTGCCGGATGAGAGACCTTCTTTTTACAAATTACTGCTTTATGCAATTCAGCAAGTAATTGTAATGTTCCCTGCTACCATTACAGTAGCGCTCATTACAGGTTTTCAGGTATCGACCACTATCTTTGCAAGCGGTCTTGCAACACTTTGTTTTATTCTTATTACAGGTAAGAAGATTCCGCTTTACTACGGTTCAAGTTTTGCTTATTTAACTGCTATTTCAAGCATGGTTGCAGCAGAAGGAACCGCTGACCAGATTGCTGCTTTTGAGGCTACCGGCATTTTACCTGCCGAACTTATTTCTCAGGCACAGTTTGGTATTATCATGTCAGGTTTTGTTTCAATCGCTGCCGGACTTATTGTTAAGTTTGCGGGCTCTAAGGCTGTTGAAAAGTTACTGCCTGCAAGTATCACAGGCTCTGTTGCCATGATTATCGGTTTAACACTTGCCGGCAACGCGTTAGGTGATGCTATACCTAAACTTGACGAGGGTGCCTCTGCACACTCAACCGAACAGGTTTGGTGGATTGTTGTGGCTTTGGTTACACTTGTTTCTACCGTTATTTACTCGCGTTATTTAAAAGGACTGCTCGGCCAGTTGCCGCTTTTACTCGGTGCATTGACAGGTTGTGCTGTTGCTGCTGTTGTATACTTTGCCGGCGGTATTAATTTGTTCCGTGCAGTACCTGAGGATGCTCTTTCTGCTTCTATATGGAAGTTAGGCGACGGTTCGATTTTTGCGCTTCCGGCATTCACACTTCCTAAATTCTCTGTTGCAGCTTTAGTTGCAATTATGCCTATTGCTATTGCTACCATCCCCGAGTCAACTGCTCATATTTATCAGCTTGACATTTATGTAAATGATGTTGCAAAGAAAAAAGGCAAAAAAGAATACGGTATTTCATCACTCTTACACAAAAACCTTATCGGTGACGGTATCTGCGATATGATTTCCGGTTTTGTCGGCGGTCCTGCCGGTACTAATTACGGTGAAAACATCAGCACAATGGCTATTACAAAAGTTTTCTCTGTTCCCGTACTTATCGCTGCTGCAATAATTGCGATGATTGTTTCTTGCTTTACACCGCTTATTAAGGTAATTTACGGTATTCCGCTTTCAGTTATCGGCGGTCTTGAAATTTACCTTTTCGGTGCTATTGCGGCACAAGGTATTGCAATTATGATAGACAAGAAAGTTGACATGTTCGACTCTAAAAATATTGCGGTTATCGCTTCTGTAATGGTAATCGGTATCGGCGGACAGTACGCTTTCGGCGGCAACATCCCGCTTTTCGGAATGAATGTTCCTTGTATTGCCGGCGCTGCTATCTTCGGTATTGTATTAAATCTCTTGCTTTCAATCGGCAAAAATAAAAAGGAAAACGAAGATACCGAACAAGCCGCTGAATAATTAAAGCATACAAATTCAGACAAAATGACACATTCAAAAACTGAATGTGTCATTTTTTTACATCTTTTCTTTTCAATTTAAGATTGTTATGATATAATTATTTAAAAGGGATGATTATAATGATAAGAAAAGCGACGCAAAAAGACACAGACAGCATTTTATCCTTACTTTTGCAAGTTGATATGGTGCATCACAATCTGCGTCCCGATTTATTTAAAGGGCCTGCTACAAAGTACACCGCGCAAGAGTTAAATCTGATTTTAAATGACGAAAATACACCTGTTTTCGTGTATGAGGAAAACGGTGAAATTTTGGGTTATATTTTTTTAATAATAAAGCAAATAAAAGACAATGTTCTGACAGATATAAAGACTTTATACATAGACGATTTATGTGTTGATGAAAACCGCAGAGGTGAAAAAATCGGTGAAAAACTATATAATTTTGCCTTAGATTTTGCAAAAAGCAACTTATGCTACAACTTGACATTAAATGTTTGGGCATGCAATAAAGGCGCTATGAAGTTTTATGAAAAAATGGGACTTTGTCCGCAAAAAATCGGTATGGAAAAAATCATTTAAAATCTGTGATTTGTATATAATTGAATTACAAATTTAAACTTTGGAGGTAATCTGATTGGCAAAGATAAAAAAGAGCACAAGAAAAATGACTGTTATTGAACTTGTACTGACAGCGCTTGTATTTATTACAATGATTCGTCAGTTGATACTCGGCAATTATATGAATGTTTTGTTGTGTTTGCTTACGCTTATTCTTTTTACATTACCTAAAATTCTTGAAAAGAAACTCAGCATAAGTATTCCGACAGGTCTTGAAACTATAATACTGCTGTTTATTTTCTGCGCTGAAATACTCGGCGAAATCGGTGCGTTTTATGTTAAAATACCTATCTGGGACACTATCTTACATACAACAAACGGATTTTTAATGGCGGCTATCGGTTTTGCGCTCATTGATATATTTAACCGCAGTGAGAAGTTTTCACTTAAAATGTCACCGTTTTTTGTAGCGTTCACAGCGTTTTGTTTTTCGATGACGGTCGGTGTTTTATGGGAATTTTTTGAATTCGGAATGGACAGATTGTTTTCAATGGATATGCAAAAAGACTGGATAGTTAATACCATTAACTCTGTAAAACTAAACCCCGAGGGGCTTAACGAGCCGATTAAAGTTAATATCGAGTCCGTGGTTATTAACGGAGAACAATGGAACCTCGGCGGTTATCTGGATATAGGTCTTATTGATACAATGAAAGATTTACTTGTAAACTTTATCGGTGCGGTAGTATTTTCTTTCTTTGGTATTGTATATTTAAAGCACAGAAAGACTGACGGTATTGCAGCATCGTTAATTCCTGTTGTAAACGAATCGGACAGCGAAGAAGAATAAAATAAAAAAACCGTAAACGACTTATATCGTTTACGGTTTTTGTTTTATTTGTTTTCATCAGATTTCAGGAATAACGATTTCGACTTCTCTGCCGAGTTCAGCAGATTTACAGATACCGTCAATAATAGCCTGGTTGTAAATAATCTCGCTTGTAGGAACTGTTGCTTTTCCGCACCAGATACACTATTATACGGATATTACAAAACCTGTCGAGTGCCGCTTACTTATTATATCGCCCGATATTTGTCCTGAACTGAGCAGAATTTTTAAAAAGCATCTGCCTGTATCGAATATATATAAAAACGCGCTGTCAAGCAAGAAAATAGTCAATGTGCTTGCTGATATTTTCAATTGTCTGAGCGATGACGATGTGTATTCGGATGCCGAAATCAAAGGCTGTTTGCTCATACTTTTAAGCGAGTTATTAAGAAATTTAACGCTTGTAGAAAACAACTCCGGTGATTCTAATATTATCAAAGATATTATCAATTACTGTTACAGTAATTATGACAGCGATATATCCTTGCAGTCGATGTCGGATGAGTTACATATAAGTCAGTTTTACATATCAAGGTTGTTTAACAAGAAACTTAAAATAAGTTTTAATGATTATATAAATTCAATTCGAATTCAAAACGCGTGTAAAATGCTCAAAAATAGCGAGAAAACCATTACCGAGATAGCGACATCCGTAGGATATAATTCCGTCAGGACATTTGACAGGTGCTTTTTAAAAATCAAGGGAACAACACCGAAAAACTACCGCATAAAGGCCTTAAAGAAAGACCGACAAGAAACAACAAGTCCGATTGAAAACATATACTTTTAATTTTTATATTTAAACCACAAAAAAGGTTATACCAAATCAAATCTTTGGTATAACCTTTTTTAAATTAACACTAAACTATCTTTTTATCTTTTTTACAAACAAAAAGTATGCAATTATAACATTTATGATGATGTCATAAATTCTTATTCTGTCAAACATAATCACGCTTGAGAGCAAGGACACAAGTATAATGCCGACACTGATTATCTTTGGAAATATACCTTTTTCTTTGGTCATCCGGGTAAAATAAGCCATCAGCGGAGAAAACAACGCAAACACGGTCCAGCCTATGATAAACTCGGTTGAATAAACACCTTTTGTTATAAATGCCGCAAAGTAATAGGTTATAAGCATGCCTATACAAAAAGGCAGTATATTAAGCATGGCCTGTTTTTTAGAATCGGAGTATATCGAAATAAGCACTCCGAACAGTATCCATATTGCCATTTGCGAAAATATTTCTCCCAAATTCTCGGCATAAATATCAAGCAGTCGACTCACTACCCCGAGCAATAAGCCGATAAAAAGCATACTGACGGGGTTTAGTATTTTCTTTTTCAAAAAACTCTCTCCTTATTCTGACACAAGCCATTCTTTTGCCTGTTCTATGTCATTTATAAAGCAGAAAGCAAAATCGGCTTTCTCTTTTAAAGCAGCAGTAATCATTTTTTTTAATTTTCTTGTCGGTACCCATAAAGCACACGCGCATAAATTTTTTCCGCTCATCACACAGCAGATTTGCTATTTTCAGGGCTATCTCTTTTGTTACAAGCATTTGGTCCAAGACAAAGCCTATATGTGAGGGGTTTGACAACAAAAGAAAACTGCGACTGTCGTTTTTAAGTTTTTCAAGAACCAAATCTGTGAATTGATACATTCCGTCTAAATGTTCAAACCAGATTTCTCCGCCTTTAAAGGGCAAGACAAAAGACTTCTTTTTTACTCCCGGCAGATTTTCGGGGTTTAAACAATTACAATATCTTTTTTCGTCATATTCAAATAAATATTTTAATAATGTCATTGATGATATGTCTTTCTTAAATCTTTTTAAGGCTCTCTTGTGAGAGCATACAACTTCATATCTAAAACTTTTCCGTTTTTTATTGCATTGTTTTTCATAATTCCTTCAAGAGTAAATCCGGCTTTTTCAAGCACGCGACAAGAGCCGATATTATCAGCATAAACCTCTGCAAAAATACGGATAATGTCGGTGTGTGTGAACACATAGTCACAAATTTGTCTGACAGCGTCTGTCATAATTCCTTTGCCCCAATACTCCTGCGCCAAATAGTAACCGAGTTCGCAGGTCTTTTTGTAAATATTATCCCGACGGAATATGCCTATGCTTCCGACCGGACGGTCATCAACTATAATGGCATATTCAAGGGTGCAATTTTCATCCTTTGACTGCAAAGAGGTTATAAAATCTATTCCGTCCTGCTCTGTATAAGGAAAAGGAATTCCGTCACGCAAATTATTCAAAATATTTTCGTTATTGATAGTTGCCGCCAAATCTTTTGCATCCGACAGTTGCCATTTTCTCAAAACACATTTCATAAATTATTTTACCTTTCTTAAAAGATGCTATTTAATCTCTACTCCGCCGAATATACATGTTGCATTTACATATAATGTAACACCGTTTTCAACATAAGGCTTGCCTTTTTTCTTTGATGCTCCGCCAAAAACAGAATTTGAAGTTATTTTTACATTGATGTTGTCCGGAACAAAAATATCAATACCGCCGAAAACAGCAGTTGCGTTAATTGCTGTATCCTTTTCGATTACAGCATTTCTAAGGTCACATTCAATGCCGCCGAAAACAGCAGTTAATTCAGCGCCTTCAAATACTTCGCCGCCATAGTTTATATCCTGTCCCGAAAATACCGCACTACCCGACTTGACATTATCGCCGCTTTTGTGCGATTGAATAAGCAGTTTTGTTGCTTTATCGCCGATAATTGCAGTTATAATCAGTTTAATGCCGACAACTACTATAATAACAGGAACTGCTAATTTCCAGAACATACTGAAATCGAGAACTTCCTGACAACAAAGCAATAAAAACACGCCTATAAAAAACCCGATAATATTGCCTGTTTTTTCGCGCTCGGTGAAAATACCGACTAAACACGGAACGATAATAAACAGAGTCCACCATCCGTCAAAGAAAACCTCAATGTTTGTAAGACCGAGCGCCTTTAAGGCGAAAATTCCGCCTGCTAATACAAGTGCTATACCCCATAAAATTTTTGTTAATTTTTTCATATTCTATCATCCTCCTTTAAATTACAGCGCAGAAAATATTTTTGCGCCTTTTGTATAAATCCAGCGAATCAAAACTGCGGAAAGCACCCCAAACAGAATGAAAACTGTCACAAGATACATAAACGGGCTTAAAAAAATTCGACCGAGCAAAGCATATACTCCTGCGAGCACCATAATTATTATCCAACCGCTGAACAGCGCGATTAAAACGCCTAAACTTTGTTTTATCGGTACTATTTCGTTTGTCCAATTAAGATTCGGCATTTTAAGGTTTATAAAAAGCCCGAAGGATGCTGTCAATGTAATAAACGCAAACACAGTAAGCGGAATGAGTAATGCAGAAAGTAAATCGGGTTTTATAAGCAACTCTGTCACTATAATCAGCGGTATTGCGGGAATACAGGTTAAAATCAGGTGCAACTTTAATTTTGCCGCCAGGACTTGTTCGGGTAAAACCGGTAAAGACTCAACAAGCCATATATTTTTTCCCTCCAGGGACACAGACGGAGAAGTTATATCGTTCATTGAAGCGACCATACATATTGCCGTTACCGACAAAAGCGGCAAGAAACTTTGCAAAGAAAGTGCTGAAAAAATTTCGCTGACAGTGCCGAATTTAATAATGAGTATCACAGCCGCTATCGGCATTAAAATTATACCGAAACCGCAGTTGAGCATATAGTTCGCGCTGCCTGTAAATCTGCGAAGTTCTTTAAAAAACAGGGCATTACCCACCGAAGCGACTTTATGTTTTTGTGCTTTGTATTCCTTTTTAGCGCTGCCCTTGTTTGCTGTTGCAAGCCCTATAAAACTGCGAGAGAGCACAAAATAAACTATTAAAAACAAGCAGCCGATTATCAATGTGAAAATCAGCATGGACAACAGGTTCCCTTCTGCCGCCAGCCCCATCTGATAAAACGGATAAAGTACGATTTTGATTTTATTTCCTACCGATTCGATATTTTGCAAGAACATTTCAAGCAAGGAATAAGCCCTGCTGTAAACATAATAATATCCGGCAATAAACACAAGGGATATAAATACGGTGATGAAGTTTTTATTTTTGAGTTTACTCGAAATCAAAGCGACAACCAAACCGAGCACCGCTGACAACACAAGCACAAACACCGACAACACAAACGGAATAAGTACCGCGCAGAGTGTACCGATTACACAAAACGGTGCTTTTATTAACCATACAATAACAGTCGGCACCATTACGATAAGTTCGTACATAAGTCCTATTACATAAACACCGAACAGTCTTGATACCAAAATATGAGTGACAGGTATCGGCGAAGACAAGAGCAAATCATTATCTTTTGCAAGATACAATGATGAATATGTACTAAACACGCTACCGAATACGCCGAGCAATACTGACACAAGTCCCATTACGCACCAATATATCCAGCCGGACTCCGCCTTTAAAAGCGGAGTGCAAAGCATTAATGCAACAAAATAAATACAAAAGCCGAGAAAAACAAAAACAACAAGATTTAATATTGCATAAGCGATAATTCCCTGTGCAGTGCGGTTGTTTCCGGTTTTTTTATCTTTATATAACCAGGAAAAGACCTCCATCATCTGCTTTTTTAAAAGAGCTTTTGTCATTTTGTCTCCTCCAATTCAAGAAACGCATCTTCAAGTGACGCGTCACCCTTGACTTCCTCCATTGTGCCAAAGCGTATGAGTTTTCCGCCTTTAATAACAGCAACCTTGTCACAAAGTTTCTCGGCAACATCCAACACGTGAGTTGAGAAGAAAACCGCTGCGCCTTTTAAGCACATATCTTTCATAATTTCTTTAAGCAAATGAGTGGCTTTTGGGTCGAGGCCTACAAAAGGTTCGTCCATAATAACAAGTTTCGGCTCATGCAAAAGTGCCGAAATAATAGCAAGTTTTTGTTTCATACCGTGAGAATATGCGGAGACCGATTGATTTAAGTCGGCAGTTATTTCAAAAGCGTCTGCGTATTTTTTTATGCGCTCTTTTCTGTCGGTCGTGCTGACTTTAAAAATGTCTGCTATAAAATTCAAAAACTGAACGCCTGTCATAAATTCGTAAAGTTCGGGATTATCCGGTATATATGCGATTTTACTTTTACAGGTTATAGGCTCCTTTTTCATTGAGACACCGTCAACCGTTATTTCGCCGCTGTCATACTGTAAAATTCCGCAGCAGGCTTTCAGCGTTGTTGTTTTTCCGGCTCCGTTATGACCTATAAACCCGTAAATTTCGCCCGGTTTAATATGTAACGAAAGGTCATCGACCGCTTTTTTGTCACCGTAAATTTTTGTTAAGTGTTCAATTTTAAGCATAAAAACTCCCCCTGATTTTATATATCTCATCGGCAAATACTTTGCCAATACACTTTCCTCTATAAATATAATACAGCAAACAGGTTAAATTTCAATAATTTTGGATACTTATCCGACAAAAAATATATGACATTTTATATTGTTTTGCTTTGTAGTTTATGATATGATAAACTTATTAAAGCGGAATAAATGATTGACTTTATCCGCACAAAGGGAAAATATGAATGGAATATATTAAAACGAAAAAGTACGATAATGATTTAATTAAGAGTAAAATTATGGGACCTAACCCTTTAAAACTCGAAGAAGAACTTATGCTCGATAACAAAATCAAGACAGGTTCTGTGGTTATGGACTTAGGCAGCGGACAGGGAATAACATCCGTATTTCTGGCAAAAGAATACGGTTTTAAAGTTTATGCGGCTGACCTTTGGAGCGAGCCTGAAGAAAATCAAAAATTCTTTGCACAAATGGGACTTAGCGAAAAGCAAATCGTTGCTGTGAAAGCAGATGCGAATGACCTTAAATTTGAGAAAGAATTTTTTGATGCGGTTGTCAGCACCGACTCTTACAATTATTTCGGCAGAGATACCGCTTTTCTTGATGAAAAACTTTTGCCTTTTGTTAAAAAAGGCGGTTACATTTATATCGTAGTTCCCGGAATGAAAAAGGACTGCCATGATAATATTCCGAACGAGTTGTTATTATCCTGGACACCTCAACAGTTAGACTACATTCACGATATAGAGTATTGGAAGAACATCGTTTCAAAGTCACAAGACAGCGAAATTGTGTCTGTACACGAAATGGAAAGTAATGAAGAATGTTGGAACGATTGGATAAAGTGCGATAATGAATATTCCGCAAATGACAAAAAGGCAATAGACGCCGGCGCTTGCAAATATTTAAACTTTATTGCCATTATATTAAAGAAAAAATAAGCAAAAAACACCTTGTAAAACGCATTGTTTTACAAGGTGTTTTTTTATATGCTCGGTTTAAAATAAGGTATAGGCTCGAGTTTAAATCGATTGTTTTTATAGAGAGTATCAATTCTTTCTTTTACGCTCTCATCTTTGCAAACG
>JAXJSP010000040.1:0-1893 GCA_036310005.1 Acutalibacteraceae bacterium | reverse complement strand
TATACCAAATCTAAAAGAGATTCATCGATAAACTCTTTATCTAAATCTCCATGTGCGAAATGGTTTCGCTGTTTTGCTAATCGTTCACCCATTTTAGAATATTTGAATTCTTCTTTATTTAATGCATATAGGTGTTTGCCGCCATGTCATCGGTCCCGAGGGACACCGTTTTTACTATAACGCTGCCTGGAGCGCTTATGATGAAATTACAAAAAATCTTTAATATACAAAAATACCCTATGACTTTGCAGTCATAGGGTATTATTGATTGTAAATTCAATTCTTACATATTTTTTAGAACTTCGAGATTTTTTTCGATAAGTTCATATCTTTGTTTTACGCAGTCAACGGAGCGCAAAGCATCTGACGGGGTATTGAAAGTATAGTCTATAAGTTTTTCAAGAGTTGTTGATGCCACATGAACTCTCGTATCCGAAGATGCATAATAAATGTAAACCTTGTCACCGTCAACAATTGCACCGTTTGTAAAGACAACATTTGAAACATCTCCGACTCTTTCTTCTCCCTGCGGGCATATAAACACTCCTGACGGAGATGCAATAAGTTTTGCAGGGTCATTTAAATCTGTTGCAAAAACATAGATTACATAACGAAGTCCTGCGGCGGTATTTCTAACTCCGTGAGCAATATGTATCCAGCCTTTTTCAGTTTTAATCGGGACTGCGCCCGCACCGTTTTTAGACTCTGTTATTGTGTGATAGAGTCTCGGGCTTACAACAACCTCTTGTTGTGTGATTTCTGCGTTAAGAATATTGTCGGCTAAACCGAAACAAACGCCGCCGCCCGAACCTGTTTGAATAAAATCATCCTGTGGTCGAGTATAGAAAGCATATTTTCCGTTTACAAATTCCGGATGCAAAACAACATTTCTCTGCTGAGGAGATTTTGTTTTAAGGTTAGGTAAACGCTCCCAAGTTTTTAAATCTTTTGTACGCACAATACCTGCCTGTGCTACTGCAGCGGATAAATCGGGGTTTGACTTGTCTTTGCTTTCGGAACAGAAAACACCGTATATCCAACCGTCCTCGTGCTGTGTTACACGCATATCATAGACATTGGTTTCCTCCGGCTGTGTATCGGGCAGAAGAACAGGAAAATCCCAAAATTTAAACCCGTCAACCGGACTGTCGCTTTCTGCAACAGCGAAGAAAGATTTTCTGTCGTTACCCTCGACTCTTGCAACAAGATAATACTTACCGTTAAGTTTAATTGCGCCGGCATTTAAAACTGCATTTATGCCGAGTCTTTCCATAAAATACGGATTTGTCGCTTCATTAAAATCATATCTCCAGATAAGCGGAGCGTGGTCTTTGGTCAAAACGGGATTCTTATATCGGTCATATACTCCGTTATAAACATCTGTGACCTCGTTTTTCTTTGAAATATAATTTTCATATTTTAAAAGTTCTTTTTTGTAGTTTTCCGTAAAAATACTCATTATAACTCTCCCCAAAAATCATTCAACTCAAGTACAACTATCATAACAAAATTAAATTGCAAAATCAATAGTAATTTCGTATAATTTAGGTAATGTCGGCATAAAGGCAAAGATTAAATTCATAACATCCGGCAGCACGAAAAATCAAGAAACAACATTCAAATTTCTGATAGAATGTAATCACAGCGAAGGAGTGAGAAAATGGACTGGATAGTATCACTCCTTATCTTTCGGATTTGTTGATGATTTTAAGGAGCAGTTCGTCAACTTCTTCTGTGGGAATACCGTCCGAAAGAAGCATATTACGGAACTCGTTCATTCCGTTGATTAAAAGGTTGCACTCAAAGTCCGTGAGCTTCAGTTTGGTTTTCTTATTAAACATAAAAATGACCTCCTTGTATTTGGTAACACCATTTTACAAGGAGGTCTGTGTT